>CAMDJH010000226.1 GCA_945900455.1 Akkermansia muciniphila
GAGATGCACCCAGCCGCCGGTCCGGACGGTGCATCCCGAACTTGTTGGTAGAGGTTGTCACGCTGCGACAACCCCTTGTTGGTAGAGGTTGTCGCGCTGCGACAACCCCGCCCGCGTACAGCGGGCGGAACGGGGCCGCAGCGCGGCGTCCGCTACCGTCTCCAACAACTTCGGGAGGCACGGTCCGTCTCACAGCCAGCGTTTTTTTTGTGCTTGAAGATCATTTTACTGGGGGCAGTGTCCCGGAAATGTCTCCTCTGCCGCCACCGGTCAACTACGACCCGTCGTGGTCCCCTGACATGATCTCGGCTATGACGCATCGGGTTGCCTCGTTCTACTGGGGGAAGCGCTGTTGGCCCACCCGCGGGGTATCGCGAGCGGCGTTCACGCTGATCGAGTTGTTGGTTGTCATTGCGATCATCGCGATTCTGGCTGGGATGTTGTTGCCCGCCCTCGCCAAAGCCAAGGACCGGGGAAGACGCACCGCATGCCTGAGCCATATGAAGCAGACCGGTTTGGCCCTCGTCCTTTATGGGGAAGACAACGCCGGTAAACTCCCCCCGTTTACGATGCGGATGAATCGGGCTATAAGCCCTTGCCGGTCCACATTCTGTCATCGCGATTGGTCAAGTCGGCGTTGTCCTTTCTGAACCATTGCGAATGGCCGTCCGCCATCGTGAAGTTCATACCCCCCGAATGCCGAAAATTTGCCGATGTAGGATAGATGGACCATTTCGTGCTGGCATCGGTTCCGGCCCCGCTCGGGGGGCCTAGTGCCACGCTGCTTCCGACGGTTTCAAGGGCTAGCACGGTCTGGCTGGGGGAAGCGATCGAGGTCATTTTCAGCGGTGGATTGAAGGTCTTCCAAGTGTTGCCCTGAAGGGAAATGCCGCCGCCGAGGAAGTGGTTCCAGCCATACGAAGCCGGTATCCCCGAAGCGCCGACCCAAGTGTCGTCTTTGGTCTTTGTGGGGCAAAACCAGAAATCCTGACTCTTAATGTAAGGATACAGCATGTAGTTTGAGAAGGGCGTCTTTCCAGGCCAGTAAGCCCAGACGGGAGTTGGCCAGAGATTGGCGGGGGGGAATGTATCCTCAAAGTCGTGCACATAGAGCGTAAATCCCAGCCCAATCTGACGCATGTTCGATAGACACTTGGTTTGTTGTGCCTTCGCTTTGGCCTTCCCCAGGGCCGGTAGGAGCATGCCAGCCAGGATCGCGATGATGGCGATGACGACGAGCAGTTCGATTAATGTGAAGGCATTCCTATTTACGGGAGGAGGAGGAGGGGGGCTTTGGACTGTTTTCATCGTCACTTGATTTGAGAGCGAGGGTTGCTGTTCTTCGGGTCAAACGTGTTCCTGAGTTCAGAATCGTACGGAGAATCGCGAAAAGCTCGGTCGGAATTAACCGGCCTGTCGGTGACGCGCCAACGAACCAACCCCACGTCCATCTTGCACAAGGGCTGCGTGGGCTCATTGCGGAAGCCAGTCCCGAAAGTAGTCAGCAACGCTCCATCTGGCAACTGAACTGTGGAAGTGGTTTGGCTCAGACCCCACCACGAATTGCGCCCGGTAATCTTGCCCGTCCAATGGGCGAGGATGTATTTGTGATCCAGATCCCACGTTTTGCCGTTGTCGTGGCTTATCACCGCTTCAATGCCGAAACGGGGAAAGCCGGTTTTTGCGTCCGTGTAACCGATCCGCACGACGTAGGACATAACGATGTCGCCGTTCGGAAGCACCACCAAGCTCGGGTGATGCCGGCCGTACTCATAAAGGGGGTTCAAATCGGACCAGGTCGCCCCGTTGTCGCGTGAGATCGATATGCCCATGCCGGAGTACATGTCGAGTTCGCCCGTGAATCGCACGGGATTGTCCGTGCGGCAGGCGGCCACAATGTCACCATTCCTCGCCCGCACCAGTGCGATCTCGTTGACGCCATGCCAAGCGGGCACGGGAGTCTCACGACCCCAGGATTTCCCGAGATCCTCGCTGAACCATAGATAGCCTTGCGAGTATTTACTCTTGGCGTCGTCTCGTCGCGCGCCCGTCTCGTTCCACCGAGTTTCGGCTAGTCGTACGATTTGTCCGGACCTGTCCCGATCCACCAGCAACGGGTCCCAATGGTAGAGATCGCGGCCGTTGGCACCCTTCGGCACCGGCGCCGTCTCGGTCCAGGTCATGCCATAATCCCGGCTGAAGTAGCGGGTGCCGGATTCCGGGCTGGTGGTCAGAAATCCGTTCCCGAAATAAGTCAGGCCCGCCGTGATACCAACATCAGGCTTGCCTTGCTCGTTCGTGTGCAGCCACCGCCGCTCACTCCACGTTGCGCCCAGGTCATCGCTATGAATCACCACGGTGCGCACCGTCGGAGGCCCATACTCAATGGTCATGAGCAGGCGCTTCTTCTCCGGCATATAGACGAGGTTGGGCATCTGTGCGTTTTCGTGCCCCCACGCAGCGGTGACCAGTTGGAAATGTGCCGACAGCGCGGTGCGTCCGGCCGAGCCGTTCACGCGCTCGATGGTGTAACCCAACCAGCCCGGGGTCGGATTCGGAGTAGCGATGAGCTCGGGCGTCTTCGATGCGACGAGGTTGTTTTCTTCTGCGCGAACAGCAGGCGAGGCGTCTCCCTTCGCCGGGGTTCGCCACGAACAGCCTGTGCACGAAAGCGCCAGAACGAAGATCGCGGTCGCTATGGGTGTGTGCGTGTTCACTAGCTATAGCTGCTTAAATCAACGATTAAATCAACGAAAAAAGGAGGGCGTGTTTTGCTACTTGTCATCCCACGAATACTCGTACGCGCCCTTGCTCGGCGGGTTGTAGAAGTAAGGATACAATTCACCGGCATCCTTGCCGTCCCAATAAATCCGCGCGGCGCGGACGTGGCCATCGAGGAACACGATGTTGTTCAGCGCATCCCTGAATTGACCGGTCTTACCGACGGCCTTTTGGGGCTTGTGCCAGGACTGCGCGTAAAACGCCGCGTGCTCGGTGACCAGCAGGGTTTGAACCGGATTCTTGATCGACGCCACCTTGCGTAGACCTATGTTCGGTCCGAACCAGACACCGTTGTAGACGTAGCTGCTGAATTCCGTATCTTCATAAGAAGACACCGGATTGGGGAGACCCCGCAGAGGCAGCCCCTTGTCGCTCGGGCAAATGAAGACCCGGTCGCCCTGCGTCGCGACCTGAATATTGGTGCTCTGCCGGCCCATGTAAGGGGTGATAACGCGTTTGAAGCGCAGATAAACGTAGGGGTCTCCGGGCACCGCGTTGGTTCCGGGCAGTGTATCGTTGTAATCGCCGGCGTACATCAAGAAGCCAAAGCCCAACTGGCGGAGGTTGCTCGCGCAACGGACCTGCTGCGCTTTGGCCTTGGCCTTGCCCAGGGCCGGCAGCAACATCCCGGCCAGTATCGCAATAATTGCAATCACCACCAACAGCTCGATCAAAGTGAACGCTTTGACCGAACCGGTGCTACGTGGCGACAGCGGCATGAGGCAGGCTACCCTGTTTGTTACCGGCGCGATAGTATTTTTGCCCTGCTGCGCCCGAGGGCCGTGCATCCCGAATTTGTTGGAGAAGGCGGACGCCGCGCTGCGGCCTCCCCGCGCCGTTCAGGCGCGGCACGAACCGCGCTGCGGCTCTGTCCGCCGGCTGTACGCGGGCAGGGTTGTCGCAGCGCGACAACCTCTACCAACATCTTCGGGATGCGTGCGCTGGTGACGTTGGTTACCTCGTGGGTGAAAGTCCCACCGGTCGAGTTAGACGAAAAGTGACAAAAAGTGATAAAAAGTGATAGGTTCAATAGGTTCAATTGAGACGAGAATTCGATTTGTCGCCACGGACGCAAGGGAAGTGGGAACCGCGGATTAACGCCGATCGATGCAGATTCCGGGACGCTCCTTATCCGCGGATTTGGGTTCAACGGTTCGAGTGCCAGGCCGGTTGGCGTTTGGAATTAGTTTATTGGATTACACCCCCTGGTCCTTCAAACCATTGGTTGCGGTCGGCACGGCGTTTGACTAGCGTCCAAACATGCGTTTGCGCCCGAAAGCCGTGAGTACGCGGTTCCGCTTCTTGGCGGCGACGGCCCTCGGTGTGTTCGGTGTGTTCGTTGTGGCGCAGGCTCTTTGCTTTCTGCACTGTCACTCTATCGCGCAGCATCGAGACGCGGTGCGACCATCGTGCCACGGTTCACCGCAGACCGCCGCGCCACACGGTTGTCACGGTCGCGATGGCTCAGGCGGACCCCCCCCCTCCTCTCCGGCGTTTCCCCTGATGTGCTCGACCTTGAAGACGATGCTTGCCGGGAGTGACGCCCCGCCGCTCGCCGCTCCGCCGCTTCATACGCTGTATTTGCTCGCTCTGATTTCGCTCCCGCTGGATGCGGGGGAATCGAGCCTGGAAACATCTTTCTCCCGCCAAGCTCCCACCCGGGATTGGGTCTTCACGCCCTTGGTGTGCCTCGGTCCGGCGTTCCGTAGCCTCGCTCCTCCCTCCGTCGGTTAAGTTGATTCCGCCCCGCCCCCGCGCGTGGGATGGATCCAACGCCCCCCCCGTTCCGTGGCTCGTCGTCACGGAAGGCCTTCGGCCCTTACCTGAAATCTCAAACCAATACGGAAGGATTATGCATGACTACCAGATGGATACTGCCGGCCTGGATGGCTCGGGCAATCGTTTTGATCGCCTTTGGTGCTCTCGGGCTGACTGCTTGCGCTCAGACCCCACGCCTCCTCGACACCGATTATCTTGAGTCGTTGCGCGCCGAGGTCCGCACGAATCACCCGTCCGTCGCCGCTGCCCGGGCGCGTTTGCTCGCCGCCGAAGTGGGCGTCCGGGCGGTGCGGCTGTGGGAGGACCCATTGGCTGGACTCGGTGTTATGGCCGCCGAGCACAACAAACGCCGTGACGACGGCGATATCATTGTTCTGGCCGAGCAGGCTTTGCCGCGCCGGAAACTCTACGAGGCACGCAAGGCCAGGGCGACTGCCGAACGGTCTCTCTTCGAAGCGGAGACACGTTCCGCCGCGTTAAGCCTGGAAACGCTGGTCGCTCAGGCCGCGGTTGAACTGGCGCTCGTTGACGAGATGCTCGCGATTCAAACCAGTCAGTGGGTGTGGCTCGAAAGCATGGCGGCCAACGCGCGCGAGAAACTGAAGGATCCGATGGCCAATGCCTCGGAGCCCTTGCGCATCGAGAGCGAAGTGGCGCAGGAACGACAGAAGATTGATTCCGCCCAGCGGCAACGCGTCCGGTTGGTCCAGCAACTCAACATTCTCTTAGGCCGTCCGGCCGAATCGCCGTGGCCGGTACTTCGATTGGAGGAATCGGCCAGTCTGACGCCCGGGCTGACGGGGGAGTTGAGCCGCCTCGTTGCGGCAAATCCCTTGCTTCAGGCCATGCTCAATACGGCCAACATTGCCAAGTCAGAAATCGAAGTCGTGAAACGCGAACGCAGCCCTGCTTTTTCGGTCGGAGTGGAGTCGAGCCTTTACTCCGGTGGCGATTTTCGCCAGGCCATCGTGGGAGCACGGATGACGTTGCCGTGGCTAAACAACTCCATCTATCGGGCCAACTCCGAACGGGCTCGGCAGAAACAACTGGCGGCGGAGCGCGACGTCGAGGCGCTCGATCGCAAACTGCGCGGTGAAGCCGTCGGCGCGCACACGGAGGCGGAGACCGCCGCGCACCAGGCAGGCACCATTGCGACGGAAGTGATTCCACGCGCGGTCAAGGCTGCTGAATCGACCCAGAACGCCTGGATTAGTTCGAAGGCCAGCCTGCTTGATGTCCTCGAATCCCAACGTTCCTTGCTCAATGCACGGCTCGAAGAACGTCGCTTCGTCGCCGCGCACCGGGCCGCGCTGGAAACGCTTCGTTCCATCGTCCCACCGCCCTATTCACCGTGACACTTTTCCCATGAAGACACTTCTGTCCATTCTTCTGACGCTTGCCGTCGCCGTTCCGGTGACGTGGTTTGCTGCGCGCCAACGTCACCCGAACAGCCCGAACTCCCTCGCGACGTCCGGCCAACCTGTGAACGCCGGGCGTAAATTGCGCTATTACCAAAGCGCCATGCATCCGTGGATTAAGTCGGGCAAGCCGGGGCGGTGCACCCTTTGCGGCATGGAACTGACGCCCGTATTTGAGGGCGATGCGGGCTTCGACGCGAACGGGGGCGGCGATGTCGTGCCTCTCACCCAAACGATGATTCAAGTCATCAATGTCCAGACCGCTGAGGCGCAAGTCCGTCCATTGAAGAAGACTTTGCAAGTCGCGGGCATCATTGACGACGATGCCACGCGGCATCGCATCCTTACGGCCTATACACCGGGCCGTGTTCAGAAGCTCCATGTCAATTTCATGGGTGCCGAGGTTACGGAAGGCCAGCCCCTCGTGGAGTTCTACAGCCCGACGTTGCTCCAGTCCGAACGCGAGTATCGGACGCTGACCGGCGAGTTGCGCGCCGCGACAGCACTGCGCCTGCTTCAGATGGGATTGACGGCGGTTCAAATCGAGGCGTTGCCGCAAAAGCCAGGCGACCAGTTGACCTCGCAAATCCTCGCGCCCATCGGTGGGACCGTCGTCGCCCAGGCGGTTTATGAAGGCCAATACGTGCAGGAGGGCGAACGGTTGTTTGAAATCGCTGACTTCTCGACGATGTGGTTTCAGTTCCGTGCCTACGAGCAAGATCTGCCTTGGATTAAGCTTGGGTTGAAAGTCGATATCACCACGCCGTCGCATCCGGGTAAGACATTCACCGGCCCCATCACGTTTATAGACCCTAATGTCGACGAAGCGACCCGCTCGACCAAGGTGCGTGTCGAGTTGGCGAACCGCGTCGTGGAAGGGCGGCGTTTCCTGCTGCATCGCGTTTACGCGGACGGCTTGGTGCATCTGGAGGCGCCCGATGTACTCACTGTTCCGCGCACGGCTGTCATCGAAACCGGGCCGGAGGCCGTGGCCTATGTCGATCAGGGAGGCGGAGCTTACTCCCGTCGCGTGCTCAAGCTCGGACGGCGCGGTGACGCGCTCGTGGAAGTGGCCTCCGGTTTGAGCGAAGGAAACAAGGTGGTGGTGAATGGCAATCTGCTGATGGATGGACAGGCGGAGATGAACCGGGCGTTTGCCGAACCCGCCGCCGCTCCCGGCGCGACGAACGTGCCTGCTTCCACACTGCCCACACTAACGTTCGCACAGCGCACAGCGCTCCAGGAACTCTTCGCCCTCGCGGATGCCGTCACCACTGCGCTGGCAGCCGACAATCTTGCGGAGTTTAACCAGAACGCCGCGAAACTTCACGTGGCGATGCCCGCCTTGATGAATCGCTTTGTGGGTGCGGACAAATCATGGCATCCGTTTCTGAAGGGCATTGAGGACGCGAGCCACTTTGCGAATGCCGACGACCTCATGGCCGCGCGCAAAACATTTTATGGATTCAGCAACGCCGAAGTCGCTCTCGCTCAGTTGCTCCGTCGGACGGAGAAGGCGTTTGCCTCCTTAAAAGTGTTTCGTTGCCCGATGACAAAAAATGTTTTCCCTGGCGCACCCGCCGCGGCGGAGTGGATTCAATTGAAACCCGTCATCAGCAACCCGTATATGGGCGTCCAGATGAACGATTGCGGAACGGAGGTTCAATGAACGCACGCGGCCTCCGAGCAACCTGCCACCGACTATGATTCAACGTATTATCGAATGGAGTTTGCTAAACCGCCTGCTCGTTTTCTGCGGCGCGCTCTTGCTCGTCGCGCTGGGTGTTCGGGCGGTGTTCAAGACGCCCGTGGATGCCATCCCCGACCTCACCGAAAATCAGGTGCTCGTCTATGCCGACTGGATGGGGCGCAGCCCACAGGAGGTTGAAGATCAGGTGACGTATCCCCTTTCGACCGGCCTGCAAGGACTGGCGGGCGTCAAGGACGTGCGGGCTGCATCGATGTTCGGTTTCTCGCTGCTCACCCTCATTTTCGAGGACCACGTCGACCCATACTTTGCCAGGACGCGCGTCTTGGAACGGTTAAATTACTTGCAAGGCGCAATGCCGGAAGGGGTGAAACCGCAACTCGGCCCGGATGCCACCGGCCTCGGCTGGGTTTACCAATACTACCTCGATGTGGACCCCGCGAAAGCACCCGACGGCGGCTACGATCTCGGCAGACTCCGTACCGTGCAGGACTGGCACATTCGTTACCCACTTGCCAGCGTCCAGGGCGTCGCCGAAGTCGCCAGCATCGGAGGCTTCGTCAAGCAGTATCAAATCGAACTCTCCGCCACGAAGATGCGCGCGGCGAATATCACCATCATGGACGTGATGACAGCGGTGCAAAACGCGAACCTCAATGTCGGTGGCAAGGTCATCGAGGAGAACGGCGCCGAGTTCGTGCTGCGTGGCATCGGTCTCATCGAGAGCACGGAAGACCTCGAACTCATCCCCGTCAAGGCTGTCGAGGGCACGCCCATCTATATGAAAGATATCGCCACGGTGCAAATCGGCGGCGACTTCCGACGCGGGGCGCTTGACATTGACGGACACGAAGCCGTCGGCGGCACGGTAATCATGCGCACCGGCGAGAACGCCAAAGCGGTCATCGAACGGGTGAAGGCAACGATTGCACAGATCTCCCGAAGTTTGCCGGCGGGCATTTCCATCAAGCCGTTCTATGACCGGAGCCAGTTGATTGATCGGACCATTGACACGCTCAAGTACGCACTGATCGAGGAGATCATTCTCGTCACTCTCGCGCACATTATCTTCCTCTGGCATTTTCGCAGCATTCTCATCGTGACGTTGCCGCTGCCCATTTCGATTCTCTTTTCGTTCCTGATGATGAAGGAATTTGGCATCACCAGTAACATCATGTCGCTGACCGGCATCGCCATCGCCATCGGCGTCCTGGTGGATGCGGCGATCGTCGTTACCGAAAACGTCCTGCGCCATTGCGAGGGTGCGGAAGAAAAGAAAGGTGGCCGGCTGACGCCCGATGAGACCTGGCACGAGACTTTCATCGCATGCCAACAGGTGGGTCGCCCCATCTTCTTCGCAATGGCCATCATTATCCTCGCATTCGTGCCGGTGTTCGCGCTCACCGGACACGAGGGAAAGCTGTTCCATCCTCTCGCATGGACCAAGACGTTCGCGATGGTCGGTTCGACACTGCTCGCGGTGACCTTGGTTCCGGTCCTGTGCAGCCTGCTCGTGCGCGGGCCGTTCCACGGCGAGGCCCATAACTTCGTAATGCACTGCCTACTGAAGCTCTACGATCCCGCGCTCAATTGGGCCTTGCAACATCGCAAAACGGTGATGAGTGTGGCGGCGCTATTGCTGGCGATGGCATTGTTGACGGCGTTCGGACTGCCGCAGGCGTGGGTGATGAATCTGCGGGACCGAGGTTGGGAGTACACCGCAGATCTAACCCAAGGCTTCGGCAAGGAATTCATGCCACCGCTCAACGAAGGTAGTTTGCTGTACATGCCGGTGTTGCATCCCAAGACCGGCCTCAGCGAAATTCAGCGTGTTATGTCATGGCAAGACCGAGTGCTCGCCAGCGTGCCAGAAATCCAAACCGTCGCCGGAAAGTTGGGTCGATTCGAGACGCCCACCGACCCCGCGCCCACGGAGATGCTGGAGACAACCATCACGCTCAAGCCGGAGTGGATTCCGACCAACCGCACCGTGCTCGGCTTTATCAAGATCCCACGGGTCCTCCGGAATCCCGAGTGGCGCGAAGGTATGACGGTCGAGAAATTGAAAGCCGAATTAACCGAGAAGATGAAAAGTGTTCCGGGTTATGTCCCGGCATTCCTGCAGCCTATCGAAAACCGAATTCTTATGCTTTACACCGGCATTCGGGCTCAGGTCGGCGTGAAGATTTTCGGCGACAACCTAAATGCCATTCAGGAAAAGGCGTTCGAAGTCGAAAGAGTGGTGAAGCAGATTCCCGGCGCGGCTGGCGTTTCGCCATCGCGGATTCAGGGGAAGCCGTACCTCAATGTCAAAGTGGATCGGAAGGCGCTCGCACAGGACGCGCCTTTCGAGTTTCATAGATCCAAGAGCTGAGGGTGTTTGGCAAAGATCATCGCCTGGAGGCGTTCTCGACCGCCCCGGGCCGAGAGTAAGCGCTTACGGAAACTCTTCGTATTATGTTTGGTCTTCGGGTTGGTCTTCC
>CAMDJH010000227.1 GCA_945900455.1 Akkermansia muciniphila
TGCAGCGATCCGTTCTCCAGAAGACATTTCAAGCCCAGGGATTCGCCGGCAAAGAACTCGCCGGCAAACTCACCTATTGGTCAGGAATCACATCGATCGTCCTGAATTCGGGTGCCTTTTGCGGAATGCTCGTCTTTAGCATAGTGACCCAACGAATTGGCCGCCGCCCTGCTCTCGCGGCCGCATTCGTTCTGGCACTGATCAGTACCGCTGCAACGTTTTGGGGATTCCGATCGATCGGCGATCTTTGGCTCATTTTCGTCATGGGATTCTGCCAATTGTCCCTGTTTGCCGGGTACGCCATTTATTTTCCCGAACTCTTTCCCACTCACCTCCGCAGCACAGGAACCTCGTTTTGCTACAACGTCGGCCGATTCGCCGCTGCTTCCGGACCCGCGCTACTCGGGCTTCTGACCAGTCGCATATTCACCGTTGAGCGCGGCTACCCCGAGGGGATGCGTAATGCGGGACTGGCCATGTGCGCAATCTTCCTCCTGGGATTGGTCGTCCTCCCATTTGCGCCCGAAACCAAGGGTCAACCCCTTCCGGAAGAAGACCAGGGATTGGCTCATTGAGCTCCGGTCATCGCGCCAAATTCAAGCAAACCAGTCGGTCTTCGCACCGGAGATACAAACGTTTGTCGCTCAGAACGGGGCCGGCCCAGCATGGAAAGTGAAGGGAAGGCACCTGCCATCGAGAAATCTCTTCGCACTTCAGCGCATTCGGAACAAACAAACCCAGTAGTCCGCCTTCACCCAAGGCAATCAGCTTGCCGTCCGCGGAAATCAAAGAGCCACGGCCAAAGACCGGCGGCTGGGCGAGTGAGTGGGTTGCCCAACGCTCGTCCCGATCCCACTTCAGTTTGCCCGTCTCAAATTCCACACAGCGCAGATGGGCATCGGGCTCATTTCGTCCGGAGAATCCATAGAGATGACCGTCGATCAACATCGGCTGACTCCAATGCATTTCGAGGGAAGTTCCCTTCCAGAGTTCCTCTAGCGGCGCCGGTTCCGGTTTCGCCCGAAGCAAGAGGGAACCCGATCGATAGTAGGCGCTCGAAATGAGCACCCGATCTCCCACCGCCACCGGCGTCATCGCATTGACGGAGTCATCGACGCGGGCTCGGAACCACCGTCGATATAATACGCGGCCGTCCGTCGGATCCAACCCGACTAATCCTTGCCGCATGACGCACCACGCCAGGCGATGGCCAAACAGCGTGGTGACAACGGGCGTTGAATAACTCGCTGATTTTTCCTCCGGATTCCAGACAACCGGGGGTTCTCCCGGCCAGTCCCGTTTGGGGGTGCCATCCCAGGTTTTCGAACCGACGCTCTGCCATCGAGTCTTCCCGGTGGCCACTTCAAATGCCACCATCCCCGCGTCCGGTTGCCCACCCACCATCACCAACAGCAAGTCCCCTTCCAGCACCGGCGTGCTGCCCACTCCAAAAAAGGCCTCCGGGACTGCAAAGTCCTTGCCGGTGCTGCGCGCCCAAACCAGTGAGCCATCGACTAGGTTGAGGCAAACGAGCTTCCCCTCCGCTCCAAGCGTAATACAACGATTCGAGGTCAACAGCGGCGAAGACCGTGGCCCGTTGTTATAGCCATAGGGATCCTGGTACCGACTCGCATAGGCATGACGCCATCGTGACCGGCCACTGGCGGCATCCAGACATTCGACGACCTCTTCGTTCCCCTGACGATGGAACACGACGAGCTTTCCATCGCGAACAGAAGGGGCGCTGTATCCGGTCCCGACGGTTTTTTGCCAAACCTGAACCGGGCCGTTGGTCGGGAATCGATTCAAGAGACCCGTCTCCCCCGAAACGCCATTCCCCTTCGGCCCCAGAAACCGGGGCCAGTCGTCAGCACGGCCACCCGACAATGTCAGGAGCAGACAGAATAGGCCCCATACCAAGCCAGCCCGCCGCCGTTCCGTGGCGAAGGCAGAGAGCCCCAGCGGCTCCAGTTCAGAATCGCCTGTCTCACGCCGGGGTCCCGAACGCGCTTTGATCCGTGCACCACCGTCCCGCGGATTCACTGATTGAATGGTCATTCCCCGTATTCCGCCGGGATCCCGCTCCAACGCAACCCGGAAAATCACAAAACTTGCGCTAACGATGGCTGCAATCAACCCGAGCACCCCTGAACAAACGAGGCGAAGACTGCAGCCTCCAAAATGTTATCTGGAGTTCAGAAACCGGATCCTGCGATCCAGCGGCGTTGGCTCAGACGGCAGGTGCCGCCCCCCTCGGGAAACTACTCCCAGGTCCAATCGATGTGTTTAATCAATTCCCGCGTTTTTCGCCGTTCGTAGCGGTTTTTTTGCGGCTTCCGGGGCCGATCACCTAAGGCCCGGAACGGGTGGCGGTTGTCGCGCAACATCTCGGCTGCGAGGTCGTCTGTCTTGGTCATATTAGCGCCTTTCAGAGACTGCCGGCTGAACCTGAAGCAGGCCGTGACTCGCGGCTTGCTATGGGGACAGCCACAAAACTGACACAAGTAACGCCATTAGGTTCAATCGGATGGCGGAAAAGTCAAGGCTTCACTGAGAGGCGTCCTACGCGTGACGGGCAAATTCGGAATGTAAGTCCGCGTACACGCCACACTGCGCTAACAGCTCGTCGTGAGTCCCCTGCTCGATTATCCTGCCAGCTTTCAGGACAAGAATCCGGTCGGCCTTGCGAACGGTGGTCAGTCGATGAGCGATCACAATCGATGTCCGCCGATGCAACAGACGTTCCAGAGCATTCTGGACCACGGCTTCCGTCTGCGGATCCACGGCACTCGTCGCTTCATCCAAGATTAGAATTCGAGGAGACGCCACCAACGCGCGGGTAAAGCATAGTAACTGCCGCTCGCCGGCGCTAAAGTTTCCACCGCGCTCCGAAACCTTGGTCTGGTATCCCTCCGCAAGGCGGCGGATCGCATCATCTGTTCCTAATGTCTGTGCCGCCCGCAGAACCTCTTCATCGGTGGCGTCGGACTTGCCGTACTTCAAGTTTTCCATGATGGTCCCGGAAAACAGGAAATTATCCTGCGTCACGACTCCGATCTGATTGTGCAGCGACTGCAGAGTCGCCCCTGCGATGTCCACGCCGTCGAGCAGGATCCGGCCGCGTTGAGGTTCGTAGAACCGGGAAAGCAAACTGATGATCGTGGTCTTCCCGGAGCCGGTCGATCCTACGAGAGCAATGGTTTCGCCCGGTTTTGCTTGGAAGCTGACATCCTCCAGTATCCATCGATCCTCCGGGGTGGAGTCGTACCGCATCCAAACGTTCTCAAACTGCACCGCTCCCTGGAGGGGCAGTAGCGGCACGGAGTTCGGTCGATCTCGAATCTGTGGAGTCGTGTCCAGTAGTTGGAAAATTCGTTCCGCACTTGCCGCCGTCGACAGCACAGCATTATAGAGATCACCCATCGTGTAGATGGGGCCGAAAAACATTCCGATGTAGAGAATAAACGCCGCCAGGGCTCCGACGGTAATTTCCCGTTGAAAGACGAGTTGGCCACCATATCCCAGCACGATGGCGATACCCAAACCGCTGAGGAATCCAACCACCGGCATGTACGTGTGAAAAACACGCGCCGCGACTAGCACCCGTCTGCCATAATCGTCATGAATCTCACGAAAACGGCTAAGATTTTCGGATTCCCTCGCAAAGGACTGTACCACGCGGATTCCTTGAATGTTTTCGGCGATGGACGCCGTGATGCGGGAAGAAATCCGCCGCATCTCGCGGTACGCCTCGATTCCATATCGATGGAACAATCGTGTCGCATAGGCGAGGGCCGGAAGAACCATTCCGACGGCCAGGCACAGCCTCCAATCGTAGCGGAACATCAGGACAACCACTCCGACCAACGTGAGAGAGCTCGACAAAAGTTGGTTCAGCCCCCACGTGAGAATGCGATCGAGGGATTCGATGTCCGAGTCGGCGCGCGCGATGATTCTGCCCTGATGGGTCTTGTCGAAATAGTTCAGGGATAGCCTTTGAATGTGCTCAAATACGGCCAATCTCAGGTCGTTCATCGCGCCTTGCCCGATGCGGATGGCACTGCGGACCTGAACGGCGGAAAGTCCCCACCCGGCGAGCAGGTTCAACATGTATAAAACGGAAATGAGAACCAGTCCGCGCGATGCGATCGTCAAAGGCTCGGCGTGGCCCAAGTGGCGATCGATACCTACCTGGATCAGGTAAGGACCGAAAAGCGACGAAATGGTGGCCGCCACGGTTTGCACCAGATTCCACCACAGCCGTCGGCGATAGGGTCGCAGCCATCCGAGCAACCGCGCAAACGTCGCCCCGGACATCTGCTTTTGAGCAAACGCCTCTTCCAACTCCAGTTCCTCCAAGGCGGCCATGGGTTAGTCACATTTGGAATCGCTCATGTCTTGGGCGGCAGGCAACCCGGAGGAACCGTCACCGCCAAACTACCGACCGCAAGCCCGCGGCGGAGCCACTCCGCCGGCGGAACCCCCTCGATCATGGCGCGACTGACGGCGGCAAGAAGAGCGTCGCCGGCACCGACGGTATTTCGAATGGTAACCGCCACCGCCGCGTCATGGCGAACAAATCGCTCCGTGGCGTTAACCAACAATCCGCCTCGGTGAGCGAGCGATACCAACACCCATCCGCCCGTCAGCCGCGACAAGCGGGTGGCGGCCGCGGCCTCGGCGGCGGGCGTCGTCAATTTCCGTCCCGCCCATTGGGCCAATTCAAATTCGTTGGGCTTCACCAGGATCGGACCTTCGGCGATGCCCAAACGAAAAGCCTCACCATCGCAATCCAGGATCGCCTGGCAGTTGTGGTGCCGAGCCATGCGGATCAGTTCAGCGTAGGTATTAGTTGGCAGAGATTTCGGCAGGGCACCGGAAAATAAAATCCATCTCCCCGGTTGAAATTGAGCGCAAAGTGCCTGCTTCAATCGGCGTGCTTCCGAGGCGGAGAATCGTGGCCAAAGAGGGTTTAGGCGCAACTGTGGTCCGCGTCGCGGTGTGACAATGACGTTTACTCGTGTCGGTTCGTGCAGTGCAAATGGGACTGCGCGCAATCCTTCACGGCGAACACCCGCCAAAAGTTCGCGACCCGTGGTTCCGCCAACGGGTAGGAACAGCCACGGTCTCCCGCCCAGCCAATGCCACCATCGCGCAACATTGATCCCCTTCCCGCCCGGCCACCGTCGTTCCGACTCGACCTCTGTTTTCTCGCTGGGCCGCACCTCATCCACCACCCACTCGGCATCGACCGCCGGGTTCAGTGCGACAATTAACGGCACCCGCGATTGGTCACCGCTCATGGGGCATTGATTACGCGATAGAACCGGAAAAGCCCGCCCACCGGTGGCACTAACTCATACACGCCTTCCGCCGTCACCGCCTCGACTGTCGCTATCGTCGTCCAGGTTAAAGTCTCCGCCAACTCTGAGGCCTCCTGAATGTTGTAGCGACGTCCGGGAACTGCCCCCCATCGTATCACCACGCGGTCCCCCGAGGGCGCCACCTCGATCGTGGAAATCACCGGTTGCGGGGTCACGTCGAGAATGAAGCTAAACCGGACGACATAGTTGGTCGCCGAGGCATCGCGAGAAACGACCGCCAGGTACCAGTCGCCGCTCAACCGCGGGAACACCACTCGGCTGACTCCAATCACTTCGTCGTTGGTACCCAAATTCGCGCTCAAAAAGTCAAAACCAGTCCCATCTGGCAGCGCCGCACGCCGGGCATAGAGGTCGGCGTCGCCCGTTAACTGGGACAAACGGAATGTCGCGTCTGTTGCATTTCCAGGCACGGTAGCATGAAAATAATTGGTAAAGGGAATCTCCGCGCCGGAATCGACGAAAAGGTCAAAATCTTCCGCCAACGGAGTGATGTTGCCGGGATCCAGCTGAACAAGGGCGGAGACGGTGTAGCGCACGGTGCCGGGTGTCGTCGGATAAACACCCAGAATCCATTTCCCAGGACCGAGGGGAACCGGCCGGCTGTCCCGGCCGACAACAAACTCTTCCGGAGCATTCCCCGGACGTTTGCTGGAGTAATCGAACGATGTTGGAGTTGGCAAGGGGGAGGCCCGACGCAATACCGCATCGACCGCACCCTCCAAATTGGCCACCCCCATGATCAAGGCCACCGGATCCCCCGCGACGTCGACGCTGAAATAATCAATCCCACCGCCCGAATTCGTCCGGGTCAGGGGATCGCCGCCAGTCACCGGGCTGAGCGTCCCTCGCGTCGTCCGGGCAACGATCGTGTACCGGACGGGAGAAATAATCGGCAGAGAAGAATTGACCGGGTATACCGCAAGATACCACCGCCCGGGTGAGAGCGGAACCGGTTCGCTCCCAAGACCGGCAATGATGATCTCCGGCGTCAGTCCTGCCTTCGTGCTGGCGTAGTCGTAGGTGACTCTCGTCGGTAGATTCGGGCTCCGTCGCAGCACTAGATTGACGTCCTGATTCGCGTTGGTCACCGCAAAGGTCGTTTCCAGTCCGTCAACAGGTACATCGTATTGGAAGAAACCAAGCAGTCCATCATTCCCATAGGACGTGGCATAGGGCACACCATCGCTAAGGGGAATAATTGGCACACCTAAGTTCACTTGCAGCTGAAAGCAGTTCGTGGCGCGGGGGTCCGTATTCCGCACGGTGAGGTAGTAACGTTGTCCCCGCGGCAACAACGGAGGTAGATTCGTCGTCAAAACGTAGCGAGCAGACTTCTGAATATCTTCCAGCAGGAGGACGTCGTCGGATTGGTTCCCGTCGGGAATGCCACTGTCACTATAGATCAAGTCGATGCCTCCATCGCCGGTTAGGTTAGACAAAAAGTTTGTGACTTGACGCGCCTCAGACGCAACGGGCACGACGAAATGCAACTGTTGACTCCCCTGGAGGCAGTTTGAGTACGAAACCCCGTTCGTCAATTCCACCGTCGGGATATTGGTTGGAGCAAACGTGAGTGACAGTTGCCAGCTTGAGACGATTCCGGTGGTGCCACCGACCCGATCATCGGTGACCTCGAGCCGCCAAGCTCCGGCGCCGATCTGGCTCAAAAGGGGCACCATGGATTCTTCTGCGAAGAATTCCCGCTGCCCGTCGAACCCACCCGTGGCAAACTTGATGAGCTCCGGCGGGGTTCCGTTGGTAAACTCTGTGAAATTGGCGTATACGAAATTAGTCGCTCGCGCCGTCTTCGTGACCAGACCGGCAGCCGAAGACACCACCAGGTCCTGCCCTGTTGGGGTCCGGAATACCGCGCTTAACGAACCCACTCCGTTCCCTAAAGGGGGAGGAAAGCCGGCGAGAAGTGCGGGACTGAATTGCTTCTTGTCATCGCCCCAGCCCGCAATCACCACCTCGCTCACAGGATCGCTGACCCGGAGCCAACCCTCAATGGTAAACGATCCACGGCCGTGATTCGTAAAATTCAAGAGGTCGTCCGGACCCACTCGAGAAAGGCCATTCGTCCCCGTAAACGATCGGGAACTCCCGATCCGGCCGAGGGCAGTACTTACGCTGCCCTGATCGACCCCGTCCAGTCCGTTGAGGATGTCGAGAGAGTCGGTGTCGAACGGCCAGTAGCCCGTCATATCAAGCAAGCGGTCTGCCGGTGATCCCTTCGTCTGGCGGAAGAGGCCACGGAGGAACACATCCCACAACTGCAGATCCGTCAATGATCGCCGCCAGAATCCAAAATCATCGAGTGTCACCGGAGCATGAGCGAGCGCGCGTCGCCGGGTCGGATCTTGGCCGAAGAAGAATGCGCGATTGGTTGGCAGCATGATTCCCGATAACAAGGATTCGGCGACCCGGTTTCCGTTATGGAATAGGCTCACTCGTCCGCCGGACTCGTACCTACAGGCAACATGTTGGAAATCGGTTGAAACAATCCGACTGCCAAAATTCTGATTCGTCAGCGTACCACGGTTTTCCGTCAAAATGACGCGCTGCCCCGACGGGTTGACGAGGGCAACCCGGAGATCGGAGGTAAACCCGTTCGTCAGCCTCAACCCAACCTTAACCGCCGTGACCAACCGCGCGTCCTCCACGGTTACCTGGCCATCGACCAACGCGAGATCTTTAAGTGTGATCGTGCTCGTCGGCAGGAAATTGCGACTAAACTGTGAATCCAAATTCCGCTCGAATCGGACGCCGTTGTCATATTCCACCTCGACGCCGTTCAAATTGCAAACCGCGATAAAATAGCGACCCGGCGTCAAGGGTGGCACATCCCGTACCCCGATCGACACGGCGCCGCCGGGCGGCAGAATCTCTGCATATCGGAGATTATTGGTTGGTACGAGGACGTCGGGCACATCGTTCCGTTGGATAAACACCTGGAGCGGGAGTGACGGAATTTGGTTCGTGACCAGAACCGTCATTCGACTGACATCTGCGGATACGTTGACGACCTCGAGTCGGCAACGGCCGGCGGCGAGCTTGCGGTGCCGGAAGCCACTGAGGTCATTTTCCTCAAAAACCACTTGAAAATTGGACACCATTCCGGTGTTGCCCAGGGCATTATCAATGCCATTCAACATCCAAACCCCACTAATCGGTGTCCCCAGATAGGTGTTCAAACTACCGGGCCCATCGGGAGGATAATTGACATCACGGAATCCGAGCCCAGAATCATTGTAATAATTCGTAATGTTCACGCCCCCGTCCACATAGCGGTTCTGGTACCAGTCGAAGTAGGGGCGATGATTGTGAAGAACGGAAAAATCACCCTGGTGAGTTAAATTGAGGAGCAGGTCGGAAAAATTTTGGTGGGAAAGAGTTTGATAAATCTCCATGGCACCCACTTCAAACGCTGAGGCGGCGATCGCCATGGTAATACCCACCCCCGGCCGACTGGGAGAGCCATCGGGGATCGGCATTCGGATGTTGATCCCCCGCAGGGTGACCTTGCCGTCCTTATTGTCAAAAAATCGCTGGTTCGAACTCAACCCGATAAATCCATAGCTCGCCGCTTGGTGATCCTCTGATTTCACACCAATGTAGTAAACGACGTTCGTTTGCGCCGCATCGTTGGTCAGGAGCACTAATTCCGTACCACCCCGAGTGATCGACTTCAGAGCGGAGGCAAGGGCACCCGGATCCAATGTCAGAAGCGTCGCATTGGTGGAAACGTACAGATCGATGTCCGCCTCATTCGCACGGGGCACCGCCAGTTCGTGGGGAAGGAACGTCACGAACGCCAGGTTCGTTCCGGCAACGTTGGTCGTATTACCGACCACGTTGGTCTCACCTAGACGATTGGTGAAGGAGTAAAAATGCCACTGGTTCGTGATGCCACGCTGGGTTCCAAGCCGTGGGGAGTTCTCGCCAGCGCGGTCGTCCAACCGAGGATTACCATTCGTCAGGACATCGGGTTCGAATAAAATCGGGAAACGGACCGAATTCGTCAGCGTGAAGCGCGTGATCACCGGTACGGAACCACCGTCGCCTGAGGATACCACAAGTGCAAAATCCTGGAGGGTCGGCTGGTTGGTCCGGCCAGATTGGGTCGGAACATTCTTGCCCAGCGACGGCACGTTCACCCGGCGTGCATTGACAAAGACCACGTAGTTAGTGCCCGGATTTCGGAGGACAATGCTCTCCACGTTGTTAATGTTGTCAAATCGAAGCGCTCGCCAGGAATTCGTCGCCCCGATGTTGTACATGACGCTCTCGTTGTTGCGCGGATAAAAGCTGTTGCCGATGTAAATGGATTGGTCCACAACGTTTGAAACAATGAGGTCCAGGTCGTTGACCAGCTTGACCGACGCAGCCGGATTGCCCGGCGGATCTGTCCAGACCAGCGTCAGTCGCAACTCGGCTTCCGCGGCATTCGTCGGATCCAATTCGAGGTGCCAGGCACGGGATTCGCCCGTGGCAAGAGCGTTCGTATAGGATTCTGGAACGTATAATGTTGGGGAATTTGACCCTCGGTTAATGTTTTCTTTCTTGGCCCAGGCGAACGGGATACTGTTGGTCAACTGAACTTTGCCCCATCCGGAGTAGTTGAACGATTCATCCGGATTAATCGAGTAAGTGGTTTCATCCGTCGGCCGCGCCCCATTGATCAACAGGGCCTTGAACAAGGCAGGCGAAT
>CAMDJH010000228.1 GCA_945900455.1 Akkermansia muciniphila
TCGTGAGCGTGAACTCGACGAAGCGCGTCCCGACCGGCAGTGCGCCGTTGGTGCTCCGCAGAGACAAACCCGTGACGCCACCGCGCTCCGCCGCCGTCACCCGGCCGATGACATTCGAGCCGAGGACCGCCCCGTCGGAATTGAGAAATCTGGCCGTCAACGCCGCCCAGTCTTCCCGCGCGCCCGCGCCGCCGAATCAGCCCGCGAGCGCGTAATCGACGCCCGGATCGACGCGACGGCGAAAGCGTTGCTGCGCTGGGCGGCGGCGGAGCGCGAGGCGTGGCTGGAGGCGGTGACGAACGATCCGCTGCTGCCGGGTCGGATTCTGCCGTCCGATTACCTGGGGCAACAGGCACGGTGGCCGTCCGCAAGGACCGGCGGCGGGTGGAAGTGCTCCGGGACGCCAGCCGCCAACTGCACACATTCAAACCCGCATAGCCCTGTGCAAACCTTTGTTGCATATGCAACAAAAGTTCGTCATGGGCTCTTCCAGAATCCTGCGGTTTCGTTCTGGTAAAGTTGTGTGAGCTTGCCTGCAATCAATTCTTCGTCTTGAACAGGCTTCCCCTCCGAGACAACTCGCACGACCCACAAAGCGATAAGTGGGAAAACTGCCTTGCCACGTTCGCTTCGAGGAATCTCGCCGAGGCTTTCGGTCACGAATCTGTGCGAATCGGTCCAAGCAGATTCGGCCGCTGGAAATCGCTTCAGGAGAACCTCACGCATCGTCAGTTCCAAAGGGGTTCTCTGATTCTCTTCGATTTCAAAATGCAATCGCAGAGCCAATGCGGTGCATCCGCCGACAGTGGCAAGCATGTGGAACGACGACCAGTGAGGGAGTAGCATGACTTGGGGATGTTCTCTTTCAAGGCGTATCTGGATTGCATCAACCAGAATGAGGAAGGAAATCGGGGCATCTGCGGCTTTTTCAGCGAGTGATTTTACTTTGCCTGAGCGATTATCGAAGGGCGCGGGCTTCATTTCGAGTGCGGCTGTCAACGAGTGGTGTTTCCGCTCCACGGCGTAATCGTGAGCGGTCTTGCCTTTCTTGTCCCTAACGCTCGGATCTGCTCCTGCCGTCAAGAGGCTGTGGACAACGGCGAGGTATCGTTCCTCCACAAGAGGAGTCGGATGATCGAAATCAGCCGCCATGTGTAGTGGTGTTTTCCCTTCATACTGCTCGGGAAGATTCGGGTCTGCTCCATGCGTCAAAAGCGTTGTGAGGATGTTACCACCATAGCGTTTGAAAGTGCTCTCGGTGTGTCCGTGTCCCGAGCGACAAGCGATGTGTAACGGAGCACCGTCAGGAGTGAGCGCGTTCACTTCAGCACCTGCACGAATCAATGCAACGGCCAGAATGTTGTCATAAGTCGCCGCAGCTTCGGACAGGGGGGTGTGGCCCGTATCGGGTGTGATTCCATCGTTGTTTGATGCGTTCACATCCGCGCGTTTTTGAATCAGCCATTTTACGGTTTCATACTGCGGATCGGGCCACGCACAGGTATAGTGGAGAGCAGTGTCTCCTCTTTCGTCGCGTGCGTTGACGTTCGAGCCGTGCTTGTTCAGCAGCTTCGCGCCCTCCAGTGAGCAAGCTTTCACTGCGAGCAAGAATGCCTTGTCGAGTTCAGCTTGGGGAACGCGTTGCATCAGCCGCCTCTGCAATGCCGACAGATTGCCCGTGCTTGCAGCGTCAGCAAGGCTTCGTGGAAAAAGTCGTTTGAAAAGATTCATAGAAATAGGAGTTGCTCGAAAGATTTCACAGGTTGAAAAGCTCTTTCACCTTCGCCTTCACCGCCGCATCCATCTTGATGAGCGGTGGCCAGGGGCGTTTGAAGCCTTCGCCGGACAATTTCTTCGTCGCATCGATGCCGAGTTTGCTGCCGCTGGCGATTTTGCTCGTGGCGTGGTCGAGCACGTCGGACGGGCCTTTGGTGAAGAGGCTGTCGCGTTGCGGATCGGTGTTGGCGCAGAGGCGGAAGAGGACTTCGCTGGTGTTGTGCACGTCCACGTCGTCGTCCACCACGATGAGGTATTTGGTGAACATCATCTGCCCTATGTCCCAGAGGCCGTGCATGATTTTGTAGGCTTGCATCGGGTAGGTCTTGCGGATGCTCACGAAGACGAGGTTGTGGAAGACGCCTTCCGCCGGCAGCGCGAGGTCCACGATCTCGGGGAAGTTCATCTTGAAGATGGGCAGGAAGAGTTTCACGGACGCACCGCCGATGTAGAAGTCCTCCATCGGCGGGATGCCGACGATGGTGGCCGGACAGAGCGTGGGTCGAACGACGAATGCAGAATGTCGAATTGAAGTTGAAGGCTCGGTTGCGTTCACACTTCGCGCTTCAAACTTCTCACATCCCACGGGACGGTGGGCTCAACGAACGGGGACCTCCGTGGCGTGTCTTCATGGGTCGTAAGGGGCCAGTCCCGTTCGGAGGACACGAAAGAACTGGTTGCTCGTGGCCGGCGTGGTGGCTGTGCCGCGATTGAGCGTGGCCGCGATGCCGGTGGCGTTGGTGGTCCACGACGAGAGGTTGCCCGTGGCTAAGACTTGATACGTGCCGCCTTCCGTTGCGCTCCACACGAGCGTCACGAGGTTGTTGCTCACGATGGGCCGGGCCAGGCGCAGTTCGGCATTCGGGCCGCCGACGAAATTCGTGACGACGGTCTGGGTGATGTTTCCGTTCACGACGCGGCCGCCGGTGTTGTTGCCATACCAGTAGCGGCCGATGGAGTACGGAAAGGCCGGCGCGCCGCTGGCATCGACGGGGATGAAGTAGGCGTAGGTGCCGCCGGGAAATTCCGGCGTGACGCAGATGCGGCCGTTGGGTTTGTCGAGATCGTAGTCCACGCCTTGCCGGTAGTTGGTGGCAGTGGCGGGCTTGATGCGGTCGCCGAGGAAGTCGAAGTCCTCGGCGTACCAGCCGATGGGGAAGTTGGTGGAAATATTCGGTCCGTAATTCGCCGCGGTCAGCACGTAGTCGGTGCTGCCGAGCGTCGCAGTGAAGGTGTGGAAGAGCGCGGCCCAGGGCGCGAGCGAGTGGCGGCCGACCGTGGTGAGATTCACGGTGCCAAACGAACCGTCGCGCGGCACATGTCCCGAGACCATCCGGCGCACCGGGCTGTTGGAATCCATCGAGTTCGAATAGGCGTAAGGCCCGTAGATGGGGTAGCCGTCGTAAGCCCAGCCGAGGATGGGTGAGTGATGAAGGTTGTTGGTGTGCTCGGTGAAGGTGTCGTTCGTCGGGTTGCGGGAAAGATTGTCGCCGAGTTGAAGGCGGAGGCGGCGTGGGTTGGCGTGATAATGATAGCCGCCGTCGGGCGCGGGATGGCCGAAGCCGCCATCGAGAATGGGACCTTCCGCGCCGGTGGCGCAGCGGATCCAAACGTTGGTCTGGTTGCCTGGCACGCCGCCGCCGGTGATGCCGGCATCGCGGCCGAGCGCCGTGTTGTAGCCGGAGCCGTCGCCGAGATTGGCGATGGTCACGCCGTTGAGCAGCACGCCCACGGGGCCTTGCGCGACTTGATTCGGCGCCGTAGCCGGCTGGGGAAAGCGCGGAATCTTCGACGTGAGCGCGCGGTTCTGCGGCCAAAGCCCGTTCACGGTGATGTCCTCGTATTCCTTGTACCACGGCCCCATCGGATGGCTGGCGAGGTCGCTCGACCGGACGTAAACAAAGTTCGTCGAGTAAAGCACCGCCTGCACGTCGGCGTAGGCGGGCAAGGTCTGCGTCGGGCTCATCGGATTATTCGGGATGCCCGGCGACGGCCAGGTCGTCACCGGCACGGCGCCGTTCGTCTCGTTGACGCGCTCGTACTGGCCGGAGTTGTTCGTCATCCACAACGCGAATCGAGGGTCGGCGGCGCGGATGGAGGCCGTGGCCGCAATGAGAACAAGCATCGCGCTAATCCATCGAGAGTCACTGTTCATGGCAAAACTCAGCTTCATCGTTTTACACGGTAAAAACGTTTCGTGGCAAGGCCGCGGGCGCCGGCGTCGATCCAGCGATTGGTCGGGCCGACGAAAAAGTTATTCCAGTTGATGAGGTCGCCGGACCATTGCACGGAGTAGTTGAGGGTCGCCTGGGCGTTCCATTGCAGAACTACATCGGTGCCCGCGAAGGCCGCGGTGGCGGTGAGGTTCGTGCCGGGCGTTGTGCCGCTGACGGTATAGGCGACGGGCGCGGAAGAGTTCGTGCCGCCGTTGCTGTCAGTGACGGTAACGCGGCAGGTCACCGTCGTGCCGGCGGGCAGCGCGGGGATTCGCGCGCCGAAGATTCCGTCACCGGCGAGGCCGTCGCCGTGCTGGCCGTCATCGAACATGGCCAGCGTGACCGGCGGCGCGCCGACGGTGGTGACGATCTTGAGGTCGTCGAGATTGGCCCGCGGCGGGCGCGTCGGCGCGGCGGCGTTGTAGCCGGTGAATTGAAAGCGCATTTTCAGCGTCCCGGTGCGTTCGGAGGCAAGCAGGTCGTAGTGATACTGCTGGTAGGCGTGGTTGGCGCCGGTGAGTTCGCTGAGCCGCGTGGTCCAGGTGACGCCGCCGTTGGTTGAAAGCTGAAAGGTCCATCCGTTGGAGGGAATCAAGTCCGCAGTGAACATCCAGAACTCGACGTAGCCCGAAGTGCCGGCGGCGTTGATGGCGTCGGTCGTGGTCACGAAAGTGTCGCTGAGGTTGGTGGAGCCTTTGTTGAACTCGAGGCCGCAGGGATTGCTGGTGCCGTGATTGGCGGCGGTTGTTTGCCGCACCGCGTTAGGCTGGGCCAGGCTGACGATCGTCCAGAGATGGTCCGCGTTCGTGCCCGTCCACAGAGTGACGGCGGCGGCGGCCATCGTTTCGGCGAAAACGGTGCCGGTGGTTTGAGCGCCGGTGTCGTACGTCAGTTGCGCCTGCGTAATCGCGGCCCCGCTCGCCGCCTGAATCCGGGCCGTGACATCGACTTCATCCGCGGAAGTCGGCGTGTTCGGACTGGTCGCGACGCCGGTGATCGTCGGCGGCGCGATGGTGCCAAGGGCCAGCAGCCCGATGTTGAAAGCCCCGGTCACTGCGGGGTCGCTGCTGGCGACGTGCAGGACAGCCGGGCTTGGGCCGGCAAATGTCGCGTTGAACTGAACCAGCATGGTCGTGCTCGCGCCGGGCGCGAGCGTGCCGGCGGGGGCGGTGGTGATGCTGAAGTTTGTGGCATTGAGGCCGTCGATGGTGACGCCCGTGATCGTCAGCGTGGAAACGCCCCGGTTCGTGATGAGGAACGTCCTCGCTGCGCCGGTGCCGACAGGGATGGAGCCGAAGTTCACCGTGCTCCCGCCGTCGCTCAAGGGCACGCCCGCCGGTTGTTCAATTCCGATTTGCGTCGCGACGATCGCGGACACCGGTCCGCGCACGGCGAAGACCGGGTAAGTGGACGCGTAAGGTTCATAGCTCACAATGCCCTGCTGATTGCGCGCCGGCGTGGAGGCGTTGTTCACGCCGAACTCGACGAGCCAGGCCTGCGCGAGCGTCGCGGACTTCACGGAGGTCGCCGTCCAGCACGCTGTGGAAGCGGCGGCGGGAAAGAGGGTGCGATTTAGGCAAGCCACCGCGCCCGCCGCAGTGGAGGCCGTGGCTCGCGTGATGTCCACGAGGGATTGCAACTCCTTCACGTTGGGCACACGCCAGTCGGTGAATCCCGCGAGCGTGAGGCTCTCCCCGTAGGCGAGCGCGTTGCTCCACGAGAGCGATGATGATGGCGTCTGCGCCCACATGAGGCCGGTGTCGAGGTCGGTGATCGTGCCGTCGTTGTTGTTGCAATAATTGTGGCCGGTGGTGGGAGGTGCGCCGCGCATGTAGCGCGCGTGAAAGCGCAAAGCCCCGCTCGCGCTGACGGTCGCCGACTTGGGATGAGGGCCGAGGCCGCCGCCCGAGTTGATCGCCCACACTTTCGTGTTGTCGCCGTAGAACTGGTCACTCGTCCAGAAGTAGCCCGGCGTGCCGCCCGGATGGTTGACGAAGTACGCGGCATCGAGCGCGGGATTCAGGTTGTGATTGAGAATGCTGAACGCTTCCTGCGCGGTGGGCAGCCGCCAGTCGTTGAAGCCGCCGAGCGCCGCCGGGGCGTTCGTGCGTGCGCCGTCCCAGGTCATCTCGCCGCCGTCAGTCTTCTGCCACATTAGGCCGGTGACGTTGTCGGTGATCGTGCCGTCGCCGTGGTCGGTGAACGAAGGAGGATTACTCGTGTAGTCCGAGTCTTCGCCAAAGAGCGTGGTCGCATCCAGCGTCTGGCCGGTGTCGGGAAGTTGCAGCAGGGAGGCGGCGGCCATCGGGTAGTAGTTGAAACGCGCCGCGCTCGTGAAGACGCCGTTGCTCGTCCCCGTGGGAGTCTGGTGCTGGATGGCCACCGTGTGCGCCACCCGATCCACCTGCCAGGCCACGGTGTAATTGCTGCCGCCGACAGAGTAGATGAGCCGATACTGATCCGTTGCCGGGCGGCTGAACTCGGTGATCACCGCGCCCGCCAGCGGCGCGCCGGCGGGCGTGACCGGCCCAGCCTCGGGCTGTCCGTCCACCTGTCCGCCGTAGTTCATCACCGTGCCGTGAAACGCGTTCATCAGGTAAGGCGCCTGCGGTCCCGCCGCCGGGCTGCCCCGGGCGTGGTAGTGGTAGCCCCAGGCACCGCCAATATCGTGCCCGCCATCAGTGTCGAGCGCCTGCTGGGCGCCGCCGTCCGGTTCCAGATAACCGTAGATGGCGTAGCCGTCGAGCGCCCAGGCGACGGGGCGTCCATTCCCCAGCACGGCGCTCAGGTGCGTGGGTGCGATGTGATAGTGGTAATCGTCCGCCCGTCCGCAGTGGCCGCCATACGCGTCCAGTTCGCCGATCTCGTACGACACGCGCCCCGTGTTGTTTCGCGGATTGAAAATCGGGATGCCATTGGCCGCCAGCGCGATGGCGCCGCGCTGAAAGTTGCCCGACGAAATCGCAATGGGCGAAGCAGCCGGCACCGGCACCAGCGGGAGTTTCCACAAGTTGGGCTGGCCGAAGCCAAGCGAGAGAGGGTCGTTTTCCGGGTTCGTGACGTTGCCGAAGTAGCCGACGGGAATCGGAATCTGCTGCTGCCACGCCGTGATGCCCACCATGATGTTCGGCATCAAGGCCGCGTCGGGCATCGAATCTGACTCGACATAAAAGGAACTGGCGTCCCAAAAGAACCGGACGCCGGGTTTGAACGGCGCGAAGGATGCCACCATCGCACTGCCGTTGCCGGCGGGCTGTGCGGCCGGACTGAACATCACTGCGCCGGCTTCCGACGCGATTTCTTCCTCGGCCAGAATGGCGACGTCCGCCGGCGTGAGGAACTGGCGATGGCCCACCGCCGGTGGAATCCGCCGCTGACCGTCGCGGGCCACGCCATCACCATGCGGGGAACCAATGTCGTGAGCGAAGCCGGCAACCATGCCGGCCACGGCCACCATCAGTGAGCAAAGCGGTCGGCGGTGTCGCCGCAAGAGACAGGCGATCATGGATCGTAAGGCGCGAGCGACGTGCGCGAGAGGCGGAAGAAGCGATTCGAGTGACTCAGGGCCGCGCCCGGCTCGGTGTTCGTCGTGCGCGTGGCGTTGGGCGTCGCCGTCACGGCGGAGTTCAAGGTGAGCCACGAATTCGAGGCGAGCGTGTCGGAGGCTTCCACCTTGTAGGTGCCGCCTTCCACGCTGCTCCAGGTGAGCGTGACGGTGCCGCTGACGGGATTGACTAAAGGCCTGCCCATCGTCTCTTTCGTGTTGGGGCCGCCGTTGAAAATTTCCGTCGCGCCGGCCGGAACGGTCGTCGCGTTGCCGGCGTTCGGCGTGCCGTAGTACTGCTTGCCGAGCATGTGGGGGAAGGCGGTGTTCCCGTTCGCATCGATGGTGACGAAGTAGGCGTAGGTGCCACCGGGGAACTCCGGCGTCACGCAGTTGCGTCCATTGAACGTGTCGAGGTCGAACGCACCGGCGGGCGCAGGTCCCTGGGTCTGACCGAGGTCGCCGAGGAAATCGTAATCACCGCAGTAGCGACCGAGCGAATACGTCGTCGTCTCGCCGGGGCCGGTGGTCTGGTAAGTCGTCGCCGGGCCGTATTGCGTGGCCGGGAGCGTAACCGGGTTCGTGTTGCCCGGGTTTGCGACGCCGAAGACTGCCGCCGCCCATTTCGTCAGCGTGATGCGTCCTGTGACCCGCAAGTCCTGCGTGCCGTTGGTTCCATTGCGGAGCACGAAGCCGCTGCGCATCCGCGTCACGACGCTCGCCGGATTCGTCGGATTGGAATAGCCGTACGGCCCGTAAATCGGATAGCCGTCGTAGCACCAGCCGAGAATCGGCGAATGATGCGGCGGGGTGTTTGTGCCGCTGACATCGGTCTCCGTGTAAGTGTAGGTGTTCTGGGCGGCGTTGTACGTCGCGGTCATGTTGTCCCGGAGTTGGTAGCGCAATGCCTTCGGCTCCGCGTGGTAGTGATACTGGCCGTTGTTGCCCGGCTGATGCGCGAAGCCCGGATCGAATGTCACGACCTCGACCGCCAGCGCATCGCGCGACCACCAACCGTCACCGCTCGCACCCATCTGGTCAGTGCCGGTAACTGAAGGGCTGTTCGCCGTCTGATGAAACGAAAATGCGTCGCCCAAATCGTAAATCGCCACGCCGTTCACCATCATCCCAATCATGCCGCCGGGATGCCGCGTCTTTGTCGCGGCCGGGGCAGGGTTGCGCGTGATGCGCACCTGATAATGCCTCGACAACGGCCAGAAGCCGAACAGCCCGCCGCCCGCCGTGAGCCAAGGTCCCATCGTGTAGGAGGCGAGGCCGTTGGCGTTGATGTAAACATCCGTCGCCGTGGCGCGGATGCGTTGCACGTCCGAGTAAGCCGCGTTGGTCTGCCAGATGCCGCCAGTGTTGTTGTTCACCACACCCGCCGAAGGCCACGTCGTCACGGGATTCGTCAGCGTCGTGCTCTGGATGGCACGGGCGAGCACGGGGGAGTTGGTGGTGAACCACGACGTCAGGATCGGCGCAGCCTGAGCACTGGCTGCAAAGGCGAAAACTTGCCCAAACAAGATGGCCACAATGTTCGAGACTGTTGTGTTCAACCTCTTCAGGTTATACGGTCCAACCTTAAGTTTCCATTAAAAATAAACTAGTGCTGCAACCCTCGTTGCGAGTGGGATTCGGCGTGGAACCGTGCAAACATGCATATCCCGAGGGCATTCGCGAGAAGGGAAAGAGTTTCAGCATGGCTGGTCACAGGTTCCAAAATCTTTCCACTTTCGCCTTCACCGCGGCATCCATCTTGATGAGCGGCGGCCAGGGGCGTTTGAAACCTTCGCCCGGGATTTTCTTCGTCGCGTCGATGCCGAGTTTGCTGCCGCTGGCGATTTCGCTCGTGGCGTGGTCGAGCACGTCAGACGGGCCTTTGGTGAAGAGGCTGTCGCGTTGCGGGTCGGTGTTGGCGCAGAGGCGGAAGAGGACTTCGCTGGTGTTGTGAACGTCCACGTCGTCGTCCACCACGATGATGTATTTGGTGAACATCATCTGCCCCATGCCCCAGAGGCCGTGCATGATTTTGTAGGCCTGCATCGGGTAGGTCTTCTTGATGCTCACGAAGACGAGGTTGTGGAAGACGCCTTCGGCCGGCAGCGCGATGTCCACGATCTCGGGGAAGTTCATCTTGAAAATCGGGAGGAACAATTTCACTGATGCTCCACCAATATAAAAATCTTCCATCGGCGGGATGCCGACGATGGTGGCGGGATAGACGGCGTCTTTGCGGTGCGTGATGGCGGTGACGTGGAAGACGGGATACGGCTCGGGCAACGTGTAGTAGCCGGTGTGGTCGCCGAACGGGCCTTCGTCGCGCAGCGGCTCGGTGGGGTCCACGTAGCCTTCGATGACGAAGTCTGAATTCGCCGGAACCTCCAGATCGTTGGTCTCGCACTTGACGAGTTCGACGGATTTTTTGCGGAGGTAACCAGCGAGGAGAAATTCGTCCAGGCCGTCGGGCAACGGCGCGGTGGCGGCGAAGGTGAACACGGGATCGCCGCCGAGGAAAATGGCGACGGGCATGCGCGTGCCGGTTTCGTAGTAGCG
>CAMDJH010000229.1 GCA_945900455.1 Akkermansia muciniphila
CCTATTCCGCAGATCGCTCCCGGATGACGAAGAGTCGTTCATCTCCGGTGCGCGACTCAATGACACTCAACATGACGCCCTCCTTCAGTCGCGTCTCCTTAAGAGCATCCGCGAATTCTGTCGTGGAATTAATCTCCGTCCCGTGCACCTCCGTGATCACGTCGCCCACGCGTATCCCCTTGCGTGCGGCAAGACTCCCCTCGGTCACGTCGGTCACCAGTACCCCTTTTCCCTCCTTGACCCCCTTCTCCGCGGCGAGCTCCCGGCTGATCGTTTTCACCTTCAATCCCAAATCGGCACTCTCGGTTTCGGTCGCCGAATTTGCCCGCTTACGGCTCACCACCGGGATACTCCCGCTCTCCGGCCACTCCTCGGTCTTCACCTTTAACGTCAAGTTCTTGCCCAATCGGTGAACATCCAGCGACACCGATGATCCGAGCGCTTTGTTGCGAATCTCATTCTTGAGTTGTTGGGGAGTGCTCACTTTGTGGCCGTCGACCGCCAGGATCACATCCCCGCGCTTAACCCCGCCCTTTTCCGCCGGGCTATTCTCGACGAATCCGTTGACCACGACGCCGTCCTCGACTCCTTTCAGCAACTCCTTGAGGTCGACATCCGACTTGAGTGGATGAATGCTGATCCCCAGCCAGCTACGGGCGAACTTCCCGTTTTCGATGATCGAGTTTCCGACGGTCTGGGCGAGATTGGAGGGGATGGCGAAGCCAATGCCACTGTTCATGCCCCGGATCATTGAGTTAATCCCGATCACATCCCCATCGATGTTAACCAACGGCCCGCCGCTGTTCCCGGGATTGATGCTGGCATCGGTCTGGATGAAATCCTGGTCCAGCCCGCGGGTTTCGTTGGAGAACGCAGGGATGATGTTGCCCCGCCCCTTGGCACTCACGTGGCCGTATGTGACACTATAATCCAGTTCAAACGGGGCACCGATGGCGATGGCAAACTCGCCAACCTTCACCTTGTCCGAGTCGGCAAAATGGGCCGCCGTCAGGTTGGTTACTTCCCCTTTCATTTTAATCACCGCGAGATCCGACTTGGGGTCGGTGCCGCGCAATTCGGCGTCGAACTCCCGCCCGTCCTTAAGCCGAACACGGATCTTGGCGGCGTTCTCCACCACATGGTTATTGGTGAGAACATACCCGTCGTCCCGCATCACGACGCCGGAGCCTTGCATGGTCGGCCGTTGGTCCTCGTCGCTCTTCGGATGTCCCTTTCGAGGCTGGGGCGGCGCATCCGGTTGACCGTCCGGCTGCGGATCAAGAAACTTCCGAAATTCTTCCGGAATCATCTGTTCCAGCCATGCTTTGCGGCGGAACAGGGAACCTCCCTCCGCCTCGGGTTTGGGAGTAACGCTGATAACAACCACCGACGGGGAGATCGTGTCGGCGACCTCAACGAAGGCTTGATTCAGTTGCCGCGCAAGGCTGAGAGCCGCGCTTTCGCGGGCGGAAGCAGTGCCCGGAGTGGCCGCGAGAGTGGCCGCCATAGCCATGGCAAGGGCCGCTGCGGATCGAGAGTGGCGGACGATTCGTGCATTCATGATAGTTCTAAGGCTAATCCGGTGAAACCGGCTGGCAACTTCGAGCGAAGATACCATTCCGTGTTCAAAGGATCCCGGGTAAAATTTCTCCGGGAGATTTCAATTGCCTGGAACTTCATAGGGGCTAGCCTACCGTTTCATTCTAGAGCATTACCTGTGAACTCCGAAGTCATGAAAAAAGCGCTGGAGAATGTCGGGAATCCCCACATTCTGGTCAACATCATCTCCCGCCGGGTCCGCCAATTGAATGGCGGGGGCGGCGGATTTGCTCGTCCGCTCGTGGACGTTGGACCGAGCGTTGGAGCGGCGGACATTGCGTTACTCGAAGTTGCCGAAGGCAAGATTGGGTACGACATCATTGTGGATGATCCGGTCGAAGTGCTGCAGATTGCAGCCCGACGGAAACGCCGAGCTGCGGCTTAATCCGACGGCTCAATCCCATCGGCCACATCTTCGGGACCGAACCAAAAGAGACGGCCAGAGGAATGTCCTCTGGCCTTTTTCATGAGTGACATCCTTTCCAATTCAAAGGCCCGGCGGGACTACCACATCCTCGAGACGTTTGAGGCGGGCTTGGTACTGCATGGAACGGAAGTGAAATCGCTGCGGGCCGGCAAAGGGCAGATCACCGATGCCTTCTGCCGCGTCGAGAAGGATCAAGCGTGGTTGTACAACGCTCACATCGACGAATACTCCCACGGCAACATCCAAAATCACGTTCCCAAGGCTCCCCGAAAACTGTTGCTCCACCGCCGCGAGATCGAAAAATTAGCGGTCTACGGTGCCGTCAAAGGCAACGCGGTGGTACCGCTTTCCTTTTACTGGAAGAATGGCCGTGTAAAAGTTCTCCTCGCGGTTGGCAAGGGCAAAGCCGAGTACGACAAACGGGAGGACATCAAGCTGCGGGAGGCTCGGCGCGAGATCGATCGCGCCCTCACCAGCCGATTCAAAGGCCAATCCAAAGCCGGTCGATAAAAGCGCGACAGCGGCAAATGCTCAGCTGCGGCGGTCAGGTGTGGCCAATCAAACGAGGGCGGGCCGTCCCTCCGGAACTCGGTGCCCTCCATTGCCCGTTCCCCGGCGTTGAAACGTCGGGGTACCTTCTCACGCATCGCTCCGGGACGATGACGAAACACAAAGCAGCAACGCCCTCCCGCCCGAGCACCGCTCACTTCTTGGCAACCGGCTTGGCAACCGGCTTCGCCGCCGGCTTAGCCGCAGCCTTAGAGATCGGTTTCTCGACCGGCTTGTCGCCCTTTTTCCATGTGCGCCGCGGAGCCTTCGTGACCAGGCCTTTCTTGAGCGCGGTGGTGGCGACGCGGATGTAGCGAATCTCTCCGCTGGGAAGAACCGCCTTCACCCGCTGAAGATTGGGGATAAACCGACGCTTGGTGATCGCGGTCACATGTGTGCCGATGCCACCTTTCTTCTTCGCCTTACCGGAACGCCAAATGTGATTGCCCTTGACGGGGCGTTTACCGGTGAGCGGACAAATTCGAGCCATATCGATCCAATTCTTTTCTTTTAAAAACGAGTGCGGAACCTAGCTGGCTTTGGAAACCCCGCGCAAGATCTATTTTCACTCCATTTGTTATCGAATCCCGTATCAAAATGCTGATGCGCTCTCCCGGTGTAGAAATTCAGGAGACCGCCGAGGCGTTCGCGAGCCAGGATGTCCCCTGCCATTTCACCGATCCGATACTCGTTGCGCAGGAGGAGTTCCTGATTTTAGTCTCAAACAATTTCCCTTGCCGAAGCTGAAAATATGGCGCCCTCTTCGCCGACACTCAGGCAAATCCGCGCAGTTCACACTCATCAACCGCGGGGTGATAGAAAGATGTATTTCATTCAATGAAACCCAAGTCGTTCCACCACAAGGCATTTACGTTGATCGAGCTCCTGGTCGTGATCGCGATAATCGCGATTTTGGCGGGCATGCTTCTGCCAGCCCTGTCCAAGGCCAAGGACAAAGCGCTGAGCATTGTCGACGTCAACAACACCAAGCAGATTATGCTGGCGATGACGATGTACGTGGGTGATTTCAACGATTACATGCCCGATCCCGGGTGGGGTTCGGGCGCAACCTGGGCGCATGGCGTCCCGTTTCCTTTCGGTGGAAGCGTGGCGACGCCACAAGTGATTTCCAACCAGGTGAACAGTGTGAAAAAGGGCCTCCTTTACCCGTATCTCCGGACGGAAAAGGTCCTGATCTGCCCAAAGGACGCCATCGAACAGAAGGGATCCAAGCGCAGGCTGTTCGACCAGCGGGGTGTCTATATCACCAGCTACGCGTGGAACGGCGCAGCGGTCGGCTATGGCACATTGCCGCCTGGCAAGACGCACAAACTGGCTTCATTCAATCCGTCCGCAATCCTCCAGTGGGAGGCGGACGAAACGAAGCCGTTCTTTTTTAACGACGTCACGAGCTACCCGGATGAAGGGATAAGCCAGAGGCACGGCGGCGGTACGGTTTCGAGTGAACGGGTGGATGTGAAGGGCGGCGCTACCGTCGGCACGTTCGGCGGAGTGGCGGCCTACATCAAGTATCGAAAGTACTACGACCTCGCCGGACCGGTCGACAAACGCGGAAGCACCCTCAAGACGGAACAGCTTCCGAACGAGATGTGGTGTGATCCGCACCTGAAACGGGGCGGCGCCCAATGATCGGCTTGGCCACGGCACGTGCTTCAACCGATGGTTTTTCCGCTCCAATGGATTTTCTGCCACCGGGAGGTCACGGTCGTTCGAGATGCAATTTCACGAATTTAAACGCCAATCAAGTCCTTCCTGCCGATACCGAGGGCGAGATGACGCAGTGGGTGTCAGCGCAGATCCAGAGCGTGTTTGTTCCGGCCAGTCTCTGAAGTTCAATCTTACAACGAGTTTCACAACGGGAGCGAGACCTTGAGCGTGATGTTCTTTCGCGCCGTCCGGTCTTCGACGCGCAATTCGCCACGCTCCAGAGTCACGTCGTCCACTTTTGAAAATCCCGGCGGCGTGTGCGTGTAAAAAATCAGAAAATCCGTCTCGATCTTCAACTTTGCCGGCAGCCAGCGGTAGGTGGGCACGCCAAACATGGATCCGGTTGAAATGACTTCACGCCGAGGCAGGTCGAATGGCTGCGTCCCGAACTCGAGGCCACGCGCCAATTGATTCGTCGCTGGATAGTATTCCCATGTCTGAAGCCATGGGAATTGCTCGCGCTTAAAGACGTAGCCGAGCAGCAGTCGCTTGCCGGGATGAAGGGCGGTTACGAAAACTAATTTGCGGGACGGATCAAGCGCGGTTGTTGTGTGGTCGCCGGAATTCGGCGGTATTGGCGGGGCACGCAGGTCGATCTTGCGGCCATCGATCGATGGAGCCATCGGCCACGTGAAATCTTCGAACGAGACGAGACGGTGCGGCAATCCGCCGCCGGTGCCTTCGTATTTCCGTGTTTTGGAAGGGCCCGCGGAAATGTCCACGACAGTAACGCCTGCCTCCAGGAACGGCGAGCCGATCGTCGCATGCTCTGCCCAGTTGATTGGGCGATCGAAACCCATCAAGTTTTCGAGCTCGCTATGAACGTAGATAACATTCTCCGAGTCGACGACGCGGATCGTGCGTGTCAGGATCTCCTCGACGATGGGCAACCTGACGGACTGACTTAGGATGGACATGCCGCCGCTCTTCATATGAGTACGCGTTACCCAGGGCAGCGAGTGCGCCTCACCGTGGTCTGTCAAGCCAGCGACCTGCTCTTCCTTAGACGCCGAACCAAAACCATCCACGCAAACAAAATGGCCGCGTGAATTTCCGAAATTAGCTGGTTTCCCCGCATCGCGGGCAATTTTCGCCGGATTCCAAAGAGGGCTCAACTTTGCTGGATCATCGCGCAGGATTAGGTTCGCAAGAGCCCCGCCATCGACCATGACGGTAAGTTCCAACGTGTCGTTCGAAACAATCAACGCCGGAAGATCTTCAAAGAGTGTCGTCGACTGCGCGAACGCGCCGCCAAAGGAGGCAATGGTGACAAAAAGCAACAAGACTCGCATGGTCTGTTTATAGGGTTGATTGACTGCGATGGGTGCTCCGCAAGGCTGAGCAGTAGGGGGCACTTGTTCGTCTTTCATACGCGGGTGGACGATGCAAGTTTTTTGCGCATCCGCCAGTCTTGATCCCATCTATCAATGTTCCGTCGGCGTCGATAATCGCGGCCTTCATTTTTAGGCGATAGATCCTGGTACAGCCCCAAAAGGACTTGTTCAGGACCGCCGACAAGGGCGAGAAGATGAACATACTGACATTTCGTGTGAAGAGCGGCCACTTGGAGGGCCAGAGGAATTGCGATTCAGTCCTCGTCGATTACGGAGCCATTTGTCAACGTGTGACGGCACCATGGCGCACGGATTCAATTGCGCCGCTGGTTCGCCACGCCCGGATGCTACCGCCATTTCAATGTTTGAATGCGCCGTGCCACTTCTTCGGCATTGGATCGACTGTTGAATGAACTCACCCGGAAATACCCCTCGCCGTTTCGACCAAAGCCGCTGCCCGGAGTGATGACCACATTGGCCTCGTTCAGCATCCGATCGAAAGCCTCCCAACTGGTGATTCCAGCCGGAGCTCCCACCCAGATATAAGGTGCATTCTCGCCACCAAAGACGGTCAACCCCGCAGCACGGGCACCCGCCACCAACACCTTCGCGTTGCCCATGTAGTGAGCAATCAACTGGCGCACCTGGGCCTGTCCGTCCTTCGAATACAACGCCTCGGCCGCCCGCTGAACGAGGTACGACACGCCGTTGAATTTTGTGCTCATCCGTCGATTCCACAACGGGTGCAGCGGCCGCCACTCGCCCGCTGTCGTCCTGGCTTGCAGTGTCTTTGGAACGACTGTGAATGCGCACCGAACCCCCGTGAAACCGCCGTTCTTCGAAAAACTGCGGAACTCGATGGCGCAGTCCCGCGCCCCCGGGATCTCATAGATTGAGTGGGGAATCGCCGGATTGGAAATGTAGGCTTCGTAGGCAGCATCGAACAGGATGATGGCGCGGTTTGCGGTGGCATATCGAACCCACGCCTCCAGTTGCGCCCGGCTCGCCACCGCTCCCGTGGGATTATTCGGCGAACACAAATAAATGACGTCGACCTTTTCCTGAGGCGGCTCGGGAATGAACCCGTTTTGAGCCGTGCAGGGCAGATAGACTAACCCGCCGTAGGCACCTGAATCGTCCGCATCCCCGGTATGACCCGTCATCACGTTGGTATCAACGTAGACCGGGTAGACCGGGTCCGTGATCGCAATCCGATTCTGGTCCCCTAGGATGTCCAGGATGGCCCCGCAATCGCATTTCGAACCATCGCTCACGAAAATTTCGTCGTCCGCCACGTCGAGCCCGTGCGCTCGATAGTCATTCGCGGCAATCGCACTTCGCAGAAATTCATACCCTTGCTCGGGGCCATACCCACGAAACGTGTCACGTTGAGCCATCTCATCCACCGCCAGATGCAAGGCCGCAATGGCGGCAGCGGGAAGAGGCTCCGTAACGTCCCCAATTCCGCACCGGATCACGCGTTTGGCGGCGTCCGGATTGGCATCGCAAAAGGCCTTCACGCGCCGTCCGATTTCAGGGAACAGGTAGCCAGCTTTGAGCTTGAGATAATTATCGTTGAGGTACGCCATGTTAAGAAATTCGTCGTGAGTCACGCCGATGACACCCGTTGTCATCCAACCAAAACCCGCGCAACGGTAAGAAAGGAGTCCGCGGGTTGCAAGGGTGCCAAGTCCTCAAAACAGCAGTCCTCATTTTGGAAAAAGTAAAACGCCCGCCCTCATCCCAACGCTAACCGCTGTGAGGCTTTGGGTAGCCTTGGGATTCGGTCCAAGCAAATCGCTCGCTTTCAATCGTCAACCGATCGCATTCACTCGCAGGTCTCGCATCACGCTAATGCCCGGCAACGGTACTCCTCGAATGGGTCGCGCTCGATCCTTGCGTCTCACTCCAAATCGCGGACTAGACGGAATGTCAACTCATTGAACCTGTCACTTTTTGGGGCCGCTGTTGCCGACGACGTTGGTGCCGCGCGGGCCGGTGCCGATGAAGTTGCCCTGGATGTTGGCGGGGATGACGACGTTGATGGCCGCGTTGCCCGCGCCGTCCGTCGTGACCTGGATGCTGCCCAGGTAAAACTCGCCTTCGCCGTGGCCAAAGAGATTTTTCTCCGCGCCCGAGTAGAAATCCACGGTGAAGACGCCGTTCGAGTTGCTGTTCAATGAACCCTGAATGGTCGTGCTGCCGACGGCGGCGGTGGCTGAAGCGAGCACCGGAAAGTTCTGGCCGAGGTTGCCCAAATTGTCCGTATCGCCGGGGTCGTTGGCATTCACCTGCAACGAGGGGACGAGATCAATGGCGAGGAGGTTTCGGAAGATGCGGTTGCCGCGGATGACGTTGTTGGTGCCGGGATGGATATACACGCCCGCACTGCCGTTGAAAGCGATGAGGTTGGCCTCGCCGGTGTTGGTGCCGCCGAGGCGGTTGTTCGAGGCGGTTGAGAAATACACGCCGTAGGTCTGGCCACCGCCCGCTCCGGTTCCCGCAGCGTCGGTCCCGATCAGGTTTCCGAGAACCACGTTGTCTCGGCCCACGCCGCCTTCGAAAAAGATTCCGACGCTGGGATTGCCGGAAATCAGGTTGCGCGCGGCGGGAACGGTCCCACCCACGCGGGCGGCCACGGCATTCGACAGGATGATTCCATGGCTCGTGTTGCTGAGGACGAGGCAGCCTTCGACCACGAGGTTCGAGGCGGCACCAAGGATTACGCCATCGTAGAAGCGTGTGACCTTCAGCCCACGGATGACCGACCCCGGTTGATTCAGGCTCAGGCCGTAGCTGTTGACGCCAAGCAGTGAGCCGTTGAGTTCCACCTGCCAGGTGGCGTTCACCGCCGTGGCCGAAGTGTTCGACCCCGAGCCAGGCTGGGTGAAGCCGTCCATCGTCACCGGCACCAACGGCACGGGCAGCACGCTGGCCGGGCGGATCGTCTGCATACCCGCGCCAGGGAGGTTGAAGGCGATGGTGTGGTTGGCCGAAGCGATCAAAAGGCTGGCGTCGAGCAACGCCTGGCGCAGCGAGCCGGGGCCGAGGTCGTTCGTATTGACGACGGTGAACGTCTGGCCCGTGACCTTGCTCAACACGGCCAGCGCCTGAGAAAACTCGGAAGTGTTGCCGGACGGATCGGTGGCCGTGGCGGTGAGATAACGGCCCGGCGCACTCATCGGCAGGTTGATCGAGAAGCCCGCGTTGCCAGAGCCGTCGGTCGTGGCCGTGGTGCTGCCCAGCCAGACGCGGCCTTCGCCGAAGCCGGAGGCGTCCTTGTCCTCGCTGGAATAGAAATCGAGCGTGAAGAGCGTGGTGACCCGGCTGTTGAGCGTGCCTTGAATGGAGGTGTTGGCGGGATCGACGAGACCGTTGGTCAACACGGGAATATTCTGGCCGAAGTTAGGCCCCGTATCCGGATCAAGCGGGTCGTTGGGCTGCGGAATTCCGCCCCCACTGAAATCAATGCCGAGGCCGCCGTTGGCGTAGATGCTGTTCGCCCGGATGACGATTTCGTTGCCCGCCGTGATCTCGATGCCGCTGCCGCCGTTGAAGGAGATGACATTCCCGCCGCCCACCACGCCCAGGCCGATGGAGTTGGCGCGGGCATTGGAGTTGATGCGAACGCCAGCGCTGTTGTTGCCGAGCGGACCGTCGAGGGCGTCGAGGCCGATGCGGTTTCCGGCGACAGTATTCAGGGTTGCGGCGACACCGGTGAGTTCGAGGCCGTCGCTGTTGTTGCCGGCGATGACGTTGGCCGCCGCTGCGACGGTGCCGCCGATGAGGTTGGCGGACGCGCCGTTGACCTGGATGCCGTCGTTGCCGTTGCCGAAATCTCCGGTGCCCGAGACTCCGGTGCCGATGAGATTCCCGGCCACGAGGTTGTTCGAGGAACCCGCGCCGGTCAGGAGCACGCCGACTTGATTATTGCCGGAAATGATGTTTCGCGCGGCAGGAGACTCGCCACCGATCACGCTGCCCGCCGACTGGTTGACGTTCACGCCTTGCAGGTTGTTGGCGAGGACCGCGCCGCTGATATCCAGGCCGATCAGGCAGCCTTCGATGCGATTGAAATGGTTCGTCACGATCTCGATGCCGTCGCCGTTGAAGCCCGCGATGACCAGGCCGCGCACGACGGAGTTGGAACTTTCCAGCCGCAGGCCGTCCACCGTGCTGCCCGCGTTGGTGCCGACAATCTGGATCTTCCAGACGGCGTTGTTGGAGACCGCCGAAGTGTTCGCCGCCGCACCCGGCTGGGTGAAGCCATCCAGCACCACCGGGTCCGTCAGCGCGGGAAGGGCCAACAAAGGCCGCACGATGTGCGGCCCCGCGCCGGGAATGTTGAAAACGATGAAGTCGTTGGTGGCAGTGACGGCGAGGTTGGCATCGTTGATCGCCTGACGAAGCGAGCCGGGGCCGGAGTCGTTGGTATTGCTGACG
>CAMDJH010000230.1 GCA_945900455.1 Akkermansia muciniphila
CCCGAAGTTGTTGGTAGAGGTTGTCGCGCTGCGACAACCCCGCCCGCGTACAGCAGGCGGACAGGGCCGCAGCGCGATTCGTGCCGCGCCTGAACGGCGCGGGGACGCCGCAGCGCGGCGTCCGCCTCTCCATGCACCGCCCCCTCTCCCTGCCCTCTCCCCCGCTCCGAGCGGGGGAGAGGGTGGCCGCAGGCCGGGAGAGGGGGTGCTCTTGTTCATGGTCCCAACTCATGTCCATTTTTGGAAAACCTTGCTCTCCAACAACGTCGGGATGGACGGGCGGCGAGGGGATCAGGCCCGGGCGGGAATAAGGCGGCCGACAGAAGCATTGTGCCGGGTCTGAAGTTCTTGAATACACAAGCCCACCACCGGCAGGTTCATATCGTGAACTTCGAATCCCTCCCCGACCTCCCGGAGCAAGGTGATGGTCAGGTCTCCCCCGAGATGCTCTCGGAACTCCTCCAGTCCGCCGGTCACCAGCAATCGGCCTGTCGGGTCTTCGTGCAATAATTCGACGGCGAAAAGGTTGAACCCGAGTTTTTCCAGCAGCGCTAAGACTCTCTCGGCTGCGGCTGCCGGGAGATGACCCATCCGCCGGGAATAGATCACATCCAGGGCAACACCGATCGCAACGGCCTCGCCATGACGGAGGCGATACTCGGAGAGTTGTTCGAGCTTGTGGGCGGCCCAATGGCCGAAATCCAACGGGCGGGCACTTCCCATTTCAAAGGGATCGCCACTGCCAGCAATGTGGTCGAGGTGCAATTCGGCGCTTCGATGGATCAGGTGCTGCATGGCCGCTGGCTCAAATCGGGCGAGCGCACCGGCGTCCTGTTCCAGACGCGCAAAGAAGGCCGCGTCCCGAATGCAGGCAACCTTTACGGCCTCCACAAAGCCAGCCCGCTTGTCTCGGGGCGACAGCGTGGCGAGAAGGTTAAAGTCGTTAATCACCGCAAACGGTGGAGCGAAGGTGCCAACGAAATTTTTCTTACTGAACGCATTGATCCCGTTCTTGACACCGACGCCGGAGTCATCCTGCGCGAGGGTCGTCGTGGGAATGCGGATCAAGCGCACGCCACGATGTGCGGTGGCGGCGGCCAAGCCCACCATATCCAACAGGGCACCGCCTCCAATCACCATCAGATAGCTGTGGCGATCGATGTGATAGCGGTCGATCAGGGCATGGATTTCGGAGACTCGGAAGTAGGCATTCTTGACCGCTTCGCCGCCGACCATGAGAGCGGGCGATCCAGCGAGCGCCATGGCTGGATGCTGCTCGAAGTAGGCCGAAATTTGTCTTAACAGAGTCGGGTTTGCCTCCGCCAGGGATTCATCCACGACGCACAGAACCTTCGTCGGGCGTTGGAAGGGGCTCGGCCGGCCGTCGCTGATGACGTCCGCTAGAGTTGGATTCGTTCGGGCAAAGACGTCTTGAGTGAAGTGTACTTGATGCCTCCACTCCACCCGAATGGTTCGCTCAATGACGGACATGTTCGAGCACCCTGCCCGTCCCCTAAACGATTTGCAAATCGACCTTTATCAATCTTAGCCCTTCTCGTTTCTCGGTGTGCGGTGCGGTCGGTGACGCTATCCGGTTCCCCCATTCACCTCGGATGGGTTGTGCGTCGTTTGGTTGACGCGTACCGGCTGTCCATAGTCTTGTTCGGCCTGCCATGCCCAAGCCGGACCTCCGCGCCCGCCTCCCACGGAACCCTCTTCCCGGGGCCTCGTCGTTTCTCGTTTGGCCCGAGGTATCCGCGGAGGGGATCTGGATGGCGGTCATCGCCATCGTGCTGGGAATTGTCTACGGGCTGACGATGCCCCGGACGGTGACGCTGGAAGACTCGGGCTTATTCCTCATGGCCTGTCATTTTCTGGGGGTTGCCCATCCGCCGGGCTATCCTCTCTACACGGTATTGGGGAAGGCCTTCGAATTGTTGCTGCCGTTCGGAGAGCCCGCACTGCGAATTCATTGTCTCAGCGTTTTCCTGGGAGTGGGTACCTGTCTGGAATTGTTTTGGCTGGCACGTTGCTTTCAGATGGACCGCATCTCGGCGGGAACCGCAGCCCTGGCTTTGGGATTTTCGCGGGCCTTTTGGTCTCAGGCCCAGATCGCCGAAGTGTACACTCTGAACACGTGCCTCTTCTTTGGCTGCGCCGTCTCCCTCGTGGCTTTTCGCACTTCCGGATCGACTCGTAGCCTGATGACATCCGCTGCACTCGCCGGCGCCGGGCTTAGCAATCATTGGCCGCTCTTCATTTTGTCCTCCCCTCTACTGGCAGGCTTGGCGTTGCCGGCCATGCATTCCTTGAGTCGGCGCTGGGTCGCCTGGATCCCTGCGCTTGCGGCGGGCCTGCTACCCTGGGCGTACCTCGTGATACGCTCGCAGCAAAACCCTTTCATCAACTTCTATGGCCCACTCGTCGGCAGATCTGCGGTGATCCATTTCCTCACCCGGCAAGGGTACGATGATCCGACCCAGATGAACGGGGAATGGTTTGCACTGGGGCCGTTTTTCGGTGGTGAATTCTTAAGACAGTTTTGGCTGCCGGGCCTCGCCGGAGTCCTCGTCGGGATCACTTCGGCGTATCGCAATTGGCCTCGATCTTTCTTTGTTGGGTCGGTCGGCGGATTCTTGGGTGCCACCGTTTTTCTTTTGATCTTGATGCATGCAAAGGACACCGATCTGAATCGCAATATCGTAAAGGTCTTCCCCCTGATTCCTTACGCCATCGCCGCTTTGTGGTTGGGCGCGACGTTCGCCGAGGTGGCTCGGCACAAGAACTTCGCCAAATGGAAGCCAGCCATGGTGATCGGGGCGGTGGCGGTACTTGCCGGGCAGCTCGTCGGCAATTTTCAGGCGAACAATCTTCGCCACTATACGTGGGCACGCGAATACGGCGAGGCTATCCTGCGGATGGCGCCTGCGAATGCCATTGTCGTGACGCACCTCGATTTTGACGCGGGTCCGGTGGGGTATGTGCGTTACCTGCTTGGAAAGCGCCCCGATGTCGAGATCATGAATGATCGCGAACTCGTGTTTGGAAACCGACTCAACAACCCGTTCGCCCCCGAGCCGGTCCGTCGCCAGCGATGGTTGTCGTTTGTGCGGTCGGCCGGCCGGCCGGTTGCCTTTACGGATATTGCGAAGGAATCGGTGTGCCGAACGCTGGGGCGTGACGCGTTCGCTGTCATCGACCGGGGTTTGTTTCAGGAATTTGACCTGTCCAGGACTGCCGGCACCCGGCAGTCCTCATTCCTTCCGGACGTGGATCGGTATCTCGAAGAATTGCAACGGCCGCAGCCTCCGGATTATTGGACGGGGCTCGTGGCCGGGACGGTTCGCGAGCGCTTGCATCGGTGGGTGGAAACGGCCTACACGCAGGCGGACGACTCCTGGCCACAGGACAGAATGACCCATTGGCTCGACTGCCTGCCAGAGACGTTGGAGGAGAAGTTGCGTTGGATCGGTGCTCGGCCCCTCGCAAGTGCCGACAAGACCCGTCTTCGGAAGTGGATTGGCGAGGCATTTGGGTTGGTGACCGAATCGACGTCGGCAGCACAACGGGCGAAGTTGCTCAATTTTCGAGCCGTTCTCGATTTCGAAGAAGGACGGGACGCGGAGGGGGAGAATCGGTTGCGGGAGTCCGCTCTCCTGAATCCTCAGCTTGGCGAGAACCCGGCGGTCTTTAACCTGCTCCAGCAATTGGCTCAAAAACGCCGGAAGCAGGAATACGGCGAACTTCGCGAGAAATTGGTCGGCACCCGACCGATTCCCGACCGGTATGCGGCCCGATTGCGGGCACTCGACGAGAGCATCAAGGCAGTGCCCTGAGCGCCGCGGCCGCAGTCCGCACTCGAGGGTTCAATCAGGTTAGTAGCGGGGCTCCGACATTGAGCTGATGTCGAAGGCAGTAGGCTCCATTGACGACGTATTTCTCGGCCCAAAGCCTCAACCCCGAACGTTCCTGGGAAGAGAGAGCGCGCACTACCCGCGCCGGGGATCCGACCGCCATGGAACCCGACGGAATCTTGGTGCCGGGAGTAACCAATGCATTCGCGCCGATCAGGCATTGATCCCCAATTTCCGCGCCGTCCAGCACCGTGGCGCCCATGCCGATCAGGCATTCGTTGCCCACGTGGCAGGCGTGAACGGTGGCCGAATGTCCGATGGTCACCCAGTCGCCGACAATGCACGGCAGGTCATCGGCCAGATGCAGCACGGCGTTGTCTTGAATGTTGGAGTGATGGCCGACCACGATCCGGTTGATGTCGCCTCTCAGCACGGCGTTAAACCAGACGCTGCAATGATCCCCAAGGGTGACGTCCCCGAGCACCATCGCACCCTTCGCCAGGTAGACATGCCCGCCGAGTACGGGTTGACGTCGCAGAAACGTGTCGAGCTGGTGCACCAGTTTGTCCATCGGGAGAGAATGCCAGCCGAACGCCGGCTCGGCAATACGGGCGCTGGGGTTCTCTTTCAGTTGGTGAGCAGCCTGGGCAATCGTGCGAGGCCCGAACATGCCAAGATGCACTATTCGGCGGACCAGCGATAAAATGTCCGGTTCTCGGACGGATTGTGGACTACCTGCCAGCGGTTGGATTTCAGAACGGGCACCTCCGCCAATTTTTGCCAATGGATCGGTTGTCCGTCTTGGGAAATGTCGGTGGCGACGAGGATGGCACCCTTGGGGTATTCTGGCGGCCAGCTCAGATGTACGGCACCCGCTACCAATGTTGCGAACAACTTGGGTGGCTCAACCGGGATGACATTCGGACTGGATGTCCGGATCGTTATCTGTGCGTTTCCTGACGGACTGTAGGCGCGGATCGCACGAATTCGGTTTTTCGCACCGACGATGCGCTTCAATCGGACCCGCCTCTGAATGTCCTTTTCGCTATAGAACATTCGCTGATTGTTATCGCCACCCGGGAAGACTGGGGTTGATTCAGACAATGTGTCGTTGGCAAATAATGCGGAGTGCCACTTGATCTCGAAGCCAGCCGGAGGGTTGAGTCCACGCCACTTGGCCGCATCCCCAATGATCATATCCGCCGCTTCGACTGAAACACGACGGGAATTGGAGAGGAACGGTAGCCCACTTTGTCCGGCGCCGTCGGGTCCTGTGACAGTCCCGGATATTGAATAACTCAACGAGAAATCGGACGGATTAAAGGACATCACTCGGAGTGTCCACTCTTCCCAAGTTAGCAGGACTTCGCTCGTAACACGACGCAGGCCGGGCCATGGGATTTCAAAGGATGGACCCGCCCGGGTAAATCCCCAAAAATCCTGGGTCTTACTGGGAAGTTGCCCATCGATTTCGACCGTTAATGCTGGAACTTCACCCGGGACGTCAGGATCGTAGACAACATCCAGGCGACTGCAGGATGCGTCCATTTCCAAATCATCCCCGCTCCAATTGGTAACGGGATGAAGATTAACGGTTGCGATCCAGCTGTTGTTCCATGGGTCCAATCCTGTCGGTAGTGGACGCGGACGGACAAATGCTGACATTAACTCTGCTGCGAAAGCATTTCCCTCCCAATTGAAATGGGAATTGTCTCCGATGAGCAGACTATTAAATGGCAGGCTGTACCGGTTGAGATATTCCTTCCAGGGAGTGCGAATATCGGCCCAACAAATATTGTACTGGTTGGCAATCGGTGGATACCAGAGATAATTCCTCGCAAACTCCACCAATAGTCGAGAGTCATCCGCCGATTCCGTGAGTTCCGGAGGTGTGATGGGGTGTTCTGCCTGGACAATGACATCGGCCGTTGTGACGGCGCGGATGTTCTTATAGAGGGCTTCCTGATCCTCGGTGGGGCCGATGGCACGAATCAGGAGGAGGTCTGGCTGCCACTGGCCAACATCGGCAATGACCGTGCGGCTCATGTCCACTGCAAAGAAACCGTTGATGGAAGCATTGGTTGCGATTACGACGACATGGGGGTAAGTGGCCTGAATGTACTGCACCATGTCACTCCACCAGGGACGGAGAAAGTGCGAGTTTCCGTAGAACATGATGCGGAAGGCAACGCGGTTGGATGGGGTGGCGGATTGGAGGAGCGCCTGACTGCGATTAAGATACTGAAGTTGATCTGGATCCGGACTATAGGTGTCGTGCGGCAACAATTGCGCTTGCACAACAAGCGGAGTCATGCCCAGCCAAAAGAGAAATACAATCCAGGTTGGGAATCGGTGAAATCCAGTGGAGCTGGCTGGTGGGCGTTGGACGAGTCCGGGATATGACATGTTTGTTTGGCCCCATTCCGCGGTCGGAACGTACAGGTCAGTAGTAGTAGTAACCACCTCCGGAATCACTCGAGTAGACAGCTGAGATTCCCAAGGATTCGAGACGTTTTCGATTCGCGGATTCCGTATGCCCGTCCAGGAACCATGCATTGACCTTCTGACCATGACGGCCGTGGACTTCGTTGGTCGCCCATGATCGGAAGACGTGAAATTGCGTATTCGCGTGGCCGTTTCGTCCGGCACTCAGGGTGTCGGCAAGGTGGAGGTATTCCGACGGGCGATCCACCGCGGCAACATTGAGATACTCACCGAACTGACCGGAGGAAAACTCCGGCGGTGGATCCGAGCGAATTCCGTAGATTCGAATCCAGTCGAGAAACCGGTTGGGCGCCTGGACGGGACAAAGGAAAAGTGATTCAGGTTTCAAGCTCATATTGGTGGCCAGGAGAGCTCCCCAAGTAATTTCCTGGCGCACGGGAGATCCCAACGGAATCTTTTCAACGGACTCCTGTGCATAAAGCAGGACAGCGAGGCCGAGTTGACGCTGCTGATTGGAACATTGGACGGTGCGGGCGCGTTGTTTCGCTTTGGCCAAAGCCGGAAGCAGCAGGCCGGCCAGGATGGCGATGACCGCGATAACGACCAGCAACTCAACCAACGTAAACGCTTTTCTATTCACAATGCATTATAGAGTGATCACGGGGGGGGGTTCAAGGAAGCTTTTCTCCGGCGAGTGACACACGGTGTATCCCCACGTTCTCAGAATAATGACAGACGCAAACGAAGGAACACTGAGGCGGACAAAGTCAGAATGAATATTGGTTCACGCCGTAGGCTTCTGTTCAAAAGAGTTTTCATTGCTTACGCAAAGTCGCTCGCTCCGCGGCGCGAACCGACAAATCGTGGATGCTTGAATCGACACCACAATTGCTTGCAATTGATGTCGATCCACGGAATCTCTTGGAACCGTCGATGATCTTCAGCACCAATCCGTTTCTCCTTTTTTTTGTCGCGGTAACCCTTTTGTACTGGCTGGTGTCCCGAAGGGCATCGCACCGCAACCTTCTCCTGTTCGCCGTCAGTTTGTTTTTCTACGGATGGTGGGACTGGAGATTTGTCGGGCTCCTGCTCGTGACTGGAGGGTTGGATTTCTATGTCGCCCAACGAATCGAGGATTCTCGCGAAGATCGGGGACGGCGTCGGTGGTTGTGGGTAAGTTTGGCTTCCAATCTCGGTGGCCTCGGGTTTTTCAAGTACGCAGGTTTCTTTATTGATTCGGCGAGTGTTCTGCTGACGAAAATGGGCATTCTGTGGAGTCGGCCGATGCTGGAAATAGTCCTGCCCGCCGGAATCTCGTTCTACACCTTTCAAGCCCTGGGCTATGCCATTGACGTCTATAGAAGGCAGATCCGCGCGGAACGGGATCCGATCCGATACTTTGCGTTTCTCACATTTTTTCCGCAACTCGTGGCCGGGCCCATCGAACGGGCGTCGTTCCTCATGACACAGTTCGTTGAACCCCGGCGTGTTTCTCAAGCCCTGGTGCAGCAGGGCGTCTGGCTCATGGCCTGGGGATTCTTCATGAAAGTGGGGATTGCCGACTATTTAGCGCCCTTGGTCGATCTCGCCTTCGGTTCGGTTGCTCCATGGCGCATGGGAGTCATCGCTGGAACTCTGGCGTTTGGCGGACAGATCTACTGTGATTTTGCAGGTTACTCCACGATCGCCAGGGGTGTGGCTAATACGATGGGGTTTGAATTGTCTCCGAATTTCTCGCAACCCTATCTTTCCTCCAGTATTCAGGAATTTTGGCGGCGTTGGCATCAGACATTGTCCACTTGGTTTCGAGACTATGTTTATATCCCGATGGGTGGCGATCGGGCAGGGGATGCCCGGACATTTATCAATGTGGTTGCGACGTTTACCCTTGCGGGGCTCTGGCATGGCGCCAATTGGACCTTTGTATTCTGGGGCCTGTGGCACGGGTTGGCACTGGGGTTCTATCGACTCTGGCAACGGTTTCGTCCCGCGGGCTGGGAAATTCGAATTCCCGGGTTGAGCTGGCTGGTGACGATGGCAGTCGTTGCTCTGGGATGGTTGTTTTTTCGCGCCCGTTCGCTTGATCAGGCGTTGTCCATGCTGCGCGGACTTGGAGTGCCAGACGGGCCGGCGTGGAGCGGATCATTAGTTACCGCTGTCGCGTGGGGCCTCGCAGGCGTCGCCGTCGTGGATGTCTTCCAGCGCCGATGCCCATGGAGTCGCGTGAAAGATTGGTCGCCGATGCTTCGTGGCGTTATTCAGGGAGTACTCGTCGTTCTGATAATCTCTCGATGGGGAAAAACGGCTTCGAGTTTTATCTATTTCCAATTTTAAGAAGAACTGCCCCATGAGACCCCAGCAAGAACTAAAGGCGCCGTCGATGATCAGTCATACGTACGAGCCTGAATGGAAACAGGCCGGATTATCGGGACTATGGACGGTTGTGACCGTACTCGCGGTTGCCGTGATGCTCCAGGTTGGAATTTCGATGAAGGCGCTTCCTCCCGCCAGCCTCCGACAAGATCCGGATTCGGTAATCCTTGGAACCAAGGGAAGGATGGCCCGCGAGAAGGATTCGGCCGCCGTGGTTTTTGTCGGAGACTCGTCGTGTCTGGTCAATGTTGACATGGCAACTCTATCGGAGGCAGGTGGCGTCCGAGGCGTGAATCTCGGGCTCTTGAGTTATCTCAGCATCGATTCTTTTGGACGAATTGCGCAAGAAGCCCTGGCCGTTCGTGGGCCGGGAAGGATTGTACTGGTGGTTCATCCGGAAGCATTGCGACTGGCGGCTGTTTCGCCACCGCATGAAAAGCTCCTCGCGGCTATTTTCGATGATGTGCCCGTGGAGATCTGGGGATCACCGAATCCGGTGGCCCGGATATTGGGCTTTGATGAATTCCGCGACCGAGTGGTAAACCGAATTATCCCAGAGCCGTTGCGTGGAGCCTTCGGAGCGCACTATGGGTTTTCGGGCGACCTCGAGAAGGAGTTGCTTCGATCACGTGGAACAATGCGGGAAGCCCGGATTTTTGATCCCAAAGGTGAAACGGCATCCGGTGAATATCGACTGGCAAAAAGGATTGAGTCCGAATGCCGCGGGTTTCGCGGGCGGCTCCCGGTTGGCACGCGAGTGCGAATTATCATCAGCCCGGTTCCCGCCTCCATTGCAAGAAAGAATCACGAGAGCCAGATGGCCGACTTCCAGGCCCGTTTGGAAAACTGGCTGGGTGCGGACCTGTGGGTCTCCAAAATGCCGTCGGTTCTTCCCGATAGCCAATTTGCAACCGTGACTCATCTTCTGCCGGAGGCTTCGATCCAGTACAGTCAGGTGCTACGGAAGCGATTGATTGAGGGGCCATGACGTCTATCCGTCGGCTGCGGCGTTGCTCAGTTCCACCGGCTTCCCAGTGACAATGGACCGTTCCTCAGCTTCACAGATCTCGACGGCCGTCGCCCCGTCGGCAAGAGTCACGATGCGGGGGGCGCGCCCCTGGCGAACACAGTCCAGAAAATAGGTGAGTTCCCCAATGTAGCCGTCGCCACCGGCTGGCCGCACTACCTGGGGCGCTTGACTCGGAGTGAAGAGTTTCAACGCGTCCGTGCCGCGATCCAAATTGTAGTCGGCGGTCGCACGCTCAAAATTCACGGTGTAATCCATGTGGAAGCCGTACCCGGGAGCCATGCACCAGCTTCCCTCCGC
>CAMDJH010000231.1 GCA_945900455.1 Akkermansia muciniphila
TTTGTGGATTCAATCTTTGGGGCGATGAAGGGACGGTTTGGAGCGACGCGAAGGGACGGTGCGAGGCGAATGCGGGGATTGAAGAGCGAACTCTATACGTTACGGGATTTGAAAAAGTCCGTCTTCGGGTAGATTTGACAAATGAGAAGAGACAGCGCGGAATGCGGAGATGGCAAGGCCGTTGCGAATCAATTTTGCCGGAGCGTGGAGCCTCGTCATGAGTCGTGGAAGCGGTAGTCTTAGCAATACCACCTTCACCGCCATTAACGCGGGCCTCAAAACCAGGACCGTGACCGTGACCGGACCGGACTTGTCGTGGACTGTGTCGACCACTCGCAGTAATCGGTTGGAATCGGTGACCCGGTACAGTTCGGCCGGTAGCCAGATCTCGAAGACAACCTACGACTATGATTCACACGGGCGCAGGTGGCACTTGATCGATGCTCGCAATGGCACTACCACGTTCAATTACGGCCTTGGAGATAGCACCAGCTCGGCGACAACCCTCTGGACCTGCACGATTCTGGAGCGCCCCTCTCGGAGACAAATTCTGTTTGGCAGTCCACCTCTGTGGCAGTGGCAGGCGGATCCGCGACAAACGGTTCACGATTTCTAACGGCAGCCACCGAATCCTTCCAGCAAGGCGATGACGGCAATCTCACCCAGGACGGCCGCTGGCTGTATACGTGGGATGCTGAAAACCGGCTCACTAAAGTGGAGAGCCTGACCAATGGTCCGGCAGCCTCGAAACGAAGAGTCGAATACGCCTTTGATGCGCAGGGAAGAATGATCCGAAGGTTAGCCTTGACATGGAATGCTGGCAATTCCACCTACCAAACGAACACTGACAGCCGGTACATCTACGACGGATGGCAGCAATTGGCAGACCTGAATTCCGGAGGAACGACGATCACAACCTACGTTTGGGGCACGGACCTGAGCGGAAGCCTGGTTGGGGCCGGCGGAGTCGGTGGCCTCTTGGCAGTCAAGAGTGTCGCCAATGGCAATCATTTCAGTACGTTCGATGGAAATGGAAACGTGATTAGCCTCATCGCCGCAAACAGCGGCGGCGAGACCGCTAGTATTGACAACCTCTTATTACGCCATCACGCCGCGGGACATGGCCCGCAAATTCCGAGTGGAGTATCTCGGCACGAATTATCACGTCATGAGTCGGGGGGATCCGTGTGAGGAGATTGTGGAGATGCTGACCCGGGCGGCGAGATGACACCGCATGGTCCGGGAGCGCCGGATCGATTTGTGTGTCGGTCAGTTAAATGGACAGCCGCCATAAAGACACTCTGAACGCGGTTTCGAACCTCGAACTCTCGCAGTAGGACCTCCGTTTTGAGGGCTATCGGCTCCGCCAGCCGCGCCTGGAGGAACGCCTGTTGGAGGCAAGCGTCCAGGAGGGAATCCGCGAGCCGATCCAAAGGTGTCCAGGGCGCTCCGGCCCCGATCCTCCTGGATGGATTCAAGCGCGTTCGCTGCGAGTGCACGCTCCAGATATCCCTTGTGCCCTTCGTCCCGTTGGGCGCCGACGAACTCAACGGGTTTGTGCAGATGCTTAACCCGTTGCGGGAACATCTGGAACTTTCCCGCCTCGGACACGGTACTGAATTGAGACTAGCGGAACCAGGCATTGCCGAAGTGCACGGTGAGGTTGTTCGACGTCACGAGATTCACGGCCCGTGTCTTTCACACCGCCCGAGGGCAGCGTGAGAGGGGCGGTTCATGGGCAGGGAACACTTCCAAAATCGGACGTGAATCGAGGCCATGAACCTAGGAGCGCCGGCATCCCAGCTGGCGAGAGTTGGGCCACGTTGCAGGCTCACCGGCGGAATGCCGGTGCCATTTGGCAGTCGGTTCATGGAGTGGGGAAGGCACGGGATTGCCGCGCTCCGTCCGTCGGATCAGGGCCGGGGGATCAATAGTGCGGGGGCTTCGAGGAACTGGCGCGAATTCGATCCAACTCCTGCTGGTCCATAGAATCCCCGACTGCCTGAAGTCGCTTCTGCAAGGTCTGCAGCGCCCGGCCTTGCTCAACAATGACTTGGTTCAATTCATCGACCCATTTCTCGAGGTGGGCGAGAGAACGTTCAAGACCCTCCAGACGGTCATCGAATGGTCCCCTATTCACAGTTCATCCCCCCGGTCCGCGTAGAATAGTTGGTAGGCTCGATCGTAGTCGGAAAGGCTAACATCGACACGCATTTGTCGATCGAGGTCATTCGGGTCTGAGTTTCCGTCCAACGCCGTCTCGATGGCGGCGACGCCATGTTTTTCGAGCCACACCACGAGCAGTTCGGTTTTGATAGCGGGTCCGGTGAAAAATTCTCTCATCGTTTGGGACGGGGTTCGAGTGACGGCGGTTTTTCGAGATAGATCCCCGCCGGTGAACGAGTCGCCAGAGGGGTAGTTCCTTATTGCGACAACCACTCAAACCGGAATCCGTTAGCATCGGTTCCGCCGGTGAGTACGGAGATCCCTTGATACCGGGCAATTTTCGCAAATGGAGGCAGCCGGCTGAAATCAAGACAGCCGGCGACGTTCGGCACTATGAGAGTCAGCCCATGGGCAAGGGCCGGCGGGGCGGATTCCAATCCCGACGTCCGTATCGCCTCCCACGGCCCCGCACCGGCCAGGGCAACGTCTTCGTAGGTGAACAATCCCCGCTCCCAGCCGCCCGCGTCCCGAGCCGCCTCAACGACACGCGGAAGCGAGCGCAGGCCAATCGCGGGATTGTCTGGGCGCCGGAGCAATTCTTCGAGGACCAACGGTTGGTCGGCAATGATTACGTAGCGGCCATTGGTACCCATTTCCAGCGAACGGGCCGGCTCTCCATCGGTGGCTGGGATTGCGATCCGGTACAACGTCTGCCCCAGGAACATCCTTTCCGAGAAATCGCCGCCGCCCTGGATCATATTGAGAGCTAACATGGCACGGACTCCGACGAGTAGCGCCGCTGGTCTTGGTGATCCGATCAGCGTCACTCGGCCCCCGTATAATGCGTTGGTACCGACCGGCAATTCGTAAGTGATGAAATCGTCACCCAAGGCTTCGGCGACATTGTGAGTGACGTTGAACTGCTCATCCACCGACTGACCGGCGGTTTCAAGAGTCAATCGAAGCAATCCGGACATCTGTGGCGAGACCTTATTGAGAGACTCTTCGAGGGTCTTCCACATCCGGGCACCGTTCACGCGCCCTCGCTGAAATCGAAGAGCATCGGCAGGGATATATGGGGGCGGAAGTGCCTCCCGAGGTTCCAAGGCGAGCAGTTGGAAAATCCCCGTCCGACGCGCAGAAGGAACATCGAGGAACATCCGACTGCGGAGCCCGCCTTCCGAGGCGACAGCGGAGAAGGCGGCCTGACGGAGCCCATCGAGCCCCAGGGCGGATCCGACTTGTGCCGGCTGACCGCCGAGGCTGGCGAGCAATCCGAACAACATGGAAAATTTCTGATCTAACAGGGGGCGAACTGCCACGAAATCAACCCAGGCAAAAATTCCTGGAAGGGCTTGCGCGGTTGCCGTTGGAAAGCGCGGCCGCTTCGTCGCAACCGGAGTGCCCACATCGGAAAGCCTGCCCGCCAACGAGGCCGCGGCGGATGCGGCATCGGCGATCAATAGGACGTTTTGACGGCGTCCAATCCACAGTGAAGAGGCGGACAATGATTTATCTACAGGTCGGTTGGAGGAGCCCGCAGCCTCACGGGCCCACCCACGGACGGTAAGAAACTCGATTCCCGAAAACCCGTTCGTATTCACGGAATACCCGGCGGACGTCCAGCGACCTCGCAGTCCGTCGATCTCTCGTCCCAAAGCGTCCTCTTGACCGGACGCATCGATGAGAGCGCCCCATCCGGGTAAATTCGTGGATGAGCCTTCAGGAGGAAACCAAGCGACAGTCAATTGTCCGCGGAGCAGCCGAAGCCACCGACTGAGATCAATGGAGAGTAGATGCTGCCAGGGGCCCAAGCCATCGCTCAAAATGCATTCGGTTGCCTGAGCTCGAAACGCGGCCATCGATGAATCGCTCCAAAGCCGGCCCACGGAAGAACGTCGCAGCCCCGCCTGGGCTGCCGGGAAATCCGGCACCGTGACATAAGCGATCGCGTTGGTGGGCAACCAATCTTCGGCGAGTGGGAGGGGAGACACGGCCGCCGTCGACGCAGACGACGACTGCAATAAAATTGCGATCACGGGGCACCACGGCCGAGCTCGGCCGAAAAGACACTGGATCATTCGCATCATAGAATTCATCTCACTCTTAGTGGGGCGAAGCTTCACGAGCGAGAAAAAGTCGCCGGCGGAGCCGGGTTCCCGGACTTCCCCTCAGCGAGTGATTCGTGAAATTCAGCCAGTCCATCGGCACATCAAATGACAAAGTCCATCGGACCCATGGGGACTGCCCGGAGCTTTTGGGCGCGGGCAATCAGGTCCGCCAGAGTGGTCTTCTCCATCATTTGCGCCACGGCATCCCGTACCTCCTTCATCACCGACCGGAGAGCACAGCGGGTTTCATCAGGACACGAGCATTTTTCATAGAATCGTTCACTAACACAACTTACGGGGGAAAGCGCTCCGTCGATGTACCGGATAATTCGTGCGAGAGGCACGTCCGCCGGAGCCATGGCAAGACGGTATCCACCGGCCATCCCCCGCCGGCTTTCCACGAGTCCACTGGACTTCAAGTCGTTCAGAATCTGTTCAAGGAAACGCTTGGGAATATTCTGCTCTTCAGACAGCGTCTGGATCGATACCACCGGTCCGCCATGCCGCTCCGCGAGAACTTGCATGGCTCGCAATGCGTACTCGCCACGGACAGAAAGTTTCATAGCTCGATCAATAGATAATAAACGATCAAATCGATCAAGAATTTCATGTCTTTAATTTTACTATCATCACTACACATTGTGCATTAACATGTTACATAATATTACAATCTCTATTGCATAAGTAGGGATTTGTGCAATTGTTGGCTTTCCGTATCACGTTCACCTTGAATGACCTCGCTCATGGCACGCATCGTTCGCGTCGGGTTGTATGGATCGCTTCTGCTGGGGGCGCTCTTGGCCACTACCTGCACGGGTCCTCATCGCTTGTCGTTATTGAACGTATCGTTCGATCCGACGCGGGAATTTTTTGGAGAAATCAACGCTGCTTTTCAGAAGAATTGGGCTGCAACCAACGCAACCGCGTTGAGGATCCAGCAATCGCATGGCGGATCCGCGAAACAGGCGCGGGCGGTCATCGACGGGCTTGATGCGGACGTCGTGACCCTGGCCCTGGGGCAAGACATTGACCGAATTTCCGCGGAAACCGGGATTCTCCCCAGCGATTGGCAGCAGCGATTGCCCAATCGATCCACGCCCTACACATCGACGGTGGTATTCATGGTGCGGAAGGGAAATCCGAAAAACATATTAGACTGGCCGGACTTGGTTCGATCGGGCGTGCAAGTCATCACTCCGAACCCCAAGTCAAGCGGGGGTGCCCGCTGGAATTACCTGGCCGCGTATGGCTGGGCCCGCCGACAACCGGGCGGTGACGACCGGAATGCGCGGGAATTCGTCGCCCGAATGTTTCAGAATGTGCCGGTGCTCGATTCAGGTGCCCGCGGTGCCACGGTGACCTTTCTTCAGCGAGGAATTGGCGATGTCCTTCTGACCTGGGAGAGCGAGGCGCATCAGGCATTGTCGCATGCGGAAGGATTGTCTGGTGAAATTGTGACTCCATCGGAAAGCATCGTAGCCGAGCCGCCGGTAGCAGTGATCGACCGGAATGCTCGAAAACACGGTGTCCTTCCGTTGGCCGAATCCTATCTGCGGTTTCTGTATACCGAGGAAGCCCAGATGATCGCGGCTCGGCACTATTTTCGTCCTCAACTGGAGAACGCGGCGGCGAAGGCGGGAGTTCATTTCCCTTCCATCGTACGATTCACGTTGGCGGAGATCTGCGGTGACTGGCAGGCGGCCCACGCGGCACATTTCGCCACCGACGGATGGTTCGACCAAATCCAGAGCCGGAGGAAACCGTGAAGCGACAAGACAAGATGCGACGGCTGCTGCCCGGATTCCGACTCACCCTCGGCTTCACCCTTTTTTATCTGAGCGTGGTGGTGCTGATTCCCATGTCGGCGATGATCTTGCGAGGTTCTGGAATTGGTTGGGACGGATTCTGGAAGTACGTGCTCCATCCGCGAGCCATTGCGGCGTACAAGCTGTCGTTGGTCGCATCCATGACGGCCGCGCTGCTGAACGTCCTATTCGGCACCCTGCTCGCCTGGGTGTTGGTGCGCTACACATTTCCCGGGCGGCGATTGATGGACGCTCTGGTGGATGTGCCATTCGCGCTACCCACCGCGGTCGCGGGGCTCACCTTGGGCAACCTTTACGGACCTCAAGGCTGGATCGGACAATGGCTCGCACCCATGGGAATTGCTGGCGTAAACTCCCAATTTGGTGTGGTTATTGCCCTGATGTTTGTGAGTCTCCCCTTCGTTGTCCGGACTGTGCAGCCCGTGCTGGAGTCCTTCGAGCAGGAAGTGGAAGAGGCGGCGGCAACCCTGGGCGCGGGGCGCTGGCGGACATTCTTCCGAGTGGTGCTGCCGACTCTTCTACCCTCAATTATCACCGGTTTTGCGCTGGCCTTTGCTCGCGCCCTGGGTGAATTCGGCAGCATCCAATTTGTGTCCGGGAGCATCCCATTCAGGACAGAGATCGCGCCGCAGATTCTCATCCAGCATCTTGACGAACACGAAACGGCCGGCGCGATCGCTGTGGCGCTCTTTCTCTTGATCATCTCGTTCCTGATCCTGGGGACGATCAATCTCATCGAATCCTGGGCTCGCCGCTTCCAAAACTAACTCTCATGGCTCGAAGCATTCACAGAGTACTAACCCCCGCAAATACACGCTCGCGGCGGGGAGCCGACGAATCACGGTTGACGCAATGGCTCCTGATCGGGATCGCGGCGGTCTTCGTGGGTCTATTCCTTGTGCTTCCGCTAGTGAGCATGTTTTACGAGGCGTTTCGCAAGGGTCCCAGGGCCTATATCTCCGCCCTCACTCAAGAGAGCACGCTGGATTCCATCCGCTACACTCTCACGATCGCGGTGCTGGTCGTGCCTTTGAATGCGCTCTTTGGGATTGCGGCGGCGTGGGCTCTGACCCGGTTTCAGTTCCGCGGAAAAGCGTTGCTCACGACCTTGATCGACCTGCCCTTCGCCATCTCTCCCGTGGTCGTCGGCGTGATGTTGATTGCGCTTTTCGGCTACCAGGGCTGGCTGGGGCCCTGGCTACGCGCCCACGACCTCAAGGTTGTCTTCGCCCTTCCCGGCATGGTCCTGGCGACCGTCTTTGTCACGTTTCCCTTCGTCGCGCGTGAACTGATCCCCATGATGCAAAGTCAGGGTACCGAACCGGAGCAAGCTGCCCTGACCCTCGGCGCCAGCGGTTGGCAGGTCTTCTGGCACGTGACACTTCCCAGCATTAAGTGGGCGCTCCTCTATGGCTTGATCCTGACCACCGCCCGCGCCATGGGGGAATTCGGCGCAGTATTCGTCGTCAGCAATCGCATCGCCGGCGAGATGCCCATCCCTCTGTGGGTGGATAATCTCAATGCCGATCACCGGGGATCCGAGGCCTTCGCCGTGGCCAGCCTGCTCGCGTTTCTGGCGGTGTGCACGCTCACACTCAAGGCGTGGCTCGAATCCCGACACCAACACGAGGAGGCGGCCGGTCTGTGGACAACGGACTCTCCGGTCGTCAATTCTGGTGAATCGGAAACGGCGTTCACCCCCCACACTCCCTCATGAGCATTGAACTGCGCCATATTTCCAAGCGGTTTGGCGACATCACCGCAGTCAGAAATATTTCCTTCACCGTTGGCGAAGGGGAACTCGTCGGCCTCCTCGGCCCCAGCGGCGGAGGAAAGACCACCGTCCTCCGCATGATCGCTGGCCTGGAAACCCCGACCGAAGGGGATCTGTTTGTCCGCGGTCGACGGATGAATGATGTCCCTGTCCAGACGCGGAACATCGGCTTTGTTTTCCAGGGGTACGCCCTGTTCAAGACAATGACTGTTTTCGACAACATCGCCTTCGGCCTAAGAATTCAGAAGCAGCGGTGCGCCGACATCGCGGCCCGCGTCGAAGAGTTGGTGAAGACCCTGGGTTTGGAGGGACTGGAGCGGCGGTTCCCGCATCAATTGAGTGGCGGACAGCGGCAGCGGGTTGCCATCGCCCGCGCCCTCGCACCCAAGCCAAACGTTCTCCTTCTTGACGAGCCGTTTGGGGCCGTCGACGCCAAGATCCGACAGGAACTGCGTGAATGGCTTGTCCAGTTACATGATGAACTCAATATCACGACGGTCTTCGTGACCCACGATCAGGAGGAGGCGATGGAAGTTTCGAACCGCATTCTGATTTTCAGTCGCGGCAATCTCGAACAACTCGGTACTCCTCGCGAAGTCTACGAACAACCGCGAAACGAATTCGTCGCCCGCTTCATCGGCGTCATGAACGTGCTGGAAATGACGGTCTCCGGTGGCATCGCCCGATTGGGTGGACTCTCCTTCCCAGCGCACGGCCACTCCGAAGGGCAGACGCTCCGGATCGGCTTCCGGCCTTACGCCGTGCAGGTTTCAATGTCGCCCAACGAATACCGCCACCAGGCCATCCTGAAGCACACCTATTTTCTGGGCATAATGCTTCGGCTCGAACTTGAGACTCCCGATGGTCTGGTGGTCCGGGCCCGGATGAGCAAGGAGGACTATGCCCGATTGAAACTGGAGGATGGCATGAGCGTGAGTTTCCAGATTCGCGAATACCGAGTGCTGGCCCGTGAAGGGGAGATCCTTACGCCGGAAGTTTCCATCGCCCATCCCACAGTGCTCGGCGAAGGGATCTAGCGTCGCGTGTCTTCACCTGCATGTTCATTTGTTAAGTCTAACAGGCATTTCGTCTGACGTGCGCCTCACCCGCCCACCCCTACTGAGTTAGGTATCGGAATAGTCCGCGCAACTCCGCCTCCGTCAATTCTCGCAACAAGCCCTCCGGCATCATGGAATCGGAACTGGTTTCGCGGGCCTGAATGTCCCCCAACGGAATCGTGACGGTTTCGGTGAGGGTTTTCAATCGAACCGAAGACCCGTCCTCGCCCGCCAGGATTCCCGACTGAAGCTGCCCATCCCGCGTCGTAATGAACACTTGCTGAAAGTCTTTCGCCACCACCGCATTGGGGTCGGCCACGTTGGACAATAGCTCGCCGAGACTGTCGAGATGTCCCCGCAGTTCGGGGCCGATCTTGCTCCCCTGCCCTGGGTTCATATGGCACACGGCGCACAATCGCTGAAATAGGTCGCTTCCCACCGTCGCGTCCGCTCGAGCGACCGCGTCCCTGCCAAGCATCCGCATATACGCGTCGATCTGCTTTCGAAGGTCGTCGCCCGTGGCCTTGACCGAGCCCCAATTCTTGGCCAACCACCGGTCGAACGAGGGGTTCTTGAGCCCCTGAATCAGGCGCGCGATGGGCGGCGTAATCTCCTGCTGCGAGATTTTTCCAGAATCGATTGCCGTCAGGAGCGCCGGCACATGCTGCGGACGGGCCACCAGGGTACTCATCGCCTCACGCCGTTCAGCTCGGCCAAACGAAGCAAACGATTCGAGCAAGGTTGGAGCCACTCGGGGATCATCGAATACTCGGAGTGCCTGAATCGATAGAATGCGCAGCGGACCCGATGCCTGCGTCAAGCGGAGAAACACATCGAGAGTCTGGGCGTCCCTTCGTCGGGCAAGCGAATCGAGTGCTGCACTTCGACTTTCCATCGGCGCGCTGGAATTCATCAGAATCGAGCGCGATTCCTGGAGTGCCGCTTCGCCACC
>CAMDJH010000232.1 GCA_945900455.1 Akkermansia muciniphila
GATTTCCTGCGACTTCGAGTGCGGTATTTTGCCGACGGAGCGATCCTGGGGAGTCGGGGATTTGTGGATTCACTATTTGGAGCGATGAGGGGACGGTATGGGGCAACCCGAAAGGACGGTGCGAGGCGAGTGCGAGGCCTGAAGAGCGAACTCTATACGTTACGGGATTTGAAAAAATCCGTCTTCGGGTAGAGATGAACCGGTGAAAGCCACGCGATACTGAATAAGAATTAATTGACGGTGTCGGAGCCGGCAAGACGCTTGGGCTCATCGTCCGTGCTTGGGATGGTGCTGAGTATGTCGGTTCCATTCAGTATGGCACCTCTGCGAACTGAGATTCGAAGCCTCTCGGCGGCGTCGACGCTGGGGGCAACGTCATCATCACTCCGAATCTCGATGGCTTCACAACATTTAGGCTGTCTGCGCCCTGTAGCGTTGTCGGCCTTACCTGTGGTGGTGTTATTCCCCCAGTACCTGAGCCATACACTGTCGCTCTTGGAGTTTTAGGTGCCGTGGCTCTTGTTCTTCGTCGCTAGAAGTGATGAACTGAAATTGATAGATGTTGACTTTTGGAAAAACAGATTAATTCATTTAAAGGATACCTCATTAGCCGCGGAGCCTCAAGCAAATACCTGCTATGTAAGTGATCACGAATGTGATTCTGATTTTCTCGCGTTCATAGATAGCTTGATCCACTCGGCTCAAATTCAATTGTTGAGTAGAACACTGATACATTTGATTTTGGTTTATCTTCACGCTAACTCCCTCACATATGATTAATAGACTCTTTTGTCTGACTCTACATCATGCTGCGCTCGTCCGCGGGTTTCGAATCCTGGTGATCGGTTTTCTCATCACCCTCGTAACTTCCGTACAGGCGAGTCCCTCAAACAAGTGGCGCTTGATATTCAACGGTAATGCGCAATCAGACGGTGTCATTATCTTGAAATTCCATCCCAAGGACGGTTTGCCAATCGAGACCAAGACGCCAATTAAGAAGGGAAGTGGAGAAAACGCGGTGGCCAAGGCCGTAGTAAAAAGCCTTCAGGCCCAATTGCCCAAGGACAAGTTTCACATTGAGCGCGATGACTGGGAAGACGTTCTGGTCAAGAAGAGATTTGGCACATCCAATTTCGATTTCGAAGTTGTTTCGAACACCGTGAAGGGCGTGCGAACCAAGCTTAAAAAGGAGTAATCTGGTGTTAGGAAAGCATGGCAGATTCGAAGCGACTGCCGATTGGACGTGGGATGAAATCACGAACGCGTTACTGCCCTCAGATCAAGTGCGAGCCAGCGCTTCCGCCACCGTGCGCGCGAAGTAAGTCAGAATCCAGTCGGCGCCGGCTCGCTTGATGGTCTGCAGGCTTTCGTCCCGGGTTGATTCCAGATCGAACCAGCCAAGCCGGGCCGCCGCGTGAATCTGCGCGTACTCGCCGCTCACTTAATCGCGGAGCGTCAATAAAGGGAATTCCTATCTATGAACCCTGCCGAACACCGTTGATATTCCCCCAGGGAGTTCAACGAACAACTCGACTCACTGCTTGCGCGACTTGCCGGTGAGATCTCCATCATCCCAACCCCGGCGACTGTGATACGCCCACCAGTCCGCCTCATCAGGTGACCGTTTCTCGAGGGCGGCGTGGCCGTCGGCAAAGACTAGGTTGATCGCATTCTTGTGAGCCGAATTTAGGGCATCCCAATACGGCATCTCCCACACGAGCACCGCCCGCGAAGAACTCGCGACGCTCGATGTCTTGCGACCGCTCACCGGGCGCTCGATGACGTAGGCGGAAGCCGCTTTGTCAAGATAGATATGATTCCAGACATAGGTGACGTTGTCATTGTCCCGATAGAACGTGGCGACTGCGCCGAGCGTGGTACCGATCGTAGGCGCGGTAAGCCTCGCGGCTGTCGGACAGGTGTAGGTGCCTTTTTGAGGCGGACTTTTTACCGCAACCGTGTAGTTCGTGGGCTTGTTTGCGTTGGTGCCGATAACCGGCGCCAGAAGCTCCGGCAACCACTTGCCTTCCTGGTTTAGCGCGTGGTCACCGCCCCAACGGCGTCCCCAATTGCGGCAAAGGGGAAATCTCTCGTTCGCGTCGGTCGCATACATCATGACTCCGAGCCCGATCTGCTTCTGGTTATTCAAACAATAGCTCTTTTCAGCCTGCGCTTTCGCCCGCGCTAAAGCTGGAAGTAGCATCGAAGCCAAGATGGCGATGATAGCAATCACGACGAGGAGTTCGATGAGCGTGAAGGCCGAATGGAATCGGGAAGCGGGCAACGTTGGTTTCATGGCGGCAAGAATCATTCCGGGGAATGGGAATAATCAACTCCTTCTAATTTCATTTAATCCCATTTGCAATCGATCTCTTTTGATCGGGCGAATCCGACTTCAGCGACTACTGCACCCTGGGCGACCTCGCTCACCGGTGATCGCAAATGGGCATTTTCGTCGCACTTTGAGCTTTCGTTATCTTAATGCCATTCCGTTCTGACCCCTAAATGACCCCCAAATTTAACCCGCCGCTATGGGGCACTTTTCCGGGGAAAGGAAGCCGAGAAGAAGAACCGCGGATGAACACGGATTGCCGCAAATAGAAAGGGCCCGGAATCTGCGTCGATCGGCGTTTATCCGTGGTTCTCATTCCCGAATAGTCCGGTGGCGACAAATTATTTTGACTCAATTGAGCCTGTCACTTGTGCAGTCACTGTTCCGAGTCGAAAAGGCCGCGTTCCTACGGCAACGTCCCCGCGACCGGCGTGCTGCCGAGGGCGAGGGCATCGGGTTCTATCAGCGTGGCACCCTTGAGCAGGCGGCAGAATTCCTTTTTGGTCGATCGGTGATGCGTGCCCTCGCCGCCGGTCAGTGTCGGCATAATTTTGTAATCCACGGCGAGGCGCTCGAGACGAACAATGCGGACAAAGCCATCCCCGACTTTCCAGACCTGTGCTTGCTTCATCTTCATTCCCGGACCATACGGAATCACCCGACCGGATGGCGACTACTCCGTGGAGGAATGCAGGCAACCGGGTCAGGTCCAAGAGTCATTTCTCGACCGAGGAAAAACACTTGACATCACGGATCTTGGGCTGACGCTTCGAAGATTGAACTTTCCTTTGGATCCCAATTTTGCGAACGGCGGGGCGCTAAGCAATGGTCTGCTGTCCCCGGTATCCCTATGAAAAAGAGAAAACTCTCGCCCGCTGCTTTTACGTTGATCGAGCTCCTTGTCGTCATTGCCATTATTGCGATCCTCGCTGGGATGCTCCTGCCAGCGCTCGCCAAGGCGAAGGGGAAGGCGTTAACGATTCGGTGTAATAGCAATCACAAGCAAATCGCTCTTGGAATGCACATGTATGCCGACGATAACGGCGAGCGGTATCCGGTCTACAACGATTGGGGTACAATGGGTGGGACAACGGGGGCGATGGATCTGCACGGGGGTAAGACTCCGGCCACGAACCGTCCGCTTAACAAGTATGTTCCGGCCTTTGAAGCGTATCATTGTCCTGCGGACAAAGGGGATTCCCTGTGGCTTAGCACCTTTCCGAAGGGGATTAAGAGTTGCTACGCCGGCTGGGGAAACAGTTACCTCACGGTTTGGTCGGTCGAAACGTTACGAGTGAAGCATGTCACAGGCGACTCGCGCGCTCCGGGAACCCCGCAAGGTACACCGATTAAGACCAGCGAGATCGGCAGGAGCCCATCCAACAAGCTCATTCAGGGGGACTGGCCGTGGTGGGCGGACCGCAATAAGAATGACCTGGCCAGCCAGTGGCACAATTATAAGAATGAATACCGGATGAACGTCCTCTTCGGGGATGGTCACACCGAGTATTTCCAGTTTCCCAAAGAAGCCTACCAGTGGAATTACACCGGTCCAGCCCCGGATCCCAATTTTAGGTGGTGGTGACGAGGCTGGAGAATTCGGAGCACCCGCTCTTCAGTGAGCCGTTTCCGGTTTCGATGCCGTTACGACCCGCACGCGGGTTCCGTTCACGAGCGCATCCAGCGGATTCAGGATTACTCGGTCGCTGGTCTGCACGCCGGCCAATATTTCCACGGTGGGGCCAAAATCACGCCCCATGCTGATGCTTCGCAGTTCGACGATGTCGTTGGTGTTGACGATCCCCACCTGCGGCCCTTCGGCGCGAAACAGCAGCGTGTTCGCGGGCAACGTCAGCACTGCCTCGCCGCCCGCTTCCGAGAATTTCACCTGCGCATAGCTTCCCGCCAGGATTTCGCCCTTCGGATTCTCCACTTCCAACTCGGTAAGCACGGTTCGTGAATCCGCATTTACCATTCCGGATGTACGGGCCACGCGAGCGGGAATTCCCCGACCCCCCAGCTCGGGAAGCAACAATTCCGCCGGCTGGCCCGGGGCGATTCGTTGAGCCATGGCTTGGGGCACTTGTACAAATACCCGCAGCCGCCCGGTCTGCGCCAGGTGGAAGAGCTCCTTGCCGCTGCCGGCAACGATCAATTCCCCCACGTCGGTTCGCCGTATCGTGATGGTCCCCGCAAACGGCGCCGAGATCCGCGTGAACGAGAGCAGCTCTTCCAGTCGCATCACCGTCGCGCGGGCGGCCGCCACCCCGGCGGATTTCAGAGCGAAGTCTGCCAGCTTTTCAGAGGTTTCCTGATCGCTGACCGTTTTCGCTTTGCGCAATTCCTCCCAACGCTCGGCCGTGGTTTTTGCGAGGGCCTGCGCGGCCTCCGTTTGGGCCAACTCGGCGCGGGCGCGGGCCAAGTCTTGATTCAATTCGGGAGCCTCAATTTCCGCGAGCAATTGCCCCGCTTCGACGACCGATCCGAGATCGGTTGTCCACCGCTTTAGGTAACCGTTGGCGCGTGCATAGATCGATGTTTCCACCCATGGCTTCACTTCGGCGGGCAGCAGGGGCGTGCCCGTCGCCTTCGCTGGCGCAGGGGATACGACGGACACCGAAAGCACTGCCAGATCCCGAGTATCCGCATTCAATTGCGTCCTTGCAGCCCGGCGCGGCAGCAACCCCGCGACGTAGGCCAATCCGAGGAGAAGGAGAATGACGATTCCAAGACGGAACAGACGAGCCCCATTGCCTTTGGACTCATGGGCGGGGATTGCGGGTCGTCGACTGGACGCCGAGGCGGCCTTCGTCTCGTAAGTTTCGAGAGAGTTCATGATGCAAAATCCGACGCGGGACCTTCACCGTTCATAGGGTCGTCGAGCCGCGTCGCCGGCGAGACGGGGTTTGGGGCGCGATGCAACAGCGCGAAAATGGCGGGCACAAAAAACAAGGTTGCGAATGTGGCCATCAACAAACCGCCGATCACCGCGCGACCCAGCGGCGCGTTTTGCTCGCCGCCCTCACCCAGGCCCAGGCTTAGCGGCAACATGCCGATGATCATCGCGAGCGCCGTCATCAACACCGGACGTAACCGGCTGGTTCCGGCCTCCCAGGCGGCCATTGCGGGTGTATAGCCCTGGCTCAGGTACGTTCGTGCAAAGCTTACGATGAGTACGGAATTCGACGTCGCCACCCCCAGACTCATGATTGCTCCCATCAGTGCTGGAACGCTCAAAGTCGTCAGGGACAGATGCAAAGCCAAGATCACACCCGCGAGAGCTCCGGGCAGAGCCATGATAATGATGAACGGGTCGAGCCAGCTCTGAAAATTTACAACGAGCAGCAGGTAAATGAGCGCGATGGCCACCAGCAGGCCGAGACTCAACTCGATAAAACTCTTGTTCATTGTCTCGGCTTGGCCGCGCAGCACAATGGAGCTGCCGCGTGGCAACTCGCTCTCGGCCTGTTTCACGAGCGGCCGGATGTCGCGGAGCACGCCGCCCAGATCGCGTCCGCTGACTCCGCCGAAGAGGTCGATCACCGGTTGCACGTTGTAATGGGAAATGACCGGTGGACCGTTCGTGCGCGTGAAGGTGGCGAGGTTCGCGAACAACTGGCCGTTGCCTCGCCCCGGCTCGCCCGCACTGATCGGAATCGAATTCAACGCCGACAGCGAATTCATCGCGTATTCGGGCACACGGACGTTGACCAAGTACTGGATGCCGATTCGAGGATTTAGCCAATACCCCGGCTGCACCTGCCCGCTTCCGCTCAGGCCGAGCAAGACGGAATTGGCCACGTCTCGTTCCGACAAGCCCATGGCCGACGCCTTGGTGCGATCCACGGCGAACCGCACCTTCGGTTGATCCGCCGGTTGTTGCACCCGCACGTCCACCGCGCCGGGGACCTGCCGGATGCGGTTGGCCAAGCGTGCGGCCACTTCGCGATTGTGCACTTGATCGCGCCCGACGATTTGCACGTCGAAGGGCGCGGGCAATCCCAGGTTTAACGTCTGGCTCACAATATCAGCCGGGAGAAAATAAAACAGGGTTCCCGGAAACTCCCGGTTCAACCGGAGGCGTAGGCGGCGAACGTACTCCGCCGTGGGTCCGTGCCCCGGTCGGAGCGATACTAGGATGTCGGCGTCGCCGGTTCCAATCAGCCCGCTGTTGCTGTAGCTCAGGCTGATGCCGGAACTTGGTACCCCGATGTTATCGAGCATCCCGGCCACTTCGCCTTCCGGCATTGCGCGGCGGATAGCCGCTTCCACCCGCTCGACCAACTGGACCGTCTCTTCGATTCGAGTGCCGCTGCGCGCCCGCAGGTGCAGGCGGAACTGCCCGGCATCCACGACCGGGAAGAAATCCTGGCCCAACTGGGGCGCGATGAGACCGATCCCGCCGCACACGAGCAGAAAGTACACCGAGAACGCGCCCCGACGCGCGATCACATCGGCCAGCAACGAACGATATCCGGCGCGAAACCGGGCGAAGCCTCGTTCAAAAAAACCTTGAAACACGATGAACGGCCGAAATACCCACGCCATTCGTCGCACCTCGCGCCGTCGCAACAGGGTGGCCCCCGACGCCCACTCCTCGTCGTCCGGTTCTTGGCGCTCAAGCGGGCGATGGACGCTCCGGTAAAACCACATCACCAACGTTGGAATCAGCGTCCGCGACAACACGTAACTTGCGAGCATCGCGCAGACCACCGCCTCGGCCAGGGGCACGAACAAATAGCGCGCCACGCCGCCGAGGAAAAACATCGGGACAAACACGATGCAGATGCACAGTGTCGAGACCAGCGCCGGCAGAGCAATTTCCTGGGCTCCATCGAGAATCGCCTGCTTCAGCGGCTTGCCCATGGCCATCTGTCGGTGGATGTTCTCGATCTCGACCGTCGCGTCATCCACGAGAATTCCCACCGCCAACGACAAACCTCCGAGGGTCATCAGGTTGATGGTTTCGCCGAGCGCACTGAGCACGGCCAGTGAACTCAGCACAGAAAGAGGAATCGACAGCGCGATGATCACCGTGCTTCGCCACGAGCCGATGAAGAGAAGAATCATCACCGCCGTGAGGGCTGCTGCGATCACACCTTCCTTCAGCACACCGTCAATCGCCGACCTGACAAACAACGATTGATCGGCAAACTCTCGCACCTCGATATCCGGTGGTAATCGCTCCGCCTGGATCCGGGGCATCGCCGCCTTCACCCGTCGGATTACATCGAGCGTGGATGCCGATCCGCTTTTCAAAATCGTGAGCAACGAACCCCGTATGCCGTCCTGCCGGACAACATTTTGCTGTGGCCCGTAGCCATCGCGGACCTGCGCCACGTCGCGGATGAATAATGTTCCGCCGTTGCTGGATTTTATCGGGAGGTCGTTCAGTTCCTCGAGCACGCGCGGACTTGTGTTCAACTCGATATCATATTCGGTTGCCCCAATCTTGGCACTTCCCGCAGGCAGGACGAGGTTCTGCGCGCTGATGGCGTTCACGACATCCTGGGCGGTCACGTTCCTGGCCTTGAGCGCGTTCATGTCCAAATCGACCGAGACGAGCCGTGTCTTCCCGCCGTAAGGCCACGGCACCGATGCGCCCAGCACGGTCGAGAGCCCGATGCGGATCTGATTCTGACTCAGGTCGTACAGTTCCTGCTCGGAATGCTTCGTGCTTGTGACGGCATACTGGAGGATGGGGACTGTTGACGCGTTGTAGCGGATGATCAACGGCGGCGTCTGCCCTGGAGGCATCTGGCGCATGATCGTCTGGGCAATGGCCGTGATCTGGGCCACGCCGCCATCCACCGACGCCCCGGGTTGGAGGAAGACCTTGATCACGCCGACGCCATTGAACGCGTTCGACTCGATATGCTCGATGTCATTCACGGTCGCGCTGAGCGAGCGCTCGTGGTTGTAAATCAATCGTTGCTCGATCTCGTTCGCGCTCAACCCGGCATATTGCCAGATGATACTGATGACCGGAATGTTGATCGCCGGGAAAATGTCCGTGGGCGTCCGCAGCAACACATACGGAGTGAGCAATAACAGCGTCAGCGCCCCCACAACAAAGGTGTAGGGCCGGCGCAAGGCTAGTCGGACAATCCACATGACAATTTACGATCTGCAGTCACCCCCGAAGGCACGTGGCGTCGCAAGGCATCGCGCTCCTTCCCATCGGCGACGCGCCGTCGGCACGGTCGTCTCTTCTTTATGCCCTACGAGGAGTGGCGCATTGAATACAATTCTTTCGGGCGGCGGATATCCTTAACCAGCGAAAACCGGAACGTATCCCATGGCGTCAGCCCGTAAGATCCAGCCCAGGGCATCGGCCCTGTGGCCGATGCCCTGGGCTGGGCTAAGCTATTGCGGTCCGTTGGGCCGCTCGGTTTTAGAATGGCCAAATTCCAGGGTTTGTCGCGTTGCGACGAACCCGCCTGCGCGGAGCAGGGGGAGCGGGGGTACTTCGGTTCATGGCGTCGCGGCGCGCACTGTTGAGTTCGGTGGATTCTTTCCTCCATCTAATGGAGGAGAGGAAGGAATCGAGGAGCTTGATGCAGCCCTGCCCGGTTGGGGGCGATTGAAATCCGGTTTTGCATACGCCGGCGAATGCGGTCAGGATGGGACACCCATGAAAAGTCTCAATCGCTTCACCTCCTTCCTCCGCGCGTGCTGGCCAAGTCCACGGTGGGGTCGACGTTCCCCCGGGAGCGGGCCGGCAGGTTCGAGTTCGACTTCGACAGGGAATGGGAGCGGGGCCTTCACGCTGATCGAACTGCTCGTGGTCATCGCCATCATCGCCATCCTGGCGGGGATGCTGCTGCCGTCGTTGTCCCGGGCCAAGTCACAGGCGATTCGAACGAGTTGTGTTAACAACCAAAAGCAGATTGGTATTGGATATAAGCTTTACGTGGATGACAGCCGTGGGAGCTACCCGGTTCATTCGGGTTGGGCCGATTTCGGTGGAAAGCGGGCGACCAATTATCCCGACATCGTTGGCTATGGCCCCCGGACGCCGGAAACCAATCGGCCGCTCAATCGCTACACCGGAGCGGCGGCTGTTTTTCATTGCCCGGCCGACCGCGGCGACTCGCTGGCGAACGAGGCCTTCGGCCAGAAATATTCCTCGGCGTGGGAAGGTTGGGGAAACAGTTACCTCGGTATGTGGTCGGTTGATTATTCGCGGGCAAAAAAGGTCACGGACGCACCCACGGGTACTCCCATCAAGGAAAGTGAGGTCGCCTTGCGGCCCACCACCAAGATTATCCAGGGGGACTGGGTCTGGCACTCGAATCGAAACACGACGGATCCCCAGAATCTCTGGCACAACTTCAAAGGCAAGCGCGTCGATGTGATGCTGTTCGGAGACGGTCACGTGGCGAATTCCACATTCCCGTCGTTGACGATCGTTGCGGACCCCACGTTTTGGTCCAAGCCGCCCGACATG
>CAMDJH010000233.1 GCA_945900455.1 Akkermansia muciniphila
CAGCCGGTTCTCCTGGAAATAGGCCGCCAGCCCGAGCAGTTCGTCCAGCAGCTCGGTCGCCGGCGCTTGGCGCTCGATCGAGCGGTTCACAATCAGTCGATTCTCCGCGATGTCGAGCGCGTTGCGCGCAGCGCCCAGTTCAGAATTCTTCAGAGCGGCGTTTCGGGCCACCTCTTCCCGCGCGCGCTTCGTAAGCGCAAATCGTGGGTCGTAGTCATTGCCGTGGAGCTTGATGTGGTCGAGGCGGATGGTTACCAATTGGTTCCGTAAGACACCATTCGTGTCCCTTTTGTCGATGTACTCGAGAAGGAAAACCTTCCGGACCTTGCTGTCGTTGAGCGGCTTGCCATCCTGAGTCAAGTTGTCGGCGAAGAGCACGGCGTGGTTCCATGCATGGCTGGCATTGGCCAGTTCGACACCATCATCGTACGGCGCCGCCGGCCCATAGGGCTGGTAGATCGGCCCCTCCGGCCACTCAAACGATAACTGGGCAATGCTGAGAAGGTTAAACAGTTCTTTGCGCAGTTCGCGCAACTCCTCGTAAACAGCGAGCAATTCCGGCACTTCCGGCGCGCCACAACAACGCACCGGATCGGGCCGGAGAAAACGCAGCCGGTCCAGCTTCTTAACAAGGTCTGGATATTCTGGCGGCGCGAGTTGGAGGATCCGTCGGTAGAGTAACTCGCGCCACCGCGCGCCCAGATTGCGCAATGCCACGGGATAACTCGCCCGCGACTCAATCTCCAGGGCCTGTTGGTATTTCATGAACTCCAGAAACACGGAGAAGACCCCCTTGATCTGGTCGCGCTGAAGCTGGTCGAACTTGTCCGAGCCCGGTACCTTTTCGCCTGTCGCAGGATCCAATCCGAGTTGAGAGAAAAGGTTTGGCTCCTGCCGGACCAGGAATCCGGTGAAGGCCTGCACGATCGAGTCCTTCAACAGCTCGAACTCCTTCATATCGCTTTCATTCCTGAAGCAGCCCCACTGCGTGATGAATTCGCCGGTCGCACTCACAATTTCGACGAGGTGTGCAGCCAGCCGTGGATCCTCGCTTTCCAGCAGCCGCTTTACGTGCTCCTGCGTTCCCGCAATAAATCCATTCAAGCGCCCGGAGCCCTCCAACTCCTGGTACGCTGCCCGGTTCGGGTTGTTTTTTAAGCTCTTGTGGGCCTCGCAGAGGCGCTGCATCAGTTTCACACGAACGAGCAGTTGCACGGGGCTAAGCCTCTCGGGCGGCGTATTGCGGATGGCGCTCGCCAGTTGATCGAGCTGGCTGGAAACATGCCCGATCGTTGCTGAGTAGTCGCGCACGATGCCGAGACGCGTGTCCGCGACGATTCCGTTTGCCCACGCTTCCACCGCGTCCAGTGGCGAGCTGTTGAAGCCCGGCAGGAAATCAGGCGGATCAAACGAGGGCGAAAAGCCGGCTTGCAGTGAAGCCCGCGAAGCCCCGGCCCCGCCCCGCGCCGGGTCAAAGGACCGCAAACCTTCCATCGTCGCGTTCATGCTGCGGAAGTAATCCCCTAGATCCCGCGCGGTGGCGGCATCGAAAACGGTGTTGTTTGGCAGGGTCGGGATGAACACTTTCATCGAGTTGGCGAGGTCGAAACGAATCCCTTGGGCGGAGAGACCGAAAGTGTATTCCGGGTCTTCGATTCCGATGAAGCCCTCGAAGGTCAGGCCGTTGATCTCGAACTTTGCGCCGCCTGAAAAGCGGAGGTCGTTGGGCGCCCGGAAGCGGATGTGCAATGGATGCTCCGGCGTGATGGAAATCCGGCCCGCCGGGTTCGCGGCGGTTGGCAGCACAATGCTGCCATATGCGTTCAGGTCGAAACCACCGCCCGTCGAGAAGGAGGCGTTCGCGATGGCAAGTGAAAGGTCGAATTTCGGCAACCGCATCTGACCACTAAAGGCGCCGCCTAACTCGCGGGTGTGTCGATGGTAATGGACCGACCCGGCAACTTTATCGATCCGTATGTCCCCAGGAAGGACTATGTCCGCCACGTCCAACACGCCGCCGCGGCGGTCGCGCTCGTTGGTCCAGAGGGTCACGGCCACCGTGCGCGAGGTCGTCAACAACTTCGCAGCTTGTTCGAGGTAGAGCATGCTGCGCGCAAGCGGCGGAGAGGCGTCCCGTGACTGCCGGATCGCTTCGTCAAGAAGTTGAGTCACGGCACGATTCAGCGCGGACCACCCATTCTGTTGTACTCCGATCGCGGCGATGCGATCAACGATCTTGCCGAGCCGGTCGTTGCTCTCCCAAGGCGCGCTCGCGTTGTATCCGAATAGGTCGTGCAACTGCGCGTGCAGCATGCCCGCTTGGAGCAGATCGACCAGGTAAAACAAATCCGTGTTCGTCGTCAGCGCTGTGATCGAGCGGGTGAGAGCGGCTTCCATACGCTCGTGAGCGAGTTGAAACAACGGAGCCAGGTGACTGGCACTGGCGGGCACTTGCTGGAGGATGTTCAGCAGGCGACGAACCTCCGCCGCCATGCTCCCAGGCAGATAGTCTCCGCCGGTCAGCGTGTTGTCGTTGCGCAAGACCTGTTCGAGACGCGCCGGCAGTCGCTGCAAGAAACTGTCGCCGGGCAGCAAGTTCAGGTACTGCGCCGGAAGATCGTCGAGAACTGCTGTCCGACGATAGCCCACCAAGTCGAGGGTATCCTGCACGGCGCCCGTGAAAGCGCGGTAGTCGGCGTCCGCCTCGGCTCCCAGCAATGCTCGGGCCAGCTCCGTGTTGAGCCGCAAAGCGAGTTGCGTTTTGGTTTCGCGGACCGGCGCGGTGAGGTTTCTGTCGATGCCAAGCTTCCGCGCGCAAACCAGCACATCGCACAACTGTGCCAACGTGTCATGCGCGACGAAGCGGTTCATCGTGTTGATCGTCACGTTCCGGTCAGGAGTAAAGACGTTGGGAGTAACTCCGTGAGAGGTGGTGAAGTTGCCGAGAAAGCGTTGGACGAGCTGGTTCATGGCGTCCCGCAAAGAAACGTTGGAAATCTGCGCCTGGTCGGAATTGTCGGTGCCGAGGTTTTGTACGATGACTTCGGTTTGCAACAGCGTGACCAGCGCAGCCTTGAAGTTCCCCAAACCCAACACCGCCTCGTTTCCATCCGCGCGATCGATCGCAGCTCCGAGACACGCGCTGACCGCAGCGTCAAATTCATCCGGGTTGCCGTCGCGCAAACCCGCCTTCCGCGCACGCTCGAGCGCGAGCCGGCAAGCCAGGATGGTTTCCAGGCCCCGTGTGGCCACCGCCCGATCGCCGGTTTGTTTGAAGAGCGATTTGAGAAGGTCCTGCGGGAGGTTCCCGGACCCGCCGGCCAGCGCCGTGTAGGAATATGCGTCGAGGACGCTCGTCAGGGTGCTGAACGGATCGGGCGGGGCTGCAAGTCCACCGTCGGCGCTTGGGCCATCGCCAACCCCAACCGCAACCGCACTGGCACTGAAATTGAGGTAGGCGAGGTCGTGTTTTTTCAAACAGTCGACGGCTTGTCGGAGCTGGTTTATGTCGGGCGCCCCGTTGCCCGGGATACACGCCAGACCCGGGCCAGGAAGCAAATCCGCGAGCCTCCCCAACAGCGGGAGCTCAAGCCCCTTTGCCGTGACCGACAAATCGTAGAACGGATCATCCAGTTGGAAATCGGCGCTGAACTTCGGGCCGCCTCCTGGGAACTCCACGGCAACGCGCCCGGACAGGAACAACTGTCCGTCGGCACGAACGCCGAGCCAGATCGGACGGTTCTTTGGAACGCTTAGTTTTCCGGGCGTTCCGGAACCATCCGGGAGTTCGAATTCGCCGGTCAGCGGGATGAGAACGCCGTCACGACGAGTGAGGTCGATGGTGAAGTCCGGAAAATCACCGGCAGTGCCGGGAACAGGCATCCCGGTTGTTTCGAGCCCAAACTTCCCACCTCGAATTCCGTCAGTGACAATCGATCCGCCCTTCCACACCAACGGCAGCCGATCCAACACGCGCACCGCCAGTCCGTTCGCAGGCTCAAGATCAAACACCGCCATGAGGTCTGCGAAATCCAGAGCGCCGAGCCGCAATCGTTTTGGAATTCCGGACACCCGTTGCAACGGGGACACCAACTGAAACGGTGACGCCGGCCCAAACCCGGCCGTCACTTGAATGAACTCGAAGAAGCTCTCGTTGCCCGTTTCGACCAGTCTCGCGCCGGCGGGGAATCGCATGAAGAAATGCTGGCCGGCCCCAAGCAGACTTGCGCCTGACGGCCGATACTCCAACGGCGGCAAACTGTCATCTGCGCGGGCGCGCACCGCGACCCCGTTCAAAGGCTGACCGTCCGCGCCCAGCGGCACGAATCGCGCGGAATCGCTGCGGATCAGGGTCGGTGTCCGCTCGTCCGGATGAAGAATGACCGTGCCATCGACCCCGATCACGCCAGCGACGTCCTGAGCCACGTTATTGACCGTGCGCACCCCGGCGATGGCGAATTGAGGTGCGCTCCCAGGCTTGATGGATAATTCGAACGTCGCGTGCGTAAGGGAATCGGTTCCACCACCCGGCTTGGACGTTGCCACGGCACCGCTCATTACAAAGGTCGAGTCATGCAACCGAATGGTGATCGTGCCGCTTCCTGACAGGTTACCCAAAGTAAACGCGCCGTGGACCGTCAGGGCGAAAGCAGTGGGATCCAGGTAAAACGCGCCATCGCACCGCAGGGTTCCCAATTTCTGGTCGGTCGTCTGCATCTCAATTTCGCCGCTACCCCGAAACGCCCTCGAAAGAACGTTCACCTCGATCTCTCGTGCTGTGAGGGTCACCCGGGAGTTCAAGTGAAGAGCAGATATTACCTGGGAGGATTTAATGGAGGCAAACTGTGCGGCCTCTGCGCGGTTGAGCCATCCGCTGGCCGGATCGACCGCGAACGCCCCCTCGAATATCTCACCAAACCCCGGCACGATCACCTTGCCCCGACCAGTGAGGGACCCCTGCGCGGTATCAATCGAGACCGTGCCATTACTGGAAAGCAAAACAACACCGACTCGAATATTGCCGTTTGCCACAATGGCCGGACCGTTGGTCACAAATTGATCCGCACGCAGTGTGACCAGGCCGAGCGTTTCCTGGCGCTGTGCGCCCTGGATCGTCACCGTGTAGGCAAGTGGCGATGAGGTGGTCGCAACCCCTGCCAGATTGATCGCCCTCGCGGTCACCCTATTTGTCCCGCTTTGCCCCGCTCCCACCGGCCAGAATAATCGCCAGGTATCGGCTTCGCTCCTCGTGGCGGATCCGATCACGGTTTGACCCCCGAAAAAGCTGACCTGGACCACATCGGTGCTGTCCGTAGCCGTGATGGAGAGTTCGACCATCCCTTCCGACGTCCGCGAGCCGGGATCTGCGTGGATGAGCGAGAGGGTCGGGCCACTCCGCGTCGGCGCGTCAAATTGCGCCACTCGGTAGAACCTCCGGCCGTTGGCGCTGACACTCAGATCCTCCGTCGACGTTGTCGAAGAAGTCGCTGTGAGCGCGCTGATTTCCAGCCATTGCAACGGTGACGCGCGCAGATCCTCCGACTCGATGCGCTGGAGTTTATAGAGATTGCCCGCGACGCTCGTCCAACTAAGCCTCCACCCTCCCGTGGCCAGAGGAACGGGTAGGAACATGGTCGGGGTGAATTCTTCCTCGATCAATGCGACTCGATAGAACCGTGTGCTCGAGCCCGAGCCGCCCGTGTCATCTGCGAATGCGGTCGATCCAGTCGCATTGACTGTGGTGCGATCAATCCAATGGTTGGTCGCGCCAAGGGCGTCGCCTGCCACGTGTTGCAGCTTGTAGGACCGGCCGGACACGCTATTCCACGTAATCCGCCATGCCCCGCTTGGTTGGCGGGATGGCAACCCGACAATCCGGAGTGTGCGATCTTCCTGGCTAAGCTGTATCGCCGCGCGCCCGTTCAAGAATCCACGTTTTCCGGCACTCTCTGTTTCGACCTTGGCGGTATCCGTATCCTGGAGCGCGATTGCGTCGGCGCCACTCCAGTCGCCGTCGCCAAGGTGATCCCCAGCCAGTGTATTGGAGAATGGCCCTACTGTGAGCGGGACGATCGAGTTCCGGGGAACAAACGGCGGAACCGCTGAAGCAGGCCCTGTGGGGTTCCGAAAGGGCTCCGCGCTGATGTCCGCAGCAAGCAAGAGGAACGCCCAAAACAGCATTCTGCGCCCTCGGTCAGAAAGTGCCGGACGCATTGGACTATGGGTCCTCGCCGTCGTGGGCGTCGAAATCGGTGGGCATCCTGACCATCCTGCCCATCGACCTCCGAAAAGTAAACTTGCCAATTCCCGACCCCGCTGAAATTGGGGGATTGATGGCTGATGACTGGAGATGGGAAGCGTGGAGAATCTGAGCCGTTGCCTGTTTGATCTACGCCGCGACAGCACCCGGACAAAAGGTGCAGGGAAGCTAAAGAAACGAACTGTATGATAACTCGTTCTGACCTCTTTTTTGCCTCAATTAGAAAAAAAGGCCGGACTTTCGTCCGGCCCTTTTGAATGATTTGTAGTTTTAGGAATGGTCCATGAACTACTTGGCGCGGTAGTACCGAGCCACGTTAACAGGATCGATCTCGTCGCCATTCTTTATGGCCGTGTCGGTAAACGCCTTCAAGTCACCGGTGTTTTCCTGAATCACACCGGTCCCGTCGAAGGTGATCTTGACCTTGCCAGCCGCGGTTACAACGGCCTTGAGGTTTGTGATGCCCGCTGGGGCGCCCGCACCGAACGAATCGATGACGAGATCGTCGACGAAGAGTTCGCTGCCTTCGGGGTTGGTTCCCTCGGGCTTCTCTTCGGTGGCACCGCTGGGGTTGCGCACCCAGCCGACTTTAATGTCAAGCCACGCGGCACCGGCCGGCGGCGTGAGGCGAACGAGGGCAATCGAGCCGTCGGCACCGGCCCGATGGCCAACTCCGTACTTCAGCCAGAACTGCTGTGCATAGATCCAATGAGGATGCGAGTAGATCTGTCCAACGAGTGCTCCAGCCGCATCGTACCAATGGAGTTCATAGTGGACTGCGTCCAGATGCTCCGTCGTCAGCCAGGCTCCGGCCCGTGCACGCAAGGAAACGTTGTAGGTCTTTCCGGCGGCAACGGCGATCCGCTTGTCGGCCTTCCGTTGGAGGACTTCATAAACGACATTGGTCCTTTCCGCGGTGCCATCGCGTGACGTCTTCGTCGTGATCAGCGCGCTGGAAGTTCCGCCGGGTGTAGCATTCTGGGCCGTGCTCTTCACCGCGTCGAACTTCTCAATAAACTTCCATGTCGGGTCGTAGTGAGCAACCTCCCAGTCTGTGATGGCTTCGAAGTTTGCCGCCACGGTGCCGGGCTCGTCCTGGATGTCGAGCGTGATGTCCTTGGTAAGGGCGGCCGAAATCGCGACCGTCTCGAGCTTGCCGGCGTGGCCGGCGGCGTCGGCGTAGAATTCCTGAGATCCTGCAGCCGCGATTACGCTGTACTTACCATCCGCATCGGTAACGACAGCGGTCTTACTGTTGGCACCGCCCACCTGGACGATGGCATTATAGATCGGGCCGTTGGCATCCTTGATTACACCGGAGACAAGGAAGCCCTTACCCAATGTGAAATCCTGCGTAGCAGCGGAGCCATCCTCCGCCGGGGTGACGGAGGCGGTGACGTAGGGATAGCCGGGCGAGCCCGCCGTGATCAGAACAGGCAGGCCTGGGTCGGCACTGAACTTGTAGCTGCCGGTCGCATCGGTGACGAAAGTTTGCTCCGTGTTTTTCGCCTGAGCGTACTCGTACGGCGTCGCGACAAGACCTTCCTGCCGGACGACAAACGGTACGGGATTACCCAGTCCGTAAATGTCCTGATCGGACTGCATTTTGACCGGGAGGAAGAGTGACACTCGTGCTCCTGCGATGGGTGCACCGGTCGTCGCGTCCTTGACCACACCTTGGACGGTGCCACGGGAAAGCGTGGCGGAATTCACCTGGAAGTTCACGACGCCGAAAGGTCCAGCCGTCACGTGCAGGCGAACGGCACGCGCCGTGATGGGTGCAGCCAGTCGGATGACAACCGGTGCCCAAACTTGGGCGGCGTCAGTGACCGAGTACGCCACATGGGATGTCCAGCCGGCTTCGGTTTCTGTCGCCGGATCCTTGGTGGTGTATTCGATGGCAAAATCCTTCGGCAACGGTGCGTCGGCACCCTCGGTCATCAACGTTACACCCGGACCGCGGATTACGAATTCATCGATCGAGAAGGTGCCTTTTCCAACCGGATCCAGGTCCACGTAGGCCCACCGATTGCCGGCGGGTTCGACCCCGACGTTGTTCTGATATCGGGTGCTGATGGTGTTGCCGTCGAAAATGTTTTCCACGACATAACGATCATCATATCGGCCGACATCGATGTCGACGGCCTTGGTGGGCTTTCCGGCAGTCGAGATCGCCAGATTGCGTCCGCCGGTGCCCTTGGTGAGCACGGGATTGAACGTGCTCAATGCGCCGCCACCCGCGAGTGTTACGGCTTTTTCTTCGCTGAGTCCCCAACCCTGCTTCCAGGCGACCACGTAGTAGGCTCCGTCATCGGCGGCACAGACGGCGAAGTTACCCTCGGAATCCGTGACTGCCGACGAGAGCGCATATTCTTGAGCTTTGGGAGAGGCGCTCAGGAACACTTGGGCACCGGCAACCGGCTTGCCATCTTTGTCTTTGACCGTTCCTTTGACACCCGGATACGTCGTTCCGGTGGGTATTGGCTCCGCGACCATGTCGTCGATGTACGACGCCGGGGACCCGGGGTGGGTGCCCAAGGTGTAGACGTACATTCGGAAGGCAAGCAACGTCGCGCCAGCCGGAGGAATGATCTCCGCTTCTCGGCTGTCGACATTGATCCAGTCCTGTGTTGTGACTTCGGGCCAGTTTTCGCCGCCGTTGGCACCGGTGTTGAAGTACCAGCGGACGCGGGTCCGGCCTGGGGCTTCTGCGGAAACGGGGGCGGTGAGCTTAACCCAAGCACTGAGCTTGTATTTCGTGGCACCGGTCGGATCGATGGGAACAACCTGCATCACGGAGTTGATGCCGCCTTCGTCCCCGCCGCCTTGCAGCATGATACTTCGCCGCCCGGTATGCGCCTCAGTGGTCACGGCGCGGACAGTGCCACGCCAGCCGCCGACGGCCCACGGAGGAGCGTCATTGTGGGTTCCTTCTTCGAACCCTGGATTAACCAGGATGTTCTGAGGTGCTGCGCGCCCTGTTGGAGAGAACAGGAACGCCGCTGTCAGAATAGACAGCAGAAACGTAGTTTTCATGGGTATGGTCGTATTGTTTATTGTATCGCTTGTTGCATTGTGTCCTGCTAAAAAAGCCAGACTCGTTCCCAGCGTGATTCTTCGAACGGGTTTGGGTCAAGCCAAGATTCCCCCAAATCCGCGGATAAGGAAGGACAGGACGGTTGGGGGCGGTTTTTGAGACCGCGGAATTCTCCGGTTAGGGTCAAAGCGGCTTAAA
>CAMDJH010000234.1 GCA_945900455.1 Akkermansia muciniphila
CTGTGGAGGGACTTAACAACAAGATTCGAGTGACGACCAGACGAGCCTACGGCTTTCGGACCTATCGCGCTCTGGAAGTAGCTCTATATCACAATCTTGGAAAACTACCCGAACCGCCACCCACCCACAGATTCTGCTGAGGAGGCGTAAAACGGTTGAGGAGACGTGATTGCCGGGTGCGGAATCAGGATGATTAGCTGCAATTTGGGATTCTTGACGAGAGCCGCTTGCAGCGCCCTGCTCGCTTCCGGACTCACCATGTACTGGTCCTCCATATAGATGTAATTCGTGGCATGCGCGATGGCATGAAGGATGATAGCGCGGGCGGTTTGCTCCCCGTGCGGGGCAAAATCGTACCAGTCTGTGTACGCCGACGGGCCGGGGGGGGGGTAGGTGTGACCAATCTGAGCCCACTGCTTATGTCCCGGGTTGAGGGTGGCCTCGATGTTGCGAGGGTAATTAATTCCGGTCAACCCCTGCTTGTTGATAGGCGCTGTGGGCAGGCTGGCTCGTGCTGGGTGGTCGTCCCATCGTTTGCGGAAGATCTGAAGTAGGTCCCAGGCCGCGGGGCCCACGAACATACAATGCACATCGTGATCCGGGGCCCCTGGCTGCGATGACCCGTTCGTACCTTCGGGGTAAACGCGGTCCCGATTGAAATCGATGCCTCCGCAGAAGGCGACGAGCTCATGGATGGCGGCGTCGTAAATGATAAGGATCTTTTGATGGTGGCTTCCGAAACTTCGAACTTTGTTGTCCAGAATCGCACTGCCGTACGCCAGGCTATTGATGTTATCCACCTGCCTTTGGTTCCGGTGGCGGGGGTCAACCTGATTCCAGAACATGCCGCGGATCTCAACTCGCGAGTCAGAAGCTTTATGGAGCAGATTGGAAAGTGTTGTGCTAGGGAAGTTAGAGACCAGCGGAAAAGTATCATCGATCCACCAGTTAAGCAGGTAGATATAGGATTTCTCCCCGCGGATGCTCGTGAGGCCGCCGGCGACGGTCGAGATCCGGCGATTCATTGCCTGAAAAGTGTCGGCGCCGTCGATGAACTCCGTCACATGGACATTGGGGCGAACCAGCAAGTTTGATCCCACTCCGTCTACGAGATTATGGTTAAACCAGCTCTCCACTTCGGACGGAGTGAGCTGGCGATCCGCGGCAGACGCTCGTTCGCTCAGTGCGCCGGCATCGAGGAGCGCGAACACGCTGAACATAAAAATCCAGAATCTGGCCGCGTCCATAAGTCCGACGCTGCCAGACCAGAGAACGCGGCGAGAATTGGTTTTGAGACGACTCATCAACGGTTCCTTTTTGAAATTCCAATCCTCTTCGAATGACCTCAATGCTCCATTATCGGCCTGGGCGGAGTTGACATTCATTCGCCGAACAGGTTTTTTTGACGCCTCGCGACAACAAAGACGTTGTTTCATTCAACGAGTCATCCTCCGGCGAATAGACACGATTTTCGGCGGCTTGCAATGTCATATTGAATTGCCGATGGCAGAAATTCCCACCGTTCAACTCATAGTAATATCCGGTCGTCGCATAGCGATCGCTCGCCAGGATCGAGCCTGGAAACCGCTCTTCGCAGAAACTCTCCCGCTGCGTCAGCCAGATCAATCTACTCATCCGAGCTCTCCCGCTTGCCCGTGTCCCGGCAAACCCCCTTCCGCGCGGCCGCGACAAATTCGATCATTTCTAGCGCCGGCTCGGAACGATGCTTTCCTCGCGCCTCGACGAGCCGGTCGGCAAGTTTTCGCCGGCTTCGGAAAAGCAGATGGTAAAGTGCACGCAGTTCGAGTCGTTGGGCGGCATTAAAACCGAGCCGGCGAAGGCCCACGACATTCAGGCCACAAATTCCGTTGTCGCCCCGCGCGATACAAAAAGGCGGCAAATCCCGGCTGATGGCCGATCCTCCCTGCATCATCGCGAGTCGTCCGATCCGTGTGAATTGGTGGACCAGGCAGTTCCCGGAAATGAAGGCGCGATCGCCGACGGTGACATGTCCGGCAAGAAGGCTGCCGTTGGCAAAAACATTTTGATTTCCGACGACGCAATTATGTCCGGCGTGGCTGCCCACCATGAACAGGTTGCCGCTTCCGATGACGGTTTCCTCGTCGAGCTTGCTCGATCGATGAATCGTCACGTGTTCTCGAAAGACGTTGTCATCGCCAATGCGCAGCCGGGTCGGGCTACCGGAATACTTCAAGTCTTGGGGTGCATCGCCGATGACGGCGCCGGCGTGAAATTTGTTCCGGACGCCAACGGTGGTGTGACCTGTGATGGACACCTGCGGCCCCACGATGCAGCCGGCGCCCAACGTCACGTGCTCATCGATCAAAGAAAGCGGCCCCACGACCACACCCTCTCCGAGATGTGCCTTGTTATAAACTACCGCGGTCCGGTGTATCTGCGTGTCGGCCATGGGCCTAAAGGGTACGACAGAGGACCGGATCCGGGAAATAGCGAAGTCCGCGCGGGAATTCAAAACTGCCGCAGAAACCGGAGATCATTTTCATAAAACAACCGGATATCGGTGATTCCGTATCGAAGCATGGCAATTCGCTCGATCCCGAATCCGAAAGCCCACCCGGACCAGACCTCCGGGTCGTAGCCGACATTTTCGAAGACTTGTGGATGCACCATTCCGCAGCCGGCAATCTCCAGCCACTCTTTCCCCAATTTCTTGACCAAGGCGTTCGTGAAATCAATTTCCAGACTCGGCTCGGTGTAACTAAAATAGTGCGGCCGAAAGCGCAGGCGAGTGTCGACGCCGAGCAATTCCTTGAATACGGCCTCAACCGTTCCTTTCAAATCCCCCATCGTAACATCCCGATCTACGTACAATCCCTCAATCTGATTGAAGGTGGGGTTGTGGGTCGCGTCGGCATTGTCACGACGATAGACGCGCCCGGGAACGATAATTCGGATGGGGGGCGCCTGGGATTTCATCACCCGGATTTGGACCGACGACGTGTGCGTGCGGAGCAAGGGGAGGCGATCGGCGACCGGATGGGTTGGAGGAATTCTGGCTGGTTCCTGAACAAAAAACGTGTCTTGTGCGTCCCGTGCGGGGTGATCGGCGGGCGTGTTGAGGGCGTCGAAGCAGTGATATTCGTCCTCGATCTCGGGACCGTCCGCCACCGCGAAACCCAACTTGCGAAATGCGCGGACAATATCGTCGGTGACCTGGGTCAACGGGTGCAGCCGGCCCAGGGGACGGCGTCGTCCAGGGAGGGTGAAATCGATGGCTTCCTTTGGCAGGGCAGCCAGGAGTTCGAGTTCGCTTCGACGATCCGCGAGAGCGGTTTCGATCGCTATTTTCGCCGCATTGACAGCCTTGCCGGCAGTTGGCTTTTCTTCCTTGGGGAGGGATCCGAGTTGTTTAAGCAGGGTGGTGAAACGCCCGTCTGCGCCAAGGTAAGAGCCCTTGGTTTGCTCCAGTGCAGGTAAGTCCGCAGCCGTTTTCAGATCGGCCAGTGCGGATTCCTTCACCGCGTCCACAAGTGCGAGCAACGACATCGGGGTCAAGGATGGGGAAACGGGTGAGTTGAGGCGAGATCGTTGTTCTCAATTTCAGTATTCAGACGAAAAAAAGGGCAACCGTTCGGACGGATGCCCCTCTTTTTAATAGCACAACCCCTCTTGGGGAGGCTCGGTGTCCGCTTAGGCCTTGGCGGTCTTGGCTTCTTTGCCCGCCGCGGCGAGGGTCGCCAACTTGGTCTTGAGTGCGCCCTGGGCGATCTTGACTAATTCGCCGAAGGCTCCCGCGTCGGTCGCTGCCAGATCCGCGATGACCTTGCGGTCCAAGCTGACCTGTGCGGCCTTCAGACCTTCCATGAATCGGCTGTAGGTGATGCCGGCGGCGCGAGACGCGGCATTAATGCGGGCCTGCCAAAGGTAGCGAAATTCCCGTTTCTTGGTGCGGCGATCTCGATAGGCATATTTCAGGCCATGGTCGACAGCATCGCTGGCGTAGCGGTACAGCTTGGAGCGTTTGAGGCGGAAGCCCTTGGCGAGCTGCAGCATCCTCTTGCGACGTTTGCGGGAAGCAGGGGCGTTCGTGACACGCATGGAAAAAATTAGCTAATGGTTGACTGAATCGACGAAAATGGGCGTTTCTTAGAGTGCTCGGTGCGGGCATCCTGGCGAATTCCCCCCCGAGCGAAGGCTCTTTCCAGTACAAGGTGAGTCAGCGAGTGAACGGCAGACAAGCCTTAATCTTGTACGTATCGCGGTCATTGATGAGCTTGGCTCGAGTCAAACGACGGCGACGCTTGGAATTTTTCCCCGACAACAGATGGCGCATGCCGCTATGGCGAGCCATCACCTTGCCGCTCGCAGTGATCTTAAATCGCTTGCTCACGGACTTTTTGGTTTTGATACCCTTCGGACGACGCATAAAGAAATCAGCCTCAGTTCTACGTAAAAGAGCGGGCACTATACGTGTGAACGCGGATCGAGCAAGGGGTATTTTGCATACAAAATGGGCTGGCGATTCCCTGGCGACCCCGCGCAAGCTGGTTCTGTCATGGCTGATCCACGTTACGATAAACTGGCGTCCCTCCTTATTCAGTACTCTTGCAGCCTCCGCCGGGGCGAACGAATCCTGCTGGATTTGGTGGATGTACCGGATGACATGGCCGTCGCCTTGCTTCGTGCTACGCGGGCAGCGGGGGCCATTCCTCTGGTTGACGTTCGACACACCCGAGTGATTCGGGAGATCCAGCGAGATACCGATGCCGCTCACGCCCGGCTCGTGCGAGATCTCGAGATGTATCGAATGAAAAAGGTGCAGGCCTACATTGCCATCCGGGGCGCCGCGAATGCGGCAGAAACCTCGGATGTCCCTGCCGCCCGGCAACAATTGTACGCCAAGACCCTCCGACCGGTGCTGGACTATCGCGTGAACAAGACCAAATGGTGCGTCCTGCGCTGGCCGACCCCCAGCATGGCTCAGGCGGCCAACATGAGCACGGAGGCGTTTGAAGATTTCTATTTTGACGTTTGCACCATGGACTACCGGCGCATGGCCCGGTCCATGATACCGCTCGAAAAACGGATGCAACGAGCCGACCGCATTCACATCAAAGGACCGGGGACGGACTTGACGTTCAGCATTCAGGGAATCGGAGCCAAGAAATGTGAAGGGACCCGAAACATTCCCGACGGCGAATGCTTCAGCTGCCCGACCCTCAAATCGGCCAACGGCCACATTCAGTTCAATACGCCGACCCTCTACTCCGGCTCCAAGTTCGAAAATATTCGCCTCGAACTGAACGACGGACGCATCGTCAAGGCCACCGGGTCCAATGAAAAAAAACTCAACGAGATCCTCGACACGGACCCAGGAGCCCGCTTTATCGGAGAATTCTCGCTCGGATTTAACCCGCACATTCAGAATCCAATGTGCGACATTCTCTTCGATGAAAAAATCGCCGGATCGCTTCATTTTACCCCGGGTCAAGCCTACGAAGACTGCGGCAATGGCAACAAATCAGCGGTTCATTGGGACATGGTCCTCATCCAGCGCCCCGAATGGGGCGGGGGAGAAGTCTGGTTCGATGGTGAATTGATTCGGCAGGATGGCCGGTTCCTGCCCAAGGACTTGCGGGGATTGAACCCGGAGAACCTCAAGTAAGAAGGAGTCGGATCGAATCCCGCTCCGTTCCGGCAATTATTCGCAAGTAAACCTAATACAACTCGATCCCAGTTTTAGAGAAATTGATTAGCCCTGCTTCTTGACCGTTTTCTCCCCGCCGCTACGCTGCATGCAATAGAATGTCCGCGTCGGCTGGCTTGGCCCTGTGCCGCGCCGGGGCTCGGCTCAATTTTCTAAAGAATCCGATTTTTCATGAGCACCACCATCGTTCCCGGAACTCCGGGTGCAATTCCCCAGATCTCGCAAATCCCCGAGGCCGTGATCCGCATCGCTGGCAATTCGCAGGACGGCATCCAGGCGATCGGCGGATTCCTGGCGCGTCTCGCCGGACGAAGTGAACAAGAGGTCATGACCTTCATGACCATTCCTTCGACGATATCGGGGGGGCCGTCGATTTTCCAAGTCCGCATCGGATCCGGTGAAGTCCTGTCAGCCGGCGATGAAGCGGATATGTTGCTGGCCTTTTACCAACACAGCTACGACAACCACTTGGGCTCCCTGAGGAAGGGGGGGGTCGTTTTGTACGATTCCGACCACGTCAAGGAGCTCCTGCCGGAGAATCTTTCCAAGTACCGTCACGTCGGTGTCGCAATTTCGGGTCTGACGGTCGAGGCAATCGGCGGCAGTGGACGCGACAAGGGCAAGAATGTGTTTGCTTTGGGGTTACTGGCCAGGATGTTTGACCTGAGCGTACCGAAACTGCACAAGTTGCTTGAGGAACGGTTTACCGGCAAGGATCCCTCGATCGTTCAGAACGCTCTCAATTGCTTCAATGCGGGCTACAATTACACTCTTGCAACGGCGCACGAGCTATTCCGGCTTAAGCCCGGCGAAAACGTCGGCCACAATCAGGTGGTGATGAGTGGCAATGAAGCCATCGCCTTGGGGTTGCTCGCCGCGGGCGTTCGCTTCGGTGCGGGCTACCCCATTACGCCCTGGTCGGACATCATGGAGATGCTTCGCCGGGAATTGCCCAAGTACGGCGGGACCTTCGTTCAGGGTGAAGATGAAATTGCCTCGGTTTCCATGGCCATCGGAGCCAGCTACGCCGGCCGCGTGGCGGTCACCGGATCCTCTGGCCCTGGCATCGCACTGAAGACCGAGGCGCTGGGTTGGGCGTCGATGGCCGAAATGCCCTTGGTGATCATTGACGTACAGCGTGGGGGACCGTCCACCGGCATGCCGACCAGTGTCGAACAATCGGACCTCAACATCGCCTGCTTTGGTGGTCATGGCGACAGTCCAAGGGTGGTGCTGGCTCCCTCGACCGTCGAGGATTGCTTCTATACCGCGATCGAAGCGGTCAATCTCGCCCGCAAGTACAGCACCCCGGTGATCTTGCTCACGGATCAAGGAATTGCCACCCGTATCGAGGCGTTTCCGGAACCCGACCTCAAGAAAGTTTGCCAGGATATAAGCCCGGATCTTAGCCCGATCGCTGACCACAAACCCTACGATCTATCGGCGGCCGACGGTATCACCCGCCATATTGCTCCTGGCACGCGCGTTGCCAGCGGCAAATACCCGGTTGTCACGGGGCTTGAGCACGATGAGCTCGGACATCCAACCGGGTCGCCCAAGCTGCACATCGCGATGACCAGCAAGCGTCGAAGCAAGCTGCAAAAGCTCGGACGCGAACTACCTGTGCCCAAGGTTTACGGACCCTCGGAAGGACAGATCCTGCTCGTTGGGTGGGGGTCCGCCCAGGGACCCATTCAGGAGGCGGTGAAGACCGCCCGCGCAGCCGGGGAAGCAGTCTCCGGCTTGCATATCAAATATATCAACCCACTGCCCGAAGGACTTGAGCAAATATTTGAAGGATTCCGTCACGTTTTCGTGGTGGAGCTTAATGACGAGGGGCTCTACGGCTACGGCCAACTGGCGGCGGTGCTCCGCGCCCGCTACTGCAACCCCAAGATTCGTGGCATCAACAAAGTCGATGGCCTCACTTGGAAGATTCGTGAAATTCTCGATCGCGCTCGCGCCCTCGCCCAATAGCCCACCGCTCGCTCAAGTCTCCCCTCTCCATACTTCGAATTCCAAACCATGAATTCCCTCGCGTTCCCCTTCGTTCCACTCAATCGCACCGGCAGCATCCCGCTCACTCCGGTACCATCCCTTCCGGACAGTGATCGCAAGCCCCTCACCAAGAAAGAGGTCTCGGCAGATCACCCCACGTGGTGCCCCGGTTGCGGTGACTTTTCGGTCCTCGCACTCTATTTCAAGATGATTGAAAAGCGGAAGCTGTGGCACGAGAAGATCACCACGGTCGCTGGAATCGGGTGCTCCAGCCGGTTTCCGTATTTTGTCCAAGCCCACGGAGCCCACTACATTCACGGGCGTGCCTTGCCGTTCGCGAGCGGTATTTCTCTCTCCAGGCCGGATCTGCATGTCTTCGTATTTGGCGGTGACGGAGATGCCTTCTCCATCGGCGGCAACCATTTCAATCACACGGCGCGGAAAAACATCAAACTCACCTACGTGGTGATGGATAATCAGGTGTATGGTTTGACCAAGAATCAGACCTCACCCACCTCGCCGCTTGGCCGCAAGTCGAAGACGGATGCCTGGGGTTCCGCTGACCGCCCGATTAATCCGATGAAACAGGCGATCTCGGCGGGAGCCACCTTCGTGGGTCGCACCTCCGCCACCAGCCCAAATCATGTGCTCGAAATGATGGAGGCCGCAATGGATCACGATGGGTTCAGCTTCATCGAGTGCCTCAGCGAGTGCGTCGAGTTCTTCCCGGGTGCTTTTGATGCCGCCATTCCACGCAAGGGAGGCAAGTTCGAACTCATCCCTCCCAGCCACGATGTTACGGATGAGTACGCGGCCTATCGCCTCTCCGACAACCCGTGGCCCGGGCAATTCGGCATTTTCTACAAAGTCAACCGTCCGACCAAGAACGCCAGCGAAGCGAAGATCATCGCTGATCATCGGGCCAAGGTGACCGGCCTCGCCGACTGGCAGATTCTCCAGAAGAATTTTGATCGGATGAAATAGTCGGAATGGCCAGAACTCTCTTCACGGGCGTCCAGATTCTCGATTGCACGGGGGCTCAACCCTATCCGGGCGAGGTGCTGGTGGATGGGGCGCGCATCGGCGCGGTCGCTCGTGATGGAAACCGCTTGTCTCGCGAGAATGTCGTCGTAGTCGACGGCGCCGGGGCGACGTTGATGCCCGGATTGATCGAGTCGCACGGGCATCTGAGCATCGAGAACGCCGCGGAGCTCGTGCAGATTGGCATGATTCCGCCGGAGGAGACGACGCTCATCGCGGTGCGCAACGCGCGGTTGTACCTCGACTGTGGTATTACGAGTTGCATCAGCGCGGCGGCCGCGAAGCCTCGGACGGATGTGGTCATTCGCAATGCGATTAACAAGGGCGAGATTCCGGGTCCACGGTTGCTCGCCGCGAGTCCGTGGCTGACGGTTACCGGGGGATTGGGCGATATGCGGACGCTCCACATGCCGCACATGAGCTCCATGGCGATCACGGTCGATGGACCGGAGAATTTTCGCCGGCTGACCCGTGAGCTGATTCGTGAAGGGGTGGACATCATCAAGCTCGTCTTATCCGGCGACACATTCGTTCCGCACGCGCCGTCACACACCACGGTGATGAGCGAAGCGGAGGTCGCGGCAGTCGCGGAGGTTGTCCGTGCGCATGGCAAGCGGATGAGTGCCCATGCTCGGAGTGCGGAATCCGTCAAGCTTGCGGTGCGGCACGGCATCAAGGTGATCTACCACGCCAATTTTGCCGACGAGGAGGCGATC
>CAMDJH010000235.1 GCA_945900455.1 Akkermansia muciniphila
CAAGATTCGAGTGACGACCAGACGAGCCTACGGCTTTCGGACCTATCGCGCTCTGGAAGTAGCTCTATATCACAATCTTGGAAAACTACCCGAACCGCCACCCACCCACAGATTCTGCTGAGGAGGCCTTATTAGAATGTTATGAGCACATCCACCGAAACGATTGAGGGTCTGGTCAAGCAGGAATACAAATACGGTTTCTACACGGACATCGAGACGGAGTCCGCTCCGCCGGGCTTGAATGAGGACGTCATTCGGCTCATCTCGCACAAGAAGAAGGAGCCGGAGTGGTTGCTGGCATGGCGGCTGAAAGCGTATCGCCACTGGCTCACCATGCCGACTCCGCAGTGGCCCAAGGTGCATTATCCGGCGATCGATTATCAGGACATCACCTACTTCGTCGCACCCAAGAACACAAGCGACGGCCCAAAGAGCCTCGACGAGGTGGACCCGAAGCTCCTGGAGACTTACGAGAAGCTGGGTATTCCCCTCCACGAACGCAACCGGCTGTTGGGCGTGGCGGTGGACGCGGTGTTTGACAGCGTGTCCGTCGGCACCACTTTCAAGAAGGAACTGGGTGCGAAGGGGGTCATCTTCTGCTCCTTCAGCGAAGCGGTGCAGGAGCATCCAGAGCTGGTCCGCAAGTATCTCGGCTCGGTGGTGCCGCACACGGACAACTTCTACGCGGCGCTCAACTCGGCGGTCTTCACCGACGGTTCGTTCTGCTACATCCCGAAGGGCGTGCGCTGCCCGATGGAGCTTTCGACTTATTTCCGCATCAACGCGGCCAAGTCCGGCCAGTTCGAGCGCACGCTCATCATCGCGGATGAGGGCAGCCATGTCAGCTACCTCGAAGGTTGCACGGCGCCAATGCGTGACGAGAACCAGCTTCACGCCGCAGTTGTCGAACTCATCGCGCTGGACAATGCGGAGATCAAATACTCGACCGTGCAGAACTGGTATCCGGGCGACGAAAACGGCAAAGGCGGCATCTATAACTTCGTCACAAAGCGCGGCGCATGTCGCGGCGTGAACTCGAAGATTTCCTGGACGCAGGTCGAGACCGGCTCGGCCATCACGTGGAAGTATCCGGGCGTCATTTTGCAGGGCGACAACTCAGTCGGCGAGTTCTACTCGGTCGCGCTGACCAACAACTGCCAGCAAGCCGACACCGGCACGAAGATGATCCACATCGGCAAGAACACGCGCAGCACCATTGTCTCGAAGGGCATTTCTGCCGGCCATGGCCAAAACAGTTATCGCGGGCTGGTGAAAGTCCTGAAGAGCGCGACCAATGCCCGCAACTTCTCCCAGTGCGACTCGCTGCTCATCGGCGACAAGTGCGGCGCGCACACCTTTCCCTACATCGAGGTGAAGAATTCCTCGGCGCGGGTCGAGCACGAGGCCAGCACGTCGAAGATTGGTGAAGACCAAATCTTCTACTGCAAACAGCGCGCCATCTCGGCGCAGGACGCCGTGAACATGATCGTCAACGGCTATTGCAAAGAGGTGTTCAAGCAACTGCCGATGGAGTTCGCCGTCGAAGCGCAAAAGCTGCTCGCCGTGAGCCTGGAGGGGAGCGTGGGATAACCCTGCACTGCTAACAAACTTTGAACTCAATCAAGCACGACCAATGACACACCCCATTCTCGCCATCCAAAACCTGAGCGCCGGCGTCGAAGGCCGCCAGATTCTCAAAGGTATCAACCTCGTCATCCGTCCCGGAGAAGTCCACGCCGTCATGGGCCCCAACGGCAGCGGCAAGAGCACGCTCGCAAGCATTCTCGCCGGACGCGACGGCTACAACATCACGGGCGGCGAGGTCATTTACTGCGGCAAGGATTTGCTTGAACTTGCCTCCGAGGATCGCGCCCGGGAAGGGGTCTTCCTCGCCTTCCAGTATCCGGTCGAGATTCCCGGCGTGAACAGCACCTACTTCCTCAAGGCCGCCTACAACGAAATCCGCAAACACCACGGCCAGCCCGAACTCGACGCCATGGAGTTCCTCACGTTCGTGAAGGAGAAAATGAAAATCCTAAACGTGCCGGAGGACTTCTTGAAGCGGCCGGTCAACCACGGTTTTTCCGGCGGCGAAAAGAAGCGGAACGAAATTTTCCAGATGGCCGTGCTCGAGCCAAAGCTCGCGATCCTCGACGAAACCGATTCCGGCCTCGACATCGACGCGCTTAAGATCGTCGCCACCGGCGTGAACAGGCTCAAGCGCCCAGACAACGCCCAACTCGTCATCACCCACTATCAGCGCCTGCTCAACTTCATCGTGCCCGACTATGTCCATGTGCTCATGGATGGCCGCATCGTGCGCACCGGCGGCAAGGAGTTGGCGCTCGAATTGGAAGAGAACGGCTACGAGTCGATTCTCCACGGCGCCGCCGTGCCCGCTTAACCCTCAAACCGGGTGATGCCCAAATCGAAGGAAGAACATGGTTACAGTGGAAACAAAGCCGGCCGTGAAACCGAAACAGCCGATGAGGGAAAATGGCCCGTATTGGGAAAAGTTCGAGCAGTTCGCGAAAATCGCGGAAGACCCGGCGTGGGTGCGAGTCGCGCGCAGGGCTGGCATCTCGCACTTCGTCGAACTCGGCTTCCCGACGTTGCAGGACGAGGACTGGCGCTTCACCAACGTAGCGCCCATCGCCAAGCTGCCGTTCAAGCGTGTGCTCGAACCGGCGCGCGATGGCGTCACGGCACAGGCGCCAGGCCACTTCACGTTTGCCGGACTTGCGGGCAGCAAACTCGTCTTTGTGGACGGCCACTTCGCGCCGGAGTTTTCGTCCACCGCCAAACTCCCGGAAGGGGTGAAAGTAACAAGCCTCGCCGAGGCAATCGCGAAGGAGCCGGCTCCGGTTGAAAAGCATCTCTTCCGCTACGCGCGATCGGATGCGAGTGCCTTCACCGCGTTGAACACAGCATTCTTCAAGGATGGTGCATTCATTTACGTCCCGGCGGGCCAGACCGTGCCGGAGCCGATCCAACTGCTCTACGTTAGCACCGCGAAGGAAGACGGCGCCACCGTCCATGTGCGCAATCTCATCGTCGCTGAGCGCAGCAGCCAGGTCACTATCGTCGAGAGCTATGTGAGCCTCAGCGACGCGGCCTATTTCACCAACTCCGTCACCGAACTCGTGGTGGGCGACAATGCGGTCGTCGAGCACCTGAAGTTGCAGGATGAAAGCCATCGTGCATTTCACATCGCCGCGGTTGCGGCGCACTTTGGGCGCGCCAGCAACGTCGTCACCCATTCCATCGCGCTCGGGGCGAAACTGTCACGCACGAACATCCACGCCCATCTCGCCGGCGAAGGCCTGGAGTGCATCCTGAACGGCCTTTACCTCACGCGCGGCGAACAACTCGCCGATCACTACATGATCGTCGAGCACGCCCAGCCGCGCTGCGCGAGCCACGAATATTTCAACGGCATCCTCGCCGACAAATCGAAGGGCGTCTTTCACGGCCGCATCCTTGTCCGCCCCGGCGCGCAGAAAACCGACGCCAAGCAGACGAACAAGAACCTGCTGCTCTCCGACGACGCCACTGCCAACAGCAAGCCGCAATTGGAAATCTATGCCAACGATGTGACGTGCACGCACGGCGCGACCATCGGCCAGTTGAATGACGAATCCATTTTCTACCTGCGCGCCCGCGGCATTGGCCTGGAAACAGCCCGTCGGATGCTGATTCACGCTTTCGCCGGAGAAATCATCGACCGCGTCCGCTGCACGCCGGTGCGGGAGGAACTGGACAAGCTGGTGTGGAATCGGCTGGAACTGAACGAAAAGGTAACAGTGAACAAGTGAAGCGATGTTTGACGACCTGACAGACCTTTACCAGCAGCTCATCCTCGACCACAGCAAGGGTCCGAGGAATTTCCGCGTGTTGCCCGACGCCAATCGCACCGCGCAGGGCACCAACCCGATCTGCGGCGACAACTACACCCTCTACGCGAAGGTGGACGGCGACATGGTGAAGGAGATCAGCTTCCAAGGTTCCGGTTGCGCCATCTCGAAGGCGTCCGCCTCGCTCCTGACGGAGAGCCTGAAGGGCAGGACCATTGCCGAAGCGAAAAACCTGTTCAACAAAGTCCACGACCTAGTCACGACCGGGAATTTGGACGGCGACGTGGGCAAGCTGGCGGCGCTGGCCGGCGTCCATAAGTTCCCGGCGCGCGTGAAGTGCGCCATCCTGCCGTGGCATGCGTTGATGGCCGCCGTCGAAGGCAAAGGCGAAACCGTTTCGACCGAGACGGAGAAGGAGTTGTCATGAATGCCGAGGAACCCATCACCCTGACTCGCGATGTCGAAGGCACCGTGGTCCCCGCCGGCACGAAAGTCACGTTGCAGAAAGGTGAGACAGCCTACATTACGCAATCCCTCGGCGGCAGTTACACGGTCATTGTCAACGGCAACATGTTTCGCATTGCTGGCAAGGATGCGGATGCGCTCGGCATTGAAGTCGCCGCCCAGCCCGTGGCTACTGGTGCCAGCACGCCGAAGACTCCCGAGGAACTGGAACAAGAAGCCTGGAGTCAGATGAAGACCTGCTACGACCCGGAAATCCCCGTCAACATCGTGGACCTGGGCCTAGTTTACAACTGCGCGCTTTCGCCGTTGCCCGAGGGTGGCGGCCATCGAGCGGACATTAGGATCACATTGACGGCACCTGGCTGCGGGATGGGGCCAGCCCTCGCCCAGGATGTGCAGAACAAGCTCCTGTCCATTGAAGGCATTGACGAAGCCAACGTGGAGGTGGTTTTTGATCCCCAGTGGAATCAAGCGATGATGAGCGACGCGGCCAAATTGCAGCTCGGTCTTTACTGACCGGACGCCCAGCAGAGAGAGAAACCCATGGCACAACCCTTGATACTAGAGCCGGAAATCAAACTGAACACGTCCGCGAGTTCGCGACGGCAAACACAACCGGTCGCTTGGGCATACTTGCGCGAGGATTTCCCGATTCTCGACCAGAAAGTTCACGGCCAGCCGCTGCTCTATCTCGACAACGCGGCCACGAGCCAGAAACCGCGTGCCGTCATCGACGCGCTGAGCCGTTACTACGAACGCGACAACGCGAACGTGCATCGTGGCATCCATGAATTGAGCAACCGCGCCACCGCCGCGTTCGAAGCGGCCCGCGTCCGCGCCGCGAAATTCCTCAACGCCCGCAGCGCCGACGAAATCATCTTCACCCGCGGCACCACCGAGGGGATCAACCTCGTCGCCGCGGCATGGGGCGCCAAGTTCATCAAGCGCGGCGACAAAATCCTGCTCACCGAGATGGAGCACCACAGCAACATCGTGCCGTGGCAACTCCTGGCCGAGCGCACCGGCGCGCAGCTCGTTTTTCTCCCGATCAACGGTGACCGCGGACTGCTTGATCCCGGCCAGCTCGACGAGTTCCTCACCAGCGACGTGAAGCTGCTGGCGATGACGCACATTTCCAATTCGCTCGGCACGATCAATCCCGTCGCCGAATACTGCGAGCGCGCCCGCCAGCGCGGCATCGTTACCCTCATTGACGCGGCGCAGAGTGCGGGCCATCGCCCCCTCGACGTGCAGCAGATCGGCTGCGATTTCCTCGCGCTCTCCGCTCACAAAATGTGCGGCCCGACCGGCATCGGCGTGTTGTACGGCCGGGGCGAACGGCTCGAAGAAACCCCGCCGTATCAGGGCGGCGGCGAGATGATTCTCTCCGTCGATTTTCACCGGAGCACATGGAAGCAAGCGCCGCACAAATTCGAGGCCGGCACGCCCGATATTTCCGGCGCCATCGCGCTGCACGCCGCGATGGATTACCTCGACGGCATCGGCCGTGACCGCATCGCGCAGCACGACCTGGAACTCGGCGCGTATGCGTTCGAGAAGCTTGCCGCGCTCAAAGGCATCCGGCTCTTCGGCCCTCCGATTGGCCGCGCTGGTCTGGTGAGCTTCCTCCTCGACGGTGTCCACGCGCACGATGTGGTGACGGTGGCCGACCAGCGCGGTGTGGCGCTGCGCGGCGGGCATCATTGCAACCAGCCGCTCATGAAAAAGCTCGGCGTGGAATCCACGGCGCGCGCGAGCTTTTATTTCTACAACACGACCGAAGAAATCGACCGCTTCGTCGAAGTCGTCCGCGAAATCAAGAAGTTCTTCGGAACCTGAATCCATGAACACCGCCACTGAAACCCTCACTCCGCAAACCACGATGGCGCGCGTGCTGGAGTGGTTTCCCGGCGCGCAGCGGGCGCTGTTCCGGCGCTACCACATCGGCGGGTGCAGCAGTTGCGCGTTTGAGCCGGACGAAACGCTCGAACAACTTTGCCAGCGCAACGGCAGCCTCGGCGTGGCCGAGATGATCGCGCACATCCAGACAAGCCACGAGCAGGACGCGAAGATACTCCTCGCGCCGCAGGAGCTCGCCGCGCTGCGCGAACAAAACCCGAATCTGCGCCTGCTCGACGTGCGGACGCGGGAAGAGCACGAGGCGGTGTGTATCGAGGGATCGGTGTTGATGTCGCAAACGACGATGCAGGAGGTCCTGACCAAGTGGCCGCGCACCGAGATGTTTGTGATCTACGACCACACAGGAAAACAGGCGCTCGACGCGACGGCATATTACGCCGGGCACGGTTTTACGAATGTCCGCTGCTTGCGCGGCGGCATCGACGCCTGGTCGCAGGAAGTGGACCCAAAGATGCCGCGATACAAGTTGGAGTAAGCCTCTTATGAATGACGATTTGCAAAAGAGAATCACTGAGGCGATGGCCAACCCGCAGAACCTGGGCGAAATCGCCGACGCCGACGCCGTCGGCACTGTGGGCAACGCCGGATGCGGCGACATGCTGCGGGTGTGGGTGAAATACAAGGAGGAGCGGGGCAAAAAGGTGATTGACCGCGCCAGCTTTCAAGCCTTCGGCTGCGAAACGGCCATCGCCACCGCCAGCCTCGCCATGGAACTGATTCGCGGCAAGACGCCCGAGGAGGCGCTCGCACTCTCGGGCCGGGAGCTGGCCGCCGACCTTGGCCCTTTGCCGCCAACGAAAGTCCATTGCACGAGCCTGGTCGAAAACGCCATTCGCTCCGCTCTTGCGCCGGAGCCAGAGGAGCCGAAGGCCGTTGCGCCCACGCCCCCTGCGTCCTCCGCCACAAACCTCATCGACAGCTTCACCAAGCCCGCACAAAAGCCAGGCGGCGTCCGGGTGGTGTTGTTGGATAAGGGCAAATAGGCAACGAACGGTTGCCGCAATGTTCGCCTGTTCTCCCCGATGGGGTTCGACAAGATGAATGAAAACTAAGATCGATTCCGCCGTCACCGAGACGCTGCTCTATCACGAGCAGACCAAGCATCATTTTCATCGCTATGCGAGATCCGCCGGGTTCATGGACTGGGCCAGTCAGCCGAATCCATTCCGCTTCTACGAAGGAGTGACAGCGGTCAGGCTTCCGTTGCTGCAAGAAGACCCGGCGAGCGAGCACCTGGCTTTGTATGAAAGGAGCCGCAACGCATTCCAGGATTTTACCCGCGAAACCATCGGCGCCTTTCTGGAGTTATCGCTCGGGCTTTCGGCGTGGAAGTCCATTCCCGGAAACACGTGGGCTTTGCGGATAAATCCTTCCAGCGGCAATCTTCATCCGACCGAAGCCTACCTGATCCTGCCGGCGCTGCCCGGAGTCACCGCGGGCGTCTTCCATTACAACTCCTACCTGCACGCGCTGGAACCCCGAGCCGAAGTGCCCGAAACGCTGTGGCGGCAAATCAAGGAGCATCTTCACACGGATGGATTCTTCGTCGCCTTGACCAGCATCTTCTGGCGGGAAGCATGGAAATATGGTGAACGGGCTTTTCGCTACAGCCAGCACGACGTTGGACATGCCTTGGCGGCCTTCAGTTTCTCAGCCAATCTGCTCGGCTGGAAAGTCACCTGGCTGAACGTATTGTCAGACGAGGAGATTGCCAGGTTGTTGGGCTTCGATCAAACCCAGTGGCCGGAGTTCGAGTTGGAGCATCCCGAGCTGCTGTGTTTCGTCCACCGCAGCGGGGAGCAGCGGATTCCGCGAGATTTGCCGCGCGAGATTGTATCGGAGTTTTCAGGGCTGAGGTTTCAAGGAAGGCCAAATCGATTGAGCGAGGATCATGTGGATTGGGAAATCATTTCGCGTGTCGCTGAGGCGACGGCAAAACCCAAGCACGAGGAAGCGCCGCTGACTGTCCCCGTTCGTCACGGTTTGCCCGAATCAACACGCCCGTTTTCCACGCCGCCGACCCCATCCAAAATCCCGGCCGCACAAATCATTCGCCAAAGAAGAAGCGCGGTGGCCTTCGATGGGGTCAGCAGCATCACCAAAGATCAGTTTTGCGCCATGCTGGACAAAACCCTTCCCCGTGATGCCAGCGCGCCGTTCGATCTCGGACTGACCGTCTCTTGCGTGCATCTGCTCTTGTTCGTCCACCGCGTCACGGGATTGGAGCCGGGCTTGTATTTCTTGCTGCGAGCGGAACGGGATTTACCTGCCTTGCAGCAAAAGTGCCATCGCCATTTCCTCTGGCGGCCAGTGGATGAAACACTTCCCCTGTATTTGCTCCAGGCCGGAGATTTTCAGAGCACCGCAGCGTCGGTAAGCTGCGGGCAGTCCATTGCTGGCGAAAGCGCTTTCTCGTTGGGCATGATCGCCCGGTTTCGGGAGGAGGTTGAGACGGCTCCCTATCGCTATCGCCAACTATTCTGGGAAACCGGCATGATCGGGCAGGTCCTCTACCTGGAAGCCGAAGCCGCCGGCGTCAGAGCAACCGGCATTGGCTGTTTCTTCGACGATCCGGTCCATGAATTGATGGGTCTCTCGGACGACGCCTTCCAAAGCCTTTACCATTTCACGGTGGGCGGCCCTCGGGACGACGCGCGGCTGGCGACCCTCGCAGCCTACCACCACTTGGAAGCACCGGTCCGTTCGGAAGCGAAACATCGCCACCTGCTCGTGTAGTATTGGAGCATATTGACACTTCAGCCCATGCACGACACCCCCACGGTTCCTGAGAAGGAATTCCGCTCCTACGCTCCTGGCTTTTGGTCAGATAAGAACGTTTCTCCCGCCGACTGGAACAGCTCCACCTGGCAGCTCAAGAACCGCATCACCACGCGCGCGCAGCTGGAGGAGCATCTCACGCTGACGGAGGAAGAGCGTGCTGGCGTGCTGCTCTCCGGCAACAAGCTGGCGATGGCGATCACGCCGCATTATTTCAATCTGATCGACCCGGACAATTCCGGCTGCCCCATTCGCCGCCAGGTGATCCCGCGCATCGAGGAGACCTTGGAAGACCCCGATGAAATGAGCGACCCCTGCGGCGAGGATAGCCAAATGCCGGTGCCGGGTCTGGTGCATCGTTATCCTGACCGCGTGCTGTTTCTCGTCACCGATCGCTGCGCCAGCTACTGCCGCTACTGCA
>CAMDJH010000236.1 GCA_945900455.1 Akkermansia muciniphila
CTTCCTTCTTGCCAATGACACGGGCGAGGGCGGCCTGGGTCTTCACCGTAGGGTCTTCGCTGAGCATGGACTGCAACGCCTCGGCCATTTCGACCGGGCCGACGTCCTCGCGCTGCACATTGGAGACGATGCTTTTGCGTCGGCGGGCGAGTTCGTCTTCGGGCTCACGCACGATGATTTCAACTTCTTTCACGCCGGCGGCACGAGCCGCTCGGGCACGGCGATGGCCGGTGAGGATACGGAACCCGTCACCCTCGGGGGTAACGGTGATGGGTTCGATCACGCCTAACGTTTTAACGGAAGCTATCAAACCTTCCATGTTGCGGAAGGTTTTGCGCTCATTCTGCGAGTCTTCGATCAGACGGTCCAGACTCACGACCAAACGGCCGCGCTTTGCCAGCCCCCCCATGAGACCGGCCTTGACCAAATCGAGTCGGCTTTTTCCTTCAGGTAATTTCATAATATTGAAACGGAGTCCGTGGGAGCGGCTTCCGGGTTTGGGCTGTGCCCGTTAGTGGGTAATGAGAACAATCCGCGCACTTCTTCGACGAGTTGCGCCATGTCCAATGCCCCTTTGGCGAAGGGACGGAACTGGAAGATGGAACCGCCGAACTCGTCCACCTGAGCGAGCCAACCGCACGAACGGATCTCGGTTTGCGCGCGGGCAATGCTGTCCTGCTCCATGAGCGACAAGACTCGGGCACGGAGTCCGGGCAGTCGGGTGAGGTTGCTCAAGACGTGGAGAATGCCGTAGTCCCCTGCCGGGCGGAGACGGAGCAGTAATTTGAAGAAGCTCGCGTAGCTGCGAACGGCCTTTGTGCTCTCGAATGGCACGATGAACAAGTCCGCCGGGAAGATGGCATTCTCCATAATGGGACTGATCTGGTTCGGGCTGTCGATGACGAGAAAGTCGAAGTCGGGAGCGAGATTTTCGGTCGCGAGCAACTGACTCAAAAGCGACGAGTACCCTTCATGCTCGGTGATCTGGCGTCCGAGGTCCTCCAAGCCGTCGGCACTGGCGACGAAGGACAGGTTTTCGAATTGGGTCGACTGGATGACCTCACGCAAGGTTTGTTGCCCTGTGAGCGCGGAAAGCAACGTGCCTGTAGCGGTCAGACCATCGCCGGCCTTCAGCCATTGCGTGACCTGTGCCTGCGGATCCATGTCCAGGAGGAGCACTCTCCCCTCGCGGGCAAGGCCGCAGGCGAGATTCATGGCGATGGTGGATTTTCCACAACCGCCTTTGGCGTTGATAACAGTGATGACTTTCATAGTTGTGGTGATGAGTTAGTAATGGCGGCCTTCCACTGCGCGAAATCCGGTAGGTGGAAGAAGTGTTGGAAGTCGTTCAGACGCCTCGCGTCGGCGTCGAACAGTTCCAGCCAGCGAGGTGAACGTGACCAGAGCGGATCACGGGTGAGCTTCTCCCGCTCGCCGACGCGGTGCGCGAGGAAGTCGGCGTAGTCTTCGGGCTGCCCGGCTTGGAACCGCTGCTCTTCCCCGCGCAGAAAGGTCTCGTAGCCGATGGTCAGCGTTTGGAGGCGTTCCTCACGATCACGCTCGCGTGCTTCGCGCGTGGTCTGGTCGCGTTCAGACTTCACGCGAACGAACAGTCGGTCGCCCAACTGGCGCAGGCCGAGTTGAAGCGATGGGAAGGGATTGCGTTGCTCGCGCGCCAATTTCCCCAAGGCGCGACCGGCCTCGGACGCGGACATGTCCGGAAAATCGGTAACAAACCGCTGCACGAAGGCTTCGGCAGCCTCGCAGTCGCGTGGCGACGGTTGGCTGACCGGTTCGGCGTGATTGCCGGCGAATGCGGCATAGAAATGCTGGGCAAATACGTAGCCAGGTTTCCCAGAAAGTTCGGACATCCTAACTTTTATCGGTTCCGACCAGTCCTGCTCAATCGCCTGTCGCAGCAATCCCAGCCGGTTCTTGGTCGGCGTGCGATCCTCCAGCCATGCCAATTGGCGTTCGATGGTTTCCAACGATGCGCGTTCGGCGAGCTTCGCCGCCGCCTTCGTTCCGAAACCCGCTCTCTTCAGGAGTTCCTTGGCCTTCGCCGGGTGAGCAACCTGTTGTTTGTCCGTTTCGTTTTCTAGTTTCGTTTGAATACTGCTATGGATTTCGGACTGTTCGGCTGCTTCGTTTTTCTGACCGTGGCTGCTATCGATTTCCGACGCTTCCGACCCTGCTATGTTTTTCCGACCGTGCCAGTCGTCCGCCCAACGCAAGGCGTAGATGGCGGGCCGCCGCTCATCCAAACGGTGGCTGAAGACGCCCGGTTCTAGGCGCACGAGATAGTACTTCTCCAGGGCGGTACGGAGCGCCTTGGTCAAATTTACCGGGCTACCGATGTGCGTATAACGCTCAATCTCCCGGTAAGAGAGGGCGACCTGCTGACGTCGGCCGCCATGCTTGGCCTGAAAGCCGATGGAGAAGAGGATGACGGCTCCGACCGCCTTGATCACGGACAACGGTTCGTTCGGGACGATGACATCGAAGAACTGGTTGGGGATGTCCGTTCGGTTTCCCTGGCCCTCGAAGAAGCCCCGGAAATCCGCAGGCTTCTTGCGATATTCCGGCGAAGCATCCCAACGGAGTTGGTAACTTGCGCTCTGGCCGACTTCACCCGTGGTGTTGGCCCGGCCTTCGCGCACGCACTCGATGAAATGGCCCGCAACGGCCTCATCGAGGGCTTGGCGAATCATGTCACGGCTAATGCCAGCCTTGGTGATGAGTTCGCGGTAACTGACGGCGATCTGTTCCTCCTGCGGATTGCCCTCGGTGTCGCACCAACCAAGGGTCTTGCGGATGAGATAGGCCACCAAACGAACCACCCCACGCGAGTAGTGGGGGAGACAAGCGTCAAAGAACTGGTTTGGGGCGAAGGTGGTGTTGCTGGTGGGTGCAGCAAAACCGGCGAACGGCTTGATGGCTTTGGTTCGCGGATTAAATGGGCTGATTATTCGATTTTCATGGGTTAGCAACGACATGGATTAGAAGTTAATCGCCCGTTCCGGTTTTCTGGGCTTGGTGCGCCGATGTTGTTGCGCGTAATCGCGGACGATGGCGTTGATAACGAAGCTCCGGTCGCGTTGAAACTCCGTGCACAGGCCACGAAGGAATTCCAGAACTTCCGGGTCAAATGCCACGCCGGCGGCTATCTTGGATTGAGTCATGTATAAAATAGGTTAGCTGATAAACATCGCCGCACGCGTGCGCACACGAAGCGCGTCGACGAATGTCACTATTCTAACATGCGATGCCATCCGATGACACAAGCGCCCTGTGGATAACTCCCCAAAAGTTAGGATGTCCTAACTTTTTGAGGCAGGCATTTGCGGTAGCCGCGAGAAGTAGATGGCGGCAAGCGCGCCCGTGATGCGGAACGAGTCATAATCACCACTCAGCCCATATGGAAGTTGCAACGCATCACCGATTGGAGGCGCTCCAGGCTCGCGAGATCCGCGGACAATCGTACGCGCATTGAAGAATAGTCTCGGCCGCGCGGCGGGGAAAATTGGACTAATAAAGCCGCTGCGGCCTCCAATCCCAATCCCTTTCAGCGACCCTTGGTTGGCAGCCTAACAAGCTTCAATCCAACAGCTTCAGCCAGGGCGTTCTGCTCATCGTCGAAGGAAAGGAATCGATCGGCAGCAACCTCAATGGCAATGGCTACGTGGAACAACAATTACTTGAGCGCACGCAAGAAGGCGACTCCATCGAATTTGGCCGCCTTGGAGTTGCCGACAGCCCGTTTCTCCGCAACTTGGCGAGTCATCCGGAGACCGGTGCCATTTGAAGTGGTTGCTTTAGCCTTAGCCGGGCCATTGTTTGAAGCCAAGAGTGCTTTCATCCTGGCTGCGATGATGGATTCCGACTCGGCGAACGTCAAGGTGCGCTGGCTACGTGACAGGAGTTAGGATATCCTAACTCGCCTATGAAGACAGCACTCGTCACCGGCGCATACCGTGGACTTGGCTTTGAAGTCGCCCGACAACTGTCCGAGCGCGGCTTCCGCGTCATCCTGACGGCGCGCCGGGCCGACGCTGGCATTGCCGCCGCTGCAAAGTTGAAGAACGCTTCGTTCCTTGAGATCGATATCACGGATTCTGGCAGCGTCGCGCGCGCGGCCAGCCAGGTGACGGAACTCGACGTCCTGATCAACAACGCGGCTATCATTGCCGAGGGGGATAGTGACATCCTGCACATCGCGCCGGAGCTTGTCGCGCAGACGATTCTGACCAACACACTGGGGGCACTCCGGGTCACGCAGGCCTTTCTGCCGCTCCTGCTGAAGAGCCAAGCGGGCCGCATCGTCAACGTCTCCAGCGGTGGCGGGCAACTCAGTGAGCCGGGCACCTGGGCACCCGCCTACTGCATTTCCAAGACGGCTCTCAACGCCATCACCTGCCAGTTCGCGGCCGCGTTGAAGGACAAGCGGATTGCGGTCAACTCCGTTTGTCCTGGCTGGTGCCGCACCGAGATGGGAGGGCAGGCCGCGCCGCGATCCGTGGAGGAAGGCGCCGCCGGAATCGTCTGGCTTGCGGCCGATGCGCCCCAGGACAAGACCGCTCTGTTCTGGCGGGATCGGGAGATTTTCCCTTGGTAATTCCTCTCGGACCGCCGCGGAATCACAGACACTCGCTCTGCCGATGTCAAAAGCAGTTAAGCGTCATCAGATGGAGTGTCGTCGCACGCAGGGCAACGGTTCGAATGCGGGAAGAGTTTTCAATTGCCGGGACCCTTTACCGGGATTGACGAGAGTGGGAATTCCCACCATGTTCATCCCATGCCGACATTATCGAAGCCTCACGCGAAAGGGATGACATCTCCCCGGGATGGAATCAGCGTCGTTGAGCAATACGACACGTCTGCGGACAGCAAGAAGCGCATCAGCTTGCGCGGCGCGCAGGCCAAATACTTTCACGTCAAGGCACTCTCGAATGGCAGCTACCTTCTGGAGCCGCGCGTCCTCGTGCCTCGCAACGCTGTGCCCCCGCGCACGCTCAAGATGCTGGAGCAGTCCGTGGCCAATTTGAAGAAGGGCAAAGTTTCTGCGCCCATCGACCTCACGGCCTTCGCCGAGGAATAGTCCGTACCCATGCCCTTCAACATCCGAATGGGAGTGCCGGAGATGGAAGCGTTTTGGAAAGATCTCGGGACGCGGCGGTCCTCGAATCGTCTCGATGCTGGCGAAATGAAGTTTTTCAAGAAACTGGTGAAGACCCTGAATTACCTTTCCCAGAACCCCCGCCACAACAGCTTGAACTGCCACGAGATCGATGACCTCACGCGGAAATACGGACTCAAGATTTTTCAGTCGTATCTGGAAAACAACACGCCGGCGGCTGGACGCCTCTTTTGGGCCTACGGCCCGGACCCGCAGGACATCACCGTGCTGGCAATTGAGCCGCATCCCGAGGACCAGAAGCGTGGTGCCTACCAGCGTATCAAGCTCTCGGCACTCCCAAAAAGAAGTCCGCCCCCGAAAAAGAATTAACTGTCCGAGCCTTCCAGCAAACGGTGTGAATGGCTCATATGCGGGAAATGGACAGAGGCAAGCGTGTCGGGCGACCCGTATCAATGACTCGTTTTGACTCCTAGCAAACCGTTGCTCAGGCGACGGCCACTTCCACCCGCGCGGCATAGCCGAGTTGATGGAGTGTGTCTTCGCAATCCTCCCACGTGAGGCCGAAGGCGCGCACGTCGGCCACGCCGAGGCGGGCGAGCACGGCGGCGAGCTGTTCGGTCTGGTTTTCGTCGAGTTCACCGTCCATCAGTGCGTTCTCGGCCCAGTCCACGAGTTGCGCGAGCGTCAGTTCGCGGTGCAGGTAGGCAGCGATTTTTTCGGCGATGCTCTGTTTGGTGATCGTCATGGCTCTCTTTCTACACTTTTCGCTGGCCTGCATCCACCGGGTATTTCTCGTGGACTTCGGAAAAGGTCAAGGTGAGCTAGCTGCGCACTGGCTGGGTGACAGAAGTTGGGTGGACTTGCCGAGCGGTCTGCCGGCTGGCCGTCGATTTGAAAGCCTCAGGCACGGTTACAAATCGGGGTGGAGTTTGAAGGCACGACCGCATCAGCGAGGTGCCCTCAATACTCGACAATCGACGCAAGAGATCAGCGCCGCTGGAAAAGCCTTTCCCAACCGCCCCAGATCAACTTCAGTCCAGACACACTCAGGACGAAATCTAAATGCCGCTGAAGCAATCCACCCAGAGAATTATCGACTTGGCCGTGAAGCTGACCGACCGACCCGTTCACATTGCCGAAGACCCCTCACTCCAGACCTTGGCCAAGATCACAATCGCGAGGGGCGATGCCCCGATGCACATTCTTCGCTACAAGCCGAGCGGCTCAATACCTCCAGACTATTTTATCGCGTACCAGTGCGGATTTGTGATCCGTCTCTACATGGCCCCCTCTGAAAAACGATTTGATGTAGGATGGAATTCTGAAGGAAACCGGAGAATGGACGAGGCTCTAAGCGAGCTGCGCATCCCTGGGGAAATGAGAGGCATGGGCAAACACCTCCTAAACGGCCTCATCACCCAGCTCCGAATGTACCCTGTTGGCCTGCGTATCGACCAGTGGTTGTTTGAGTCTTACCCTGACTTGCGAGAACTGCAAAAGACTGGAGCTCATGTTCAATTGGAGCAGAATATCGAGGCGATAAAGATGGCGAATAGTGCCATGTTCCCCCGTAAGATTGTAGATGCCAACTTGTCGATGAACGCGGCGTTTGCCATGTTTTGGTCGAAGAGATGGAACGACCCATCACTGATTCTGCCATTCAAGGCTGCAGGCTTGCTGGAAGGAGGCATGAGACTTCTGGCCATCTCAGAAAAGATTTCCGAGGATTCTGCGTCCGACATGGACTTGATTGACGAATGGGCGTTCGAGCTGGGTCTCAACGGTTGGTATGATCGCATCCCGTACAAATTGAATCCGTGACATGAATGAACAAGTAACAGCGGAAATACCGGTCGAGCAGTTTGATTTGAACCTGTTGCCAGACGGCGCAAAACGGGTCGGATCTCCCGCCTTTAGAGATGCTGTCGTCGATTTTTTCCGGACCGAGCTTCAGAAAACCGCCGATTGGATCCAGGTCGTGGTGGATGAAAAGTTCATCCGTGTTGCTTGGCGATCGAAAGCCGGTGAGTTCGACCCGGTCGAGCAGGCGCTTGATCGACTGAAGGCCGGCGACTACCGGCAGGGTGTCCAAATTCTCCGTCTCATTTCCAAGGTTCGACCCACCGATGTCACGGTAAACTACAACCTCGGCATGGCACTCAGCGATCTCGGTGCCTTGGACGAGGCCATCGACCACTTGCGCCGCGCCGTGGATGCCAAACCAGATCAGGCGAACTTTCTGGTTGCCCTCGGGGTGGCGCTTTACCGCAAGAAAGATCTACCCAAGGCACGGACAGTGTTGGAGCACGCTCTCGAACTTGATAGGAATAATCCATACGTCCTCCGAAATTTGGGCGGATGCCTGCTCGCTCTCGGCGAACCTCCAGAAAAGGCGATCCCGTTCCTTCAGCGAGCCGCATCCCTGCTACCAAACGATCAACATGCCTGGATTGGCTTAGGCCAGGCGTTGGAGCAGCAGAAGAAACTCGGCGATGCGGACGATGCATTCCTTCGTGCAATTGATATTAATCCCCACAGTCAGATAGCCGAAATTGCCGAGAAAGGGCGCTCTCGGATTGCGCAAGCTAACATGCGTGACGCGGTAGGCGGGGGGGTAAGGATGGACGCCGTGATGTACTGTCTTGGCGCACTCGAGAAGTGTGACGCACTCAGTCCAGCCGCAGTCCAAAAAGTTGCGATGGAGATCGCTGCAGTGGGCACAAACGGCATCAACCCGAACGACGCAAATCGAAAGTACACTTTGAGATCACTCCCAGGTGAATTCTCCGGCCTCCATCTTTTGTGCTATATGTACGTCACATGGAAACAGTTCGCTCCAGACCAGGACATTGGGTTCGATCTGAGCAAGGAGTATCAGCAGGCGCTGAATCTTCGGAATCTTCACAAAGGTGAGCGCTGACTGCCTTACTCTACCAACTTCGTCTGCTAATCCTCTACGTAACATGCACCAAGATGACGCTCAGTGAGTACCAAAACCTCGTCTCCCAGATTCAGCACGGGAAGCGGCTGCCATCGGCACTCTACGTTTTTCGAGATCCATCGTCGTCGTTCGGTCCGGCCCTTGATGAACTTCTGCAGCGGGTTATCGAGCGTTGCGGCGCAAATGAATCCCACAACGTCATCAAGTTCCGGCTCGATGAACTGAAGGTTTCATTTCTTGCCTATCCGGACTTTCTCGAAGAAGCGCACCCGCCCCTCCATCAAGCCATCACGGTTGATCTGGTCACCGGCAAGACCCGGCACACGGAATACGCTGACAACATCAATCCGCCCATCCTACACCGAAAGGAAACTTTCCTTTCGGCACATGATCCACGTCGCGCAACATTTGAGGCACTGACGAAGCTGGAGGAGAAAGCCGGCTTGTATGAAGAAACTTCCACGATTGGCTTTAAGCTCAATTGGGAGCGCCTACTGCGCTCAAAAGGGCTGGTCGTAGATGGGCACCAATTGCGGCAAGTGACCGCAGCTGACGATGCAGCATCGGCTGCTACCGATCACAGCGCACCGCAGATTCATCGGCACAAAACAGCACTGGTCCGATACGACCTCTCGAAGCCGGTGAAAACTATGATGGAGCACGGTCTTCTCAAAAAGGGCTCCACCATCTTTGACTACGGGTGCGGGCAAGGTGCCGACGTCGAAGGACTTCGAGCTTTGGGTTACGAGGTTGAAGGTTGGGATCCCGTTCACCGGCCGCAAACGACCAAACACGAGGCCGACATCGTGAACTTCGGATACGTGCTGAATGTAATTGAGGACCCGGCCGAGCGACTGGAGGCGCTGGTAGAGGCGAATCGTTTTGCGCGCCGGCTGTTGATAGTTTCCGCACTCATTCAAGAGACCGTCGCGATGGATCGGGCGGCGACTTTTGGTGACGGTGTTGTGACGAAACGGGGCACGTTTCAAAAATTCTACGAGCAGCACGAACTTCAACAATTCTTGGAGGACGCGCTCGAAACCACTGTGGTTCCCGCCGGTTTGGGAATCTTTTACGCCTTCCGCGATCCAGCGGATCAACAGGACTTTCTCGCGGCTCGAACACGGCGAGTCGTCAATTGGGCCGAAGTTTCCGCGCGACTGGGTTTCGTACGACCGGGACCGAGGAAGCCGCGATGGGTTGTTGTTTAGTATGCGTCCGGTGAACCCCATCTATGGTCGATAGACTGATCGGGGTAGGATCAGTGGATGCGACTACGCATTCCGAGCACCGGCGCGGGCGGCTTTCCAAGCCAGCGGCGTAAGTTCGCCAACCCGTGCGGCTGGCCAGGATCCCAG
>CAMDJH010000237.1 GCA_945900455.1 Akkermansia muciniphila
CTGGATGCGCTGGCCCTCACTCCAGGCCAACAACCATGCGCCCCACAGTCAACTCCCCAGTGGATGCAAATGCAGATAGCTCATCTCTCGGAGCATCAGTACTGATTGCTAAACCCCGTCAATAATGTTGAGTTGAAAACCCCGGCAAAGGCCGCCGGCGCAGCAAAGGGGCGCTCAACTCAACATTATTGGGCACTCAACATTATACTACTAATGTTGAGCGCAACATTAGTGATAGAAGTTCAGGAAGTGGCGGTTTACCGATCGTCACTCTCGCATGACTTGATCGTCGACAACATGTTCCGGGACCAACCAGACCTCCCAGAACTCAAGGGCTATTTCAAATTCGCTTACTCGACGAACAGCGCCAACCGCCTCCGCAATTATGCCAGCGCCACCTCTAACTCCATCCCGGCCGCCACCGTGGTAGGTTCCGTTTTGTTCGAAGAAACCAACCAAGCCGGCGAGCAGTCGGCGTTTGATGCCCGCAAAAATGGTGGCCGGGATGCCTTGACTCCACTTTCCGGAGGCTTTTCTTGGCAACAGGTGGCATTCAGTCGCCCGACGCCCGGAATCGCCTTCGATCTTCGCTTCGGATACTCCAGTGGCAATGCCTTCGGCGGCTTCAAGCTCGGTGGTATTGACCCGTATGCGGCCGGGGCGCTCGGAGGAGGTTGGCGGCATACGTTTGAAACTCGGGTGATTCCCGCTGGGACGTTTTCCCCGCTTGATGATACAGGGACTGTCGGTCTGCTCCATTGGAGCGGAGCGATTGACACCTGGGACCGAAAAGATTCGGAGTCGGCCGAATACCAGCCGCGCGACCGGGAATACAAAGGCGAACTGCTCTCGCTTCCCAACGGCAACCTCCAGTGGACCACGCCGGAACGGCTCCGCTACCTCTACAAGTCTCCCGGTTCGGGACTGGCGGTGCTGCGGGGACGGTTGCTCGAGATTCGCGACCTGAACGGCAATGTGGTCTCGCTGAAATACAACGAAACCACCGGAATCCTGACCAACGTGGTGGACACGGCGCGCGGCACCAATGCCCTGCAATACAACGCCCGAAATCTCCTCACCAAAGTCACCTTCAATTCCTGGCAGGTGAACTTCGACTACGACTCCTCGAACCGCCTTTCAGCCAAGTGGATCACCAATACCGCCCCGGCAGCCGCGGGAATCACGGCACCCAACGTCAACACGCGCTGGGAATTTCACTATGGCACTAACGGACTCCTGAGCGAGATCGTCGATCCGCGTGGAAACACCAATCTCTCGGTGTTTTACGACCAATATGGTCGCCAGACCACCCAGGTGGATGCCCTCCTTCGGACCAACCGCACGGAATATGGCCTGCCGGGCAAACGCCAGATCACACACATTGATCCGGGCGGGTTTTCGTGGATTGAAACGTACGACCGCAAGGGCCGCATCCTCGCGCAGCAAGACCCGCTGACGAACATCACCCGCTACACTTACGACGACCGGGGCAACCGTACCAGCATCACAGAACCTTTCGGGTGGCAGACCTTTCTCGGCTACGATGAACGGGCGAATGTCATCGCCCGCACCAACGCGCTCGGCGAGATAACCACTTGGTGGTTTCACCCGTTCTTCAATAAAGCGGTCGCGCAAGTCACCCCTCAGCCGACGAACGTCAATGGAAACCCGACATGGACCAACCGTTACATCTACGACGATGCCACCGGAAATTTGCTCCGTCACGAAGATGACCTCGGCCCCCTAGTTACCTATCGCTACGAGACGAACGGGCTGGTGCTCGCGTCCACAAACGCCAACGGCTTTGTGACCTCTTTCGGATACGACACCAACGGCTTCCTAAACTCCCGCACAGAGCCGTTCACGGCCAACTCGACCGTCACCACCACCTACGTCGTCAACGATGTCGGCTGGAAGCGTCGGGAAACCAATCCGCTGGGCGACCCCACTAGCTACGACCTCGACCTGAATGGGAATCCCGTCCGCGTGCAGGACGTGCTGGGCCGCGCTTACCACCGGACCTACGACGCCAACGGCAACCTGCTTTCCACCACCGACGGCAAGGGCCAGTTAACCACCTTCGCCTACGACACCGCCAACCAGCGCACCAACATCACCGATCGCACCCGTACCAACGTCTGGTCCACGACCTACACCCCGAGGGGCAAGCCCGACCGCGTCACCGACCCCCTCGGCAATGCCGTCGTAAGCGCCTACGACGGCGCCAACCGCCTCGTTCGTGTCACCGATCCCTTGGGCGGCTCCACCATCAACCAATACGACGCCAACGGCAATTCCGTTGCCCAGTTAGACAAGCTGGGCCGCCGTTGGACCAAGACCTACGACCGCCTGAACCGCGTCGGGGCCGAGGCCGACCCGCTCGGCAACGCTCGCCGCACCAGCTACGACGTCGCCGGGCGCATCCTCCAGACCACCACGCCTAACGGCCATCCAACCCTCCATTCCTACGATGGCCGCGGACGCCTTACGCTCTGGCAGGACGCCGAAGGGTACGAATGGCGCTACACCTACGACGGCGTGGGTAATATCACCGACATCGAGGACGCCGGTGAACCCATTCACGGCCATTACGTGATGACTTACGGACCGCGCAACGAACGCACAATGGAACGTAACCAGGACAATTTTGAGTGGCGCTACGAATACGACGAACTCCTCCGCTTACGGGCGCAGCGTGACCCCAACGGCACGACTCGCACCCCCACCTACGATGCCGCCGGGCGCCTGCTCTTCGTGGATTTCAGCACCGGCCGCCGGGACACTTTTGGCCCGCCCGATGCGAACGACAACCTCCCGCTCATCTCGCGCCGTTTTGCCGGTGTGAATACTTCCACCCGCTTCGTTTACGATTCGCAGGATCGGCCCATTGGGCAGACCGACGCCCATGGAGATGTCGTTGGCTACGGCTACGACCCGCTTGGCCGGGTCACCACCCTCACCTATCCCGGCGGAAAAACGCTCACCAGCCGCCACGACGCACTCGGGCGCCTGACCAACCAGGTGGACTGGGCCGGGCGGGAGATGACCTACGATTACGACCGCGCGGATCGGCTCGTCCGACGTACCTGGCCCAATGGGGTGGTCCAGACCAACGCCTTCGACGAAGCCGGCCGTCTCACCGCCCTCTCCCATTCGCCTCTCAACTCTCAACCTTCAACCATCAACCTCGCCCTCACCTACGCCTACGACCGCAACGGCAACAAGACAGGCTCCACTGAGAAGGGCACCCTCCGTTGGCGCCAGCCTCCGCTCACCGACGAAACCTCCACCTTCACCGCGAGCGGCCGTCTCAAGACGCGAGCAATCAATGACCTCTCCACCAACCACTCCCCGACTCTCAACTGGACTTGCGCTTACGATGCCGGCGGTAACATGACTAACGCGCTGCTGGGTGGCGGCTCTGGATCCAGCGGGCAGAATTGGGCGCTCACTTATGACGAGGACAATCGAACGACTTCGCTCGACTGGACCACCAATGGCGTCACGCACAAGGTGCAGAACCGCTACGACGCCTTGGGCCGCCGGGTCGCCCGCACGATGGACAGCACGAACACCGGCTATGTGCTTTCGCTCAAGGGCGGCATGGAGAGGATCCTCTGCGACCTAGACGGCGGCGGCGCCGTCACCGCTTGGTATGTGCACGGCCCCGACCTATGCTATCGCGTCGATGTCGCTGACAACGTCGTCTGCTACCACGCGGATGCGCAGGCCAACGTCATCGCGCTGACCGGGGCGGGCGGTACCAACCTCGTCCAGTTTGCCTACACCCCCTACGGCCGAGTCCTCGGCACCACCAACTATCCTCCATCCACCACCCCCGCTCCCCAACCCTACCTATTCGTCGGCAGCCAAGGAGTCATGGAGGAATTCCCCGGCCTTTACTTCATGCGGGCACGCTACTATTCGGCGGATGCGGGCATATTCCTGTCCACCGATCCGGTGAAGAAGATCGGGCCGGGGTGGAAGTCGGTGGCGTATGCGTATGCGGACGATAATCCAATGGCCGCCTTCGATCCCAAAGGAGAGACGCCTGCGCACCTAACGGCATTCGCTATAGGTATGCTTGCCGGCGCGACGGAGGGAGTGTTTGAAGGCGCAATCGAAGATCAACTTTCTGGCCTTCCAGTCGCGTTCGGTATGCCGGAAAGCGCCGCTCAAGACGTAACACAAGCATCGTTCGAATATTTGTCCGCCGGACAGACAGCGCTAAAGACCTATCGGTATGCCAGAACCGTTGCCGCGGCTGGCGACCCGTCGAGGATGGTCGCCGCCTACACGCTTGGTGAGGTTGCCGGAGGGATAGCTGGCAAGGGTATCTACAAATTGTCCCGCAAGTTGAGGGAAGGATACCTGGGCGCGATAAACTTGGCCGGTTCAGCGATTGGAGGGGTTCTATACGACCAGTTCGGAGTAGGTGCCGTTCCTCAGCCCAACTCGTCGATGCCGGCAGCCAACAATTCATTGGCCAATCGGACTGCCACAGTTGCCGCTCCTAAAGGTGCTGCAACAACAGCGGCTACATCAACTTCCCCAGGTGCTTCCGGCCGTGGCACATCTTCGAGTGGTGGAGGCGGCGGCAACACAATCACGATTCAAAGCGGTGCGACATTATCGGGCATCGCTCGTGACAACGGCACGACAGTTTCGGCGTTGATGGCGGCGAACCCTCAAGTCAGTAGTCCCGATAAGATTTACGCAGGTGCGAACTTGAATGTGCCTGGTGGCAACACGGGAAACTTTGGCGGCTTTGGCGGTGGATCATCGCGCGGACGAGGCGCAAGTGGAAGATGGCCATGAACACTCGCCAACACATCAAGCCAGACCGCGCCCTGATTCCGGCGCTCCCAGCCGCGCTCGAACATGACCCTCACCGTTTGTCGGTCCAGTTCGCGCCGGACCTGTTGCGCGGCCTGTGCCGATTCGTTCATGTAATCTTCTACCGCGCGCGAATGTTGCAGAAAGTCGGCAATCCCTCGGAAGCTTTTCAACAATTTCAAGAAGATGTTCGTGCAAGCCGGGTCGGTTGCAGATTCCCGTCTTCGTTGTTCAGAGGTTACATCTTGCCTGGTTACGGGGGCAGCGAATGCAACTTGATCACACCTTTCAGCGCGTCGAACTCCGGGTCTTTGGAGAACAGCGTGGCGGCGAGTCGTTGCGCGGGCACCGCCACCAACGCGTCCGCAAAAGAAAGTTTGTGCACCGCTTTCACATCCGCCGCTTGACCGCAGAGTGCGTCATCTAAGTATAACCATTGAAAACCACGTTATTCACGCGCCCACTCCATGTCACGATCTTCCAGTAGCGCATTCAACAAGCCTTTGCTGCCGGCTTGCAGTCGCCGCAACGCCGCCTTCGGCTCGTTCTGGTGATGCTGGCGTTCCTAAAGGTGCAGGATTGCTCCCGCATCTCATTCTGTTCGTCTGGCGGCAGCGCCTCGATTTTTTCCAAGATGGCTGTGCTTTCGGGCTCACGCTTTAATCTTTAGCCAATCCGCATGAAAGCGACAAACTTCATTCAATTCCTCGGATCGCGGAATTTATTCCGCTTCATCGCGCGATTTTTAGTGCTTCCCAACGTGGCTCGTGTGGATTCCGCCACCCGAACGTTGAATCGGGCAGTGATCCGTTCTGCGTTCGCCAGTCTGGGCTTTCTCATCGCGTTACTTCACGCCCAGACCAGCGAGGCGGCAAACACCGGAGCAGTTGTGCTCACTGCCTCTTCAAGGCAGTTCTTTATCGCCGTCGACTCCCCGTCATTGTCGATTATCGGCGACATGACCATCGAAGCTTGGGTGAAGTTGGCCTCACAACCGATCGAGGGTCACAGCAGCTTCACCATTGCCAGCAAAAGCGATGACCTGATAGGTGAGGAGTCCTTCGGGTTGCGCTATTTAGATGAAGGTGGAGGCAAGAGGCTGGATGCTTGGATATCGTCCACCGGTGGCGGCGGCCCCCACGTCTCCGTCTCAAAAGACATTCGGTCTGGAGAATGGACCCACATTGCGATGGTGTATACGGCGAACGAGGGATCGATCACCTTTTATGTAAATTCCCTTCAGGTTGGCCTGAAGCAATCCGGACTCCCGCAATCAATTAAACAAACCAAAGTGCCTTTCGAGATCAGTGGATACGATAACGGCTCCTCGACAACGCTGTTGGATGGGCAGATTGACGACGTGCGACTTTGGGCGACGGCACGCACCCAAGAACAGCTTTCTGCAGCCATGCTCACCGAACTCACGGGTGCCGAACCCGGACTTCGAGGCTACTGGAAGTTCAACAACTCTTTGGTCGACGGCACAACCAATGGGAATAACCTTATAAACAATGGAAACGCTCCCTTTGAAGGCAACGATCTGCCTTTTGATACTGCATGTTATCCTTTGCCTCCGGGCTGCGTGGCATGGTGGTCGGGTGATGGATCTTCAAATGACATTCAAGGGCTAAATAGCGGCACCCTGATGGATGGGACGGGATTCGCGACTGGAAAGGCTGGGTCCAGTTTCAGTTTTGATGGCGTGAATGACTTTGTTCTTGTCCCGGACAGCGATTCGCTGAAATCAGCCCTCCTCTCCATTGAAGGTTGGTTTTTCTTCCCCCGTCCGCCGACGGGCGGCGGAAATGCGGATGAGTTTATCCTGGCGTCACAATATTTCAACGCGGCAGGCTGGACCTTAAGGGTATCCGGAGGACTTCAACCCTCCTTTCGGGTCTATGCTCAACCCATCAGTTCCGCAAATGCCAGCTCGGACACTTCGATTCCTCTTAACACCTGGGTTCATTTGGCCGGAGTATATGACGGATTTGAAGCGAGACTGTATGTGAATGGTGAGTTGAAAGCGTCAGCGCCCCTAAACGGGGGCTACACGCCAAGTGACGTTGCAATGAAGATTGGCACGGCAAGCTGGCTCACCGGCGGTTTTACAGCTGGACAGATCGACGAACTATCGCTGTACAACCTTGCGCTCTCCGCGCCTCAGATTCAGTCGATTTACGCCTCAGGTGTTTCCGGCAAATGTCGGAATGCGGACACCACGTCCGGCCTGATCGCTCAATACCCGTTTGATGGGAATGTGGACGATGTAAGCGGGGACGCAAATGACGGAATAAGTTTTGGTGCCATTCCGGACGTCGATAGGCATGGCAATGCCAACGGGTCCTTGAAATTCACGGGTACCACCAATTGGATAAAATTGAACATTGGCCCAGATCGGTTTGCGAAGGACTTTAGTATCGCGTTGTGGGTGAAGCTTGATGATTTGCAAGCTAACTACCCGACTATTCTTGGCGGCGATAGCGGATGTTTCCGCTGGCAATTAAACGGGTCCGGCCTACCTGTAGAACCTGTAGACAGCGTTGGTAAAGCAGTATTTTACCAATACTCTGGAAACCCAGGAGAGAGTCCATTTGGGCAGGTGATAACTGACGCTCCGCTCGAAATTAATCACTGGTATCACTTGGCTGTCACCAGGAGTGGGTTTGATTATAAGTTATATCTGAACGGAGTTCTAACCGCTAAAAACACCGAGGCGGCTCAAATGCTTAAAGGCAGTTTCCTTCGAGTTGGAAACGATGTAATCCCGGGTTCGTCCCAGTATTTCCATTTCCATGGCAATGTGGATGACCTGCGCATCTACAGCCGGGCTCTATTTCCGAACGAAGTGTGGGCTCTGTTTCTGGCACCCGCCCCCGTGCCGCCTAACATTGTGGAATCAAGCAAGACGGTATCGCCTGGCATCAAAGTGACCTTTTCAGCAGCCGCCCAAGGGCTGCCCCCGGACTTCTCGGTCCAGTCAACATATCAGTGGTTCCGAAACGCCGAACCTCTTGCCAATTCGTCACGAATTGGGGGATCCAGGTCGAGTTTGCTTACCATATCCAGCGTGCAACCTGTCGACACAGGTGCGTACTGGTTCAGTGTCACGTCTCCTTCGGGTATCACGAACACTAGCATGGCGTTTGTTCTCACCGTTTACGATGGCGACAGCGATCGTGACGGATTACCCAATAGCTGGGAAACCGCATTCGGCCTGAATCCATCGAATCCAAGCGACGCGTCCACCCACCCTCCAAGTGATCAACTCACTTTTTGGCAAAAGTACATCTATAGATTGAATCCCCTTACCCCGGATACCGACTTGGACCAGTTGATCGACTATAACGAACTGTTCTTGCACGGCACAGACCCTCGGAAAGCAGACTCGGATGCCGACGGGATGCCGGACAAGTGGGAATTGGATAACGGACTGGACCCGCGCATCAACGACGCAAGTGGCGACCTCGACCTCGACGGCCTGACCAACTTTCAGGAATACAACCTATGGTTGACGAACCAGAAGCAGAAGCCGGATCGTTCGGATTCCTTTGGGGACGGCCTGAACGATTTCGAGCGGTTCAACGTAGGCAGTCAGACAAACCGTTTCTATTACGACCGCAACGATCGGCTGATCGGCGCGGAATACTCCCGTGGAATCGCCATTGCCTACACCTACGATGGGAACAACAACCTCACCCGGCAGACTGTGCTGTCCCGTTCAGGAGAGTCCGATGGGCTACCGGTCCTCTGGCGTTTCCTCAACGGGCTCACGACCAATGCGCCCGCCGCTCCGTTCGACGACCCGGACGGCGACGGCTGGTCGAACTGGCAGGAGTGGAAGGCGGGAAGCATACCGACGAGTTTCAGGAGTGTGCCAGGGACTCCAGAGCAAAGGGCCGACGCAATCGCTCGGCTTGAACTGCCGTTCGTCCCGACGAGCTGGGTAGTTCTCGCCGCGCAATTGGACGGACTGGGAACCGAGGAGCTGCTTGTTGCAGCCGATGGAGATGCCAGCGGCATGACCAACCTCTTGTTTGTCCTCAACGAGACCCACGCGGGCTGGACGATGAAAGGGATTCCGATTGGCCCTTACGGCGTCACTTCGCTGGCCTTTGGCACGGTGAGCAATCGGGCTGAGCCGGCCATCTACGTCGGCTTGCGATCTACAGGTGCTCAGGGCCGAGTTTTGGAAGTCCGTGAGGGGCAGTTTCCAGCTCAGACCTTGCTACCCATCCAGTCCACGAACGAGATCGTCTTCTTGCTGGGAATCAATTCAGGCAAACGCCTCGTCGTCAGCCTCGCCGACGCCAGCAGCGGTCCTTCGTTGCGGGAAATAGCTTTTCAAGCTGATGGCAGCGTGACGCCGACCGTTCTCGCGACCAACTGGCCAGGCAACGGCCTAGCAACTATTGGGACAGTTTACTCCCGAGTCATGCGTGACGCCTATGCTCAGATTGTTGTTCCTGGGAACATCCAACTGTTTGCGGCCAGCCCGGAGAGGGCAGCCAACAGGAAGGTTCTCCCGGGGAATGCGGCCCAAACTGCGTCGGACGGCCAATGGTATTTTCGTCTGGATAGCGCAGTCACTTGGTCAAT
>CAMDJH010000238.1 GCA_945900455.1 Akkermansia muciniphila
CTGGCGACCTGGTGGCGGGCGCATCCGGTCGCCAAGGAGCCTGAACAGAGCATACGATAATTTCCCGGTCCTTGATTCATTTGGATGCCGACGCTTCGTGTACTTCGGATTGATGCTGTGGATTCCATTCGCGCTGAAACTCAACTCCCCATATGCCAACGAAAGAAAACCTAACTCCTGAAAGTGACTTCCCTGGACCGTTCAAGCGCCGAAAGTTTCTGGGAATCGGGCTAACGGGGCTTGCAGCCTTGGCACCGGCGGGAATTGACCCCGTGCGCGCACAGGCCACCGCCGATAAACCCAATCCCAAATCCCTCGCTGCAGCAAGCTCTGGGGGCGAGGCAGCCTATTGGGATCGCACGGATCGGTTTGAAGAGAAGTTGAAATTGCTCGAAGCGGCTTGGCAACGGAAGGACTTCCGGTTGGCCCGCGCCCTGGCGCATTCGCTCCGATCGACCGTAATTCAGACCCAAGCGGAAGAGGAGGGTCCCGGAACCCCACTCGTGGAGGCCGCGGATTATATGACGGTGGATGGGCTCCCGACCCCCTGGCGGAATTGGGCGCAAGGCTGGAAGTACTTCAAGGTATTGTCGCTCAATGACGCGCTCAACCTCGAGCGTCCCGAGGAACCGATCGAGGTACTATTGAGTTTCCTGGCCGAGCAAGTGACATCGCTCGGGCGGGAGGTGCGCGTGGCGCGGGTGAGCGACGGCGCACTCAAGGAGGTTCCGTGTCAGGTGTATGGCGAGATGCGGCGCGGGGAAAAGCGGTTTTGCACGTTGATGTTCATGGCGGGAAATCCGGCGCACCAACGCCAAACGTTTCTGGTGCTGTACGGAAATCCGGATGCGGAGCTGCCCGCATATCCAACGGACCTCGTGACAACCGGAGAAGGGTTTGGACTGGATATCGAGAATGCGTTTTTCAAGGCATCGCTCTCGCGGCAGATGGGGCAACTGGAGCGTTTGACCCTCAAACGGGAGCACGGGCTGGAACTGTTTTCAGGAGGCGAGGGACACGGCGAGCCGCCGGGCATTGATTGGGCGCATGACTATGTGGACTCGGGTGGTTTCCAGAAACTGCGGCTCACGATGTGGGACACGTGTCCCGATTATGAAGTGGTCCGCGGGCCGTTGTGCACCATTGTCCGCCGATGGGGTTTTCCGTATTCGGCCGTCCATCCGTTGTTTTCACCCAGTCGGCTCAATATCGACGTCGAATACCGTTTCTACGCCGGCTTGCCTTGGTTCCACAAATCGGCCCGCATGGAAGCGGTCAAGAGTTTCGAGGCGGAAGCATTGCGGGACGATGAGTGGGTGCTTTCCGGAAACTCGTTTACGGACAGTGTGTGGATGGGGCCGGATGGGAAACTGCGCACGGGGCCGGTGGAGGCGCAGCACAGCGAAGACCTTTGGGCCGTGGGCTTCTATAACAAGGATAGCAAGGACTCCTTCATCGCGTTGTTCCTGGAACATACGGCTGAGGGATTGCCGGCGCTCAAACATTCCGGTGCCCCAACCTTGTCCTATCGCTGGCATGGTCAACTGTGGAGCCGGTATCCGTTGCGGGGCAAGCACGTGCCGGCCGGTGCTGTGTTGCATGAGAAAAATGCCTACGTTGCTCTGCCGTTTACGGCGACGGAAGGGCCGCGCATGATCGAGGAACTGCGTCGCCGACTCGCGAACCCATTGGTCACCTCAAAGGACGCGCTACCGAAGGATGGCATCGCGAAGGCGTCTGCCGGGCGATTGGCGCGGCCGGGCGAGGCAGGCGACAGTCCGATTGCCAAGGCGGCGTTGTGGGACGCATTGCGGGACTGCAAGGACGCGCAACTGTACAAAGCGGACATCAATGTCGTGGATCTCGGGCTGGTCTATGATATCCGTGTCCGGGGCGATGTGGTGCACGTCGTCATGGCGATGCCACATCGAGGTCGTCCCCGACTCGGCTACTTTACCAACGGCTCGATTTCCGTGCATCCCACGCCTTCGCTGCCGGTGCGGGAACGATTGATGAAAGTACCCGGTGTGCGAATGGTCGTGGTCGAGCAAACATGGGAACCGGGTTGGAGTTCAAACCAACTCACGAACGCCGGGCGGGGGAAATTCGGACTGTGACGGCGGGAGATTCAGCCCCTCAATCCTCCATGTACCAGTAGGAATGGGTGGCTTTGTTGTTGCGCCATTCCCAAAGCTTCTTGAATGGCACACGTTCGACGTGCCCATCCAACAGTGTGACGTTGGCACCGTTGTTGTGAACGGTGGGGCGGCCGTTATTATAGGCATATTCTGTCGTGAAAACACCATTCATGCTATCCATCATCCCGTCGCGGTTGGCATCTTTGTCAAAGGGCCAAACGAGCGGGGTGTAGATATAGTGCGTTACGGTGTCCATATACATCATGGCATCGGAGGGATTCTTGATGCGCGTGGCCTTTAAAGGTTTGACCTCACCGCCGTAGTAAAACGGGCCGGTGAGCGGGTTTCCAAAAGCTCCATAATTGACGCCGATCCAGCAATTCCAGCCAGTAAATTGAGCCGGAGTAAAACGCGAGAGAGGCGGCGGCCCGAAATTGCCACCCGGACATTTCCGAAATTCCGCGGAATAGGCCTCCGAGTTCGTGGCGGATCCCAGTTTCCCAACATAGGGCGCAAGCTTCTGATACCAATAGGTCATGGTTGGAACGGGAGGGAACACGTCGCCAAATAGCGGAAGTTTCTCATCGCTATCGCCGATATACATGACTGTGGCAAGCCCCCACTGCCTCATGTTTGACACGCATTTGATCGCCTGGGCCCTAGCCTTGGCGTTGCCCAGGGCGGGCAATAGCATGCCCGCGAGAATTGCGATGATCGCGATGACCACCAGTAATTCGATCAGCGTAAAGCCATCGCCGGTGGTTTTTGAAATCCGTCTGTTGTTCGAGTTTGGCATAAATTCAGTTCCCAGTTTTTACCCCCAATCGAAAGGTTTGTTGAACGATCGATTGATCCTTGTTGCCGTACACGTCGTCACTACCCGCATGCCCTACAACGAGAATTCTTCCATCCGGCAGTTGACAGGCGCGGGGATAGTACGGACTGCCGGGCAGCGCGAGCCTGCCCCAATGGCTGCCGCCATCGGCCGTCCACCCAATCCCGTCGGTCGCGACGTGCAACACGACGCCTTCGCGGGTCTTTAGCACCTCCGGAAAACCACTGTGGGGGAACAGGGCCTTGGTTGGCGTTTCCACCTCCCACTCCCGACCCCGTGGACGGACAATGCCTTGCCATCGGTCGGAGTGAAGATACTTCTCTCCCTCAAAATGTTCTGTTCGATGGACGAAGAGAAGTTCACCGCCATCCAATTCGGCGAAATCACTTTCCTCGCACACTCCGATCCGTCCCGGCATCACCCAAATCGGGCGCCCCCATTGCCTTCCATCATCCTCTGACTGAAACATGGCCTTCAACAGTTGTGGATTCGGCGGCTTGCCCGATTCCCGTTCCCAAACGCCGGCAAACAGGATCAATCGTCCGTCACGAAGACGCCGAATTACCGTGGGCCAGGTTTGGTATTTCTTTGGGTCCAGCAAGAAGATCGGAGGCGACCATGTCTGGCCGTCATCTTCCGAGCGTTGGATATAGCCGGTGTCGATCCCGCCGCCGGCCCAGAGCCCAGTTACCAGGGTGCCGTTCGGCAATGCAACAAGACCATGGCCACAAAAGCTGGAGTCAGCCGGTGCGGCATAAATTCCGTTGGTGGATGCGGCGAGATTGTTGCGCGACGGCGCCTCGCGGAGAACCTTCCACGTCAGCGCGTCATCCGGGCTATCGAGAAGGACCGTGACATTCGTCCGTTGTTGCGGATGCTGCACGGGGCCGGTGACCTGCTGGAAGGCGAGGCGCAGGTGACCGTCTTTGGCACGCCACAGGGTGCACCATGCAGTGTAACCTGGCTTTTCCGGGGAGTGATAAATCGATCGTTGCGTAACCTCCGTTGCGGTTACTTCCAAGGCACACACCGAAAAACTGCCAGCCCCAAGCGCGCCTAAAGTTGCCAGAGTGCAGATCGCCGACCGCATCGAATTGACTAGCGTGAAGTTCATGCCGAGCGAGGTCGGACTATAGTTGACCGGGAAATAGGCGGACCCGGATGATCGTCAATTGTTTCACCGCCACGGCGTGGCCATCGACATAGTTGATGTTCAACGCTTGGTTGTGCGGGCTCTGGAGGGGTGGCTTGGTGTTCGTAATGTAGCGCCAACCAAAAAAATCATCCGCCCAGTCATACATGCCCTCCTTCGCCGGCTTGCCGTCCGGACCCAACTCGAAATTGGCGCTGTTCGTGTTGACGGGTCCATCACCGACCATTGCGGTGCCGGTCGTGTCCTGCACCTCGCTGACGGACACCGTTCGAGCCCAACCCAGGTAGCCATTCATCATGTAGCCTTGGAAACCCAAATCCGTTCCCAGCCATCCGTTCGCTCCTTTGGAACGTCCGATACGCTCCGTCGTCGGGCAAATAAAGGCCTTCGCATTCGTCGCTGCTGCGGCACCGAGGTACGGGGCAATCGTCTGCGCCCAATTCGTTTTAATGCCGGGAGCTTGGAATGGATCGTTCAGCTGGGACGGCCAGTCCCAGGTATGTGTGCGGGGCAATTTGTCATTGTTATCGCCCGTGTAGAGGACGAGCGCTAAACCGATTTGCCGGACGTTGCTCAGACACTTCGTCGCCTGTGCCCTCGCTTTGGCCTTGGATAACGCAGGCAGTAACATCGACGCTAGAATGGCGATAATTGCAATAACGACTAGCAGCTCGATCAACGTGAAGCCGCGAGAACAGCCGTGCCGGGTCTGGATAGGCATTTGATGTGTCTAGTTTAGCGGTTTAGGGAAGAAGGGTTATGAAGCCGATGATCCAGATTCCAGCACCAGACTGCGCGCCGCCGTCGGACTGTCAAGACTGTTCTTCAATGGCACTGCAAGGGCAAGGGCGGTGCATCGCAACAACTTCTTGATACGCTGGAAGAGTTCCTTGTCGATGAAGTCAAAATCCGAGTATGCCGCGCCCTGCGATCACTCTTCACGCAGTCGATAGAACCGGAACGGTGCGGTTCCGATCGTTGTATCAAGATAACTCGAGCCCGACAAATTCGTCGCGAGGATGTGAGGCGTTTCGGCGAGCGTGGAAAAATATTCGAGTTGGTACTTGCGACTGGTATCGGGCACCCAGGACACACGCGCGCCGGAAGGATCCCGTTGGATACCGGTGAACCTGGGAGCGGGACGAAACACGCCAAACTGGAAGTCGTGGGGAGAAAACTTGGCCGCAATCGACACGATATGCACGAAAGTCTCGCCCGGGCGGCCCATATCCATGGCGTTGGACGGCTTGGCGGGAAGACTGGCGCTGAACCCTGGGGCCGATGGCTGCCCGTCCAGGTAACCTCGAAAATCGTTGAGATTCAGATTCCATCGGTCCGCATAGGTGCTGCCAAAAATGTAATCCAATCGCACCGGCTCATTATCGATGCCGTCAATGCGAACGGCCCTGCCCCACAGCAGACTTGAAGAAGAATGCTGCGGCGATTGCAGTTCATCGAGGAACACAGTACCGAGCGCGATGGGCGGGCTGTAGGTGGGAGGAGCCGAAGGCATGCCAGGGTAATAAAAATTGATTCCCAACGCGGCCGTGTGAGTCGTCGGGTAGCCCATGGTGCGAGACGGAGCGATCGGACGGATCTTCATGTCGATCGTGTCGGTGACATCGCTATAGGTAAAGCCCCGTAGATCGGCGCCCTGGATGTAAATCCAGCGGACACCCTGCGGATCCCCGTTGGGGTATTTCTGGAATTGAATATCGATATCGGTGCCAAGCGTCACGTCCAAGCCGCTGGTTAGGTCCAGAGAGCGCGTTTGGAGATTCCACACCCGGAATTCCCAGCATTTCTTGGCGGGATTATCTTTGAGAGTGAATCGTACCGTGGAGGCGTCAGGATCTTTGTCCGATTGGGCGTCATTAAATCCCGTGAAATAGGCACTGAAGCCATTGATGCTAATCTTGTTTTCGATCATTGCATTGAGCGGCAACGCAACGATCAATAGCCCAAGGGCCGGGAAAAGACGTGTTTTCATAGACTGGGGATCGTTCGAAATCTACGGCGGATGCTGGAAAAAGGCAAGCCCGGAGGTGTCAAACCTTTGTTGATTCAATGCGGCGGTCGATCGACGTCCTACCCGAACTGTTTTCCCTGTTCATAGCCAATCACTATAAGCTCGGTTACCTCTCCCCTCCAACGGGAGCGTGACAAATCATCGAAACATTGGCACAACCCTCGCATGAAAGGCACCAACGGCTCTATCGGACGACGGAAGTTCATCGGTTCTGTCACAGCCGTAGCGGGACTCGGGATGACTCCCTCCTTGTCGTTGCTCGGACAGCCGGCGCAACCCGATAGCGCAAGGATGGCCCCTGGCAACAATCACAAGGGGGCTTGCTGCATTGCGTCAGCCAATGGTCTGCGAGCGACCTCCCGGGCGATGGAATTGCTCAGCCAGGGCTACGACACAGCCGACTGTATCGTCCAAGGCGTGCGTATCATGGAAGATGATCCCAGTGACAACACGGTGGGCTATGGGGGGTTGCCGAATGAGGACGGGATTGTGGAACTGGATGCCTCGGTGATGCATGGTCCGACCCACAAGAGTGGTGCGGTTGCGGGCATTCGAAATATCAAGAACCCGGCAAGGGTCGCCTTGGAGGTTTTGCGGCGGACAAACCACTGCCTGCTTGTAGGGGAGGGGGCGCTGAAGTTTGCGGTGCGGATGGGATTCAAGGAAGAGAACCTTTTGACGGAGGCATCCCGTCGCGACTGGCTTGCGTGGCGTGCTTCGATGAGCCGCATTGATGACTGGCTCAATGACGAACAGCGCGATGCTCCGTCGGGTAAAGTTTGGCTGGAGCCTGGTTTGGAGTCCGGCAGGGGGGCATCTTTGAACCCGAGACCCGTGCCGTATCATACCGGGACGGTCCACTGTTCGATCGTGACCGGCAAAGGTGACATTTCTTCCTGCACGAGCACCTCCGGCCTATCCTGGAAGATTCCCGGACGGGTGGGAGATTCCCCGATCATTGGTGCGGGCAATTATTGCGATAATGACATTGGCGCCGCCGGTGCCACCGGGCGCGGGGAGTCGGCGATCGTCACGTGCGGCGCCTTCGACATTGTCCAACGCATGGCGAAGGGACTTTCACCCACGGAAGCCTGCCTCGAGGTCATCGATAGCGTCGTCAAACACTGTCTCAAAGAGAAGCGTCATCGTGATCCCAAGGATCCGTCCCGCCCTGATTTTGACCTTAAATTCTATGCGCTGCGCAAAGATGGAGCGTTCGGGGGGGCGACACTTTTCAGTGGGGGAACCTTCGCGGTGCACGACGGTCATACGGCAAAAATTATTCCGGCCGCTTATCGGTTCGAAAAGAAGTAGCGCCTTCGGTGGTGTTTTGCCGGCCGATTATCTATTTCCGATACAAATCCTCACGCGTCAGCGGCAATCCGGACCCGCCTTTTGCTTTGGCGCGTTTGCTGCCGAGTGATTGGAAGATGAGAATGGAGCCGCCGGTGAAGCCAAAGGATACCCCGGCGAGATACGCCACCCACAAATTATAACGTTCTGCGCCAACGATCTGAATGGCGCGCTCCCTGTTGGCGGTGAGGCGACGGCACCAATGCCGGGCGGTGAGCGCGTAGTGCTCGCGCCATGCTTCCACGTCATGCAGTTCGAAGCCGTACGCCTCCATACTGTTGACGCTATGGCCGATGGGCGCCAACTCGGATCCGGGAAAGATATACTTCAAAATCATCTTCTTTTCCGGCGTCAGGTGGCGAAGCGCGCGCCGGGTGTCCGCCTTGCCGCGGCGGGCGATGGCGTGGTTGAGCACCAAGCCGCGCTCGCGCAGCAGCGAATGGATCTTGCGGAAATAGGCCGGGAAATTCGCGATGCCAACATGTTCGAACATGCCAATGCTGGAAATCTTGTCGTAAGAACCCTCGAGCTTGAGGTAATCACGAATCTCCACCGTCACCCTGCCCTGTAATCCCAATCGCTCGATCTTGGCTTTGGTGAACGCATATTGCTCTTCAGACAGCGTGATGCCGTGCGCCGTCACGCCGTAGTGGAGCGCGGCGTAGCAGATCAGTCCGCCCCAACCGCACCCAATATCCAGCATCCGTTCGCCATCCTTCAGTCGCAACTTGCGGCAGATCATTTCCAGCTTGTCCAACTGCGCCTGTTCGAGCGTCGTATCCTCACTGCGGAAATAGGCGCAGGAATACTGCATCTCGGGGTCGAGGAAGAGTTGGTAGAACTCATTGCTCACATCGTAGTGAAATTGGATGTAGCTTTTATTATGCTGGTTGCTGTGCTCGCTGCCCGCTTGATCCTTGTCAAACCCATGCTGGAGTGACGCCTTCTGGCTCTTCACCAGCAGGAACGGCCAAAGCAAGCCAAGCAATGTCCGCTTGCGAAGCCGCCGGACGTCCGCCTTCTTGACCCGGCTGCGGACCGCGTCGCCCAGCGTCATCAAATCCCCGCCCGCAATGGCGATATGCCCCAATGCATAATGGGCAACGATGTTTTCGAGGTTCGGCTTTTTCAGCAGCGAGGCCACGACGCCGGCATTTGCGATCGTGACAGTGCCGACCGGATTAGGGCCGAGGGGCACTGTGCGCCCGTCCCATAGCCGGACGGTGAGCGGCAGTTCTATGACGCTTGCGATATGCGAAAGCGCCTGCTCCAATGCGGAGAGCAGTCTATCACTTGACATGGGCTAATTTGATACACGCTACCATTTACCACCAAATTTACCACCAAGATTCCCTCCCGTTTCAAGCCCGAGCGGGGGGAATGAGCACCACCACCTCATCAAACATGAAGGTAAATCCACCGGTGGCGAAATGCGTCACATCGGCGATCGTGGCCTTCCCTTCGGGTGTGGCGAGAATGGCCTCCAGATCCGCGCGAGTATCGGCGTATAGACCGACAATCATATAGTAGGGCGGCGACTGGCCCGCAACGGCGGATTGGCATTTGCCGAGCGTCCAGCCTTTGAGCCCCTTCATCTTTTTCGCAATGGGAATGTGGACGGAATGGTAGTAGCGGTCGAATTCCGCCGGATCGGTCGGGTGGTCGTAAAGAACAGTAAGTCGACACATAATCGTTTCAGTCTATTCCGGTCGTTGAAATTATTCAAGGAAGTTGCACCCTCCGGGGATCGAATGGGTGCATCTCACGGAAACGGTGGTTTTCGAGTCAGCGATTGTTGAACGGAAGAATTCTTCATTTTTCCCGGGACTCTGATTTCGATTTCTGAAACGCTCCGCGGCCAATGGTGCTGCCGAGCAGAATGCAAGGGCGCGACTTTGGT
>CAMDJH010000239.1 GCA_945900455.1 Akkermansia muciniphila
CTCGACCCGCGCTTCGGGGTGGATGAATCAGGCAAGGGCGATTTTTTCGGTCCCCTCTGCATCGCCGGCGTCTATGTCAATGCCGGCGTCATCACCGCATGGAAAGATCTGGGCATCCGCGATTCGAAGAGTATTGGCAATGATCGCCGGATTGCCGAACTCGCCGAGCGGATCCGGGAAACTCCCGGTTGCGTCCATACGGTCGTACCGATCGGAAACGAGGCATATAATCGCCTTCATGCCAAGATGCGTAGCGTCAATGCCGTCCTCGCTTGGGGCCACGCGCGCGTCATTGAAAACCTGATGCTTCAGCAGCATCGCATGAATCCCCTGCCCATCCGGGCGATCAGCGACCAGTTTGCCGCCAGCAAGGAAACGGTCGCCAAGGCGTTACTTTCGCTCGGCCGTGAACTCGAGCTCGTCCAACGTCACCGTGCCGAGGAAGACATTGCGGTGGCCGCCGCCTCGATCTTGGCCCGCCACGAATTCGTGACCCGGCTCGATCGCCTCGGAAAAGAGGCCGGGATCGAATTGCCCAAAGGGGCGTCCGCCGCCGTGGAAAAGGCGGGGCGCGACTACGTGGCACGTCACGGAGCCGATGCATTGCGAAAAGTTGCCAAGATGCATTTCCGCACGAGCTACCGGGTGCTTGGTCTCCCGGAACCACCCCGCGTGGAATGGAAGCGCCCCCCGAAGACCGCCAAATAGGCCCCGTTGTCACGACGCGCTTTCCCGTCCGTCACGAGCGCATCGATGGACGAATCGAGCTCACTTCGAATTCACGACCGAATGACGCAAGTACAAAATCCCCTCGACCAGCCCGTGGGTCCGTCCCTCCCAGGTTGGAGTCCGCCGCCGCACCCCGCGCGGCAACCCATGGCGGGGCGCTTCTGCCGAGTCGAACCGTTGGAGCCGGCAACTCATGCCGCCAGTTTGCACCGGGAAAATTCGCTGGATCCAGCGGGTGCCATGTGGACGTACCTGCCGTATGGCCCGTTCCAGTCGCCGACGATGTATCGGGAGTGGCTGGCGGAGTGCGCGCGCAGCCTCGATCCTCTGTTCTTCGCCATCGTCGACCCAAACACCGGGGATGCCCTCGGGTTGGCTGCCTACCTGCATATTGTTCCAGAGAGCGGCTCGATCGAAGTGGGCCATCTGAATTTCGCCCCCCGCCTCCAGCGAACTCCCGCGGCCACGGAGTCGATGTTCCTTATGATGCAGACGGCCTTCGCGCTCGGATACAGGCGATACGAATGGAAGTGCGATGCCCTGAACGCGAAATCCCGCTCCGCCGCACAACGCCTCGGCATGTCGTTCGAAGGCCTGTTTCGTCAAGCCACCGTGTACAAAGGACGGAGCCGCGACACCGCTTGGTATTCGGCGCTCGACAAAGAATGGACCGCGCTCGAACGGGCATTCAAACAATGGCTCGCCCCCACGAACTTCGATCCGCAGGGACGTCAGCGGGTGCGCCTATCGGCCATTCGGACCGCTTCAAACCGGGCTAAACATACTTGAGACGGCGCCCACACAGAGATTGTCAGCCCCGGTCCGGTCGCTACGATGAGCCCATGCGTTCCCTCACCCACTCCCTCCTGCTTGCCCTCTCCGTGGCTCTGGCTCGGACGGCGCCAGCGTTTGCCGAACCCCCGCGCGCCCTGCCCGCAGGACAGATTCCCAACGACACTCGCCTCCAGCCGGTAAAAGACCTGGACGGCTACTTCCCGTTCACACCTCCGACATCGAAGGAGGCTTGGGCAAAGCGCTCCGAGCGCGTCCGCCGTCAGATCCTGGTTTCACAAGGCTTATGGCCCATGCCGACGAAAACCCCGCTCAACGCCGTTATTCACGGTCGCATCGAGCGCGATGATTACACCGTGGAAAAGGTTTTCTTCGAGAGTTCACCGGGGTTCTTCGTGACCGGCAACCTGTACCGTCCCAAAAACGTCGCGGGCAAAGTCCCAGCGGTGCTCTTCGCCCACGGCCATTGGAAAAACGCCCGCCTTTCCGAGAGCAGTGACGACGAGGTGCGGCGGGAAATCGCCAATGGAGAAGAGCGGTTTGAGAATGGTGGTAAGAGCCGGTTCCAATCGATGTGCGTGCAGCTCGCACGCATGGGCTGTGTGGTTTGGCAATGGGACATGCTGGGCGACTCCGACTCGAAGCAAATCTCGAGCGCTCTCAATCATGGGTTCGCGAAACAGCGTCCCGAAATGAACACCGCCGAGAACTGGGGTCTCTTCAGCCCCCAGGCGGAGGCACACCTCCAAAGCACGATGGGACTGCAGACCTGGAATTCCATCCGTTCGCTTGACTTCGTACTCAGCCTACCCGAGGTGGATCCCGAGCGTGTCGCGGTCACAGGCGCGAGCGGTGGCGGCACCCAAACAATGATTGTCTCGGCCATTGATCCCCGCGTGAAGTTGTCGTTTCCCGCTGTGATGGTGAGTACCTCGATGCAGGGCGGCTGCACGTGCGAAAATGCGAGCCTGCTCCGCGTCGGCACCGGTAACATCGAGTTTGCCGGTCTCTTCGCGCCCAAACCGCTGGGGATGACCTGTGCAAACGACTGGACCAAGGAGATGTCCACCAAGGGATTTCCTGAACTCAAAAAGCTCTACGCGTTCCTCGGCGCGCCCGACAATGTGATGCTCAAGCGAGGTGAATATTTTCCTCACAACTACAACGCCGTCTCCCGTTCCGCCTTCTACGGGTGGCTCAACCGGCACTTCAAACTCGGCCAAACGGAGCCCGTCATCGAGCGCGACTATCCACGCCTGACCGGGGCGCAGTTGACCGTATGGGACGCTCAACATCCCGCGCCGACGGCGGCCGACCCCGGCTTCGAACGGCATTTGCTGCGGATTTTGCATGAGGATTCAGAGAAACAGCTGGCCGAACTCGCCGCGAAATCGCCGGAACGCCACCGCGAAGTGCTCCGTGGCGGTTGGGATATTGTCCTCGACGGCGGTCTTGAAGACGCCGGAGACACCGCATGGGAAATGACGGCCAAGAAAGACCAAGGAAGTTGGATCCAGATGACGGGACTGCTGCGAAACACAAGCTACCACGAGGAGTTGCCCGCCGTGTTCTGCTACCCGAAGCAATGGAATGGCCACACCGTCGTGTGGCTCACCGCCACGGGCAAAGCCGGCCTGTTCGCGGAAAGCGGTTTGCTCCAACCGGCAATTCAGACGCTCGTGGACTCCGGTGCCACTGTGCTCGGTCTCGACCTGCTGTATCAGGGTGAGTTTCTCGCTGACGGAAAACCGCTCGCGCAGACACCGCGAGTCACAAACCCCCGCGAAGCGGCCGCCTACACCTTGGGCTACAATCCGGCGGTGTTTGCCCACCGCGTCCACGACGTGCTGACCGCGGTGAAATACATTCGCGGAAATGAGCGCCCCTCGAAGCAGCTCAGCTTGGTGGCGCTCGATCGAACCGGTGCGATTGCCGCCGCCGCCCGCGTACAGGCCGGCACTGCAATCGATCGTGCGGCCATCCATAAGGGTCGCTTCCGCTTCAGCAAGGTGCTCGACCTCCGCTCCCCGGACTTCCTTCCCGGCGGTGCAAAGTATGGCGATGTCACAGGGTTGCTGGCATTGGGATCGGGCAAGTTGAAGGAAATAGAAGAAAAAGACGATCAAGCTGCGGCCGTGGAATGGTTGCGGAATTGAGAGTGGCGGGAGACGTGGTTCCTACCTTGACGATCCGGACTTGAGCTCAAGGCGCAGTCGACTCGTTCAGGCTGTGAAATGAGTTCATGAAACCGAACACCTACGATCTGGTCGTCCTCGGGGGCGGTCCCGCCGGAACGAGCGGCGCGATCGCCGCCGGTCTCTGCGGAAAGACGGTCGCCCTCGTCGAGCAGGCCGCGCTGGTCGGCGGCGCGGGTATCAACACCGGCACCATCCCCAGCAAGACCCTGCGCGAAACGGCGCTCGTCCTTTCGGGCTGGCGCTCACGCCGCCTCTTCGGCGTGGATCTCTCGCTACGCCGGGAGGCCACTATTACCGACTTCATGGGGCACGAAAAACAGGTGACGGGCAGCGAACGACAGCGCGTCGAGGAGCGGCTGACGCGGCACGGCGTGACCAAATTCCACGGCGCGGCCAGCTTCGCGGACGCGCACACGATCCGGATTGTCGGCGCCGGCGGCGCCGAACAATTGATTCGCGGCGAGAAAATTCTCATCGCCACGGGTTCGTCACCGTTGCGTCCGCCGGAGTTCCCCTTCGAGGACGATCGCGTGCACGATTCGAACGAGATTCTCGAACTCAAGGCTCTGCCGAAAAAGCTCATCGTGATTGGTGGCGGTGTAATCGGCAGCGAATACGCCGGCACCTTCGCGGCGCTGGGCGCAGAGGTGCATCTGGTGGATGGCCGCGATTCGCTGATGCCGTTTCTCGATGCGGACATCTCTCGGGGTCTGGCCGCAGCCATGACTGCCAATGGCGTGCAGTTCCATTGGAAGGAAAAGGTCGTGAAATGCGATGCCTCCCAACCCGGCGACGTAATCCTCACGCTGAGCTCAGGCGCGACGCTGTCGGGTGACGGCGTGCTGGTTTGTGCAGGACGCAGCAGCAACACGGAAACGCTCAATCTCGCCGGCGCGGGACTTACCCCGGGCAAACGCGGCCTGGTGCAGGTGGGTGCCCACTTTCAGTCCACCGAGGTGCCACATATTTATGGCGCGGGTGACGTCGTCGGGCCACCCGCACTGGCGGCCACGGGAATTGAGCAGGCGCGCGTAGCCGTCTGTCATGCCTTCGGCGAAACGTTCAAGTGCGATATCACCCCCCTGTTGCCAACCGGCATCTATACCATCCCCGAAGCCAGTTGCGTCGGCGACACGGAAGCCGCGCTCGTGGCAAAGCAAATTCCCTATGTCGTTGGGAAGGCCCGTTACGGGGACATCCCACGCGGCGACATTATTGGCGACGACGTGGGCTTCTTGAAACTGCTCTTCCACCGCGACGACCTGCGCCTGCTGGGGGTCCATGTGATGGGGGAACACGCGACGGAGGTGGTTCACATCGGTCTCGTGGCCATGATGATGAACGCCGGGGCGGAGATGTTCAACCGGGCCTGCTTCAACTATCCCACGCTGGGCGACCTCTACAAATACGCCGCCTACGACGCCATCTTGCGTGGGCGAAACCTGGACATTTGACGAGCTGATGGCAACCGATATGACCATCAGGATCAGGATGACCTTCAGGGTACCTGAGATTCGCGAGTGAACCATACTTGGCTACGGGGCGATGTTCATATTTGGATCCGTTTCTGTTTGTCGACCCGAAGCAACGCCGCCAATCAAACCTTCGCCATGGCGTCCGTGAATGTCGCCGACGTCAGGGACATGCCGGCAAGATGCTCATTGACCCACTCGATTCCCGAACTGCAGGCGCCGAGAAGATCCGGTGACGGCGCGGTGAGCGGCAGAATGCTGTCTTCGGCCTCGCTGAAAAGCGGCATGATGTCGCCGCCCTGGATGGCACAAAACCGTTCACCCACACCGATCGCGAGGAGCATCTTGGCGTAGCTTTCCAGATTCACCTCGCCTTCTCCGTGCCCGCAGAACTGGTGCCCGCGTTGCAGCCAGTCCTCGGAAATCATCAGAGTCGATGCGCCGTCGAGGTACTTGAAATTCTTCACGTGGCTTCCGACAACCCGCGGTGCAACGATGGGGCTGGTGAATCGGCGGGTCCAATTCTCCCCTGCCCAGCAATGGCTGGGATCGCCCCACACGCACAGGCTTCTGTCGTAGTCCGTAGCCATCAGCAAAAGTCCGAAATCGCGGGAACAAATCGCGCCGGTGCCCGGATGGAGTTCGTGCGCGAGGTAGGCGCCAAGCTGATTGGCGCGGGTGCGGACTTTCGCGGTGACCGAGGTGAATCTCTTAAGTCCATCGGACATCATGGTGTCCCATCCAAAGATCCACGGATAACCACTGTGCAATACAGGATTGCCCCAAAGCCCCCAGAACCAGCCAAAGATGTGAATGCCGGCCGCTGTCCCTGCTTCCAGTAGGCCGATCAGGTACTCCTCGGACCAACTTTCCACGTACGCCGCGCCACGGCTCAGGACTCCTGGCGGAACAAATTTTTCGGAAAATTCCGGGCCCCATTTGGCGCTCAAATGTGCGTAGGCCGCACAATGCGCGCTGATGGTCGGCGCAACGATTCCCAGATCGTCCAGAATCTGCCGGATCTCCTTAGGATCGCGAAAGACGATCTTGGCATTGTCTCCGTGGCCGGGCCCGTTCAGAAGGTAGTTGGAAATCATCACCGATCGACTACCGGAGTCGACGGCGTATTTTACGACGGCTTCGAGGCTACCCATGCTTCCGGCCAACTGGCCTGTTTCGACCCCGGAAACGATGCGAACCTTGCCTCCGCACCCCAGGTTGAGACGGGCCCGGTTGGGGTCGAAGTACGCGTTGAATTCCTTGAAATAGAGCGGATTCATAGAGTTAGGCGACTCCGTCAAATAATGAAGGGGTTTCCCGGGGTTACTTGGCCGGCGCAGCACCGGCGACGCTGAGTGTCAGTTCGATCTCGTCGGTAACTTTGTCCTGGGGAGCTCCCGGGTTGATGCCGAAGTCGGAACGTTTGATGGAGAAAGTCGAACGGATCACCAGCAGATCCCCTTTCATTTTGGGTACCCGCTGGCCGAGTTTGTCCTTCAAATAACTGAACTTTACCGGCGCGGTAATTTCCTTGGTGACACCCTTGAGGGTCAGCAGGCCGGTCACATTTGCGGTGGTGGTGTCCCCGCTGGTCTTTACATTCTTCAGCGACTTCGCCTCGAACGTAATCGCGCCGTGCTTGGCGGTGTTCAGCCACATCTCGCCATGCAGGTGTTCCTTCATGACGGAGTTCGGGACCATCAAGGTCTTCGCATCAACGACGAGCGTGCCGGTGGTGGCTGCGGGATCAGCGGGGTCAAACACGACCATGCCGCTGATGCCGTTGGCACTGCCGTTGATCGCTTCCAGGGGGGCGTCGAGCTTGAACACGGCGTTGTTGACCCCTTTCGGATCCTTGAAGTCGAAGTGAAGGGGCCCGGCGAAGGCGGCGCCTCCAATCGACGTGAGGGCGAGTAGGGTGAGGATGTCCTGTTTCATGGCGATCAATAGGTGGTTTTTGGTTTGCGAATGGTAATCGCCAGCGTGATGAGCACAACCCCGCTGAGCAGGCTGGCGGCGAGAAGTTCCACTCCGGGCACAAATCGGTTTTCCCAGGTCCGTCCGTCGAGACCCGTCACCTCGTCCAGCAAAATGACCTCGACACGGTTCTTGGTCCATCCCGTGTTGGCTCCGGCGGCGGTCCAGTATGCGGTAACGAGCACCGCCTCCAGGAATGCAACGATCAGGAGCGTTCGCGCGACAAACCTGCGGTTCACGGTTTTCACAAGACTTGACGACCTACGGCTGGAAGACCGCCAAGCCACGATCTTCATTCGATTGCCTGGGCTGTGGCAAGTTCGTAACAAACGACCTCGCGATCGTTGCGCGCCAGTAGATAGCATCCCGCCAGCGTTGGGTGATTCCATGTCTTGCTGGTCAGCGCGGTGATCCGGCCGAGTTCGCTATAGCCGTCCGGCGTGGCTTCGGCCAGCGCCACAACGCCTCGCTCGGCCTGCACGAGGATCAAGTCATCGACGAGCAACGTCTGGCCCGAGCCGTAGCGGCCATCCTTCCACTTGCGCTCACCGGTCGCAATGTCCACGCACGCGAGCAATCCGTCATCGAGTCCGTAGAGCAACCCGTCGCGCACGGCCGCGCTGTTGAACTGGGTTTTCATCAGCTTGTTCTTCCAAAGCACGGCGGCGGAGAGTCCCCCATCGCCAGTCGCCGTGATCTTCAACATCTCGCAACCCGTGCCGTAACCCGCCGAGATGAACACGCGATCGTCTCCGAGCACGACCGGTTGCGACGCCTTCGGCCAGTTATCCTTGGCCCAGGGATGATTGAGCAACAGCTTGCCAGTCGCGGGTTCGTGGGCGGTCAGGCTTGACGCATTCACAGACAACACCACTCGGTGACCCGCGAGCGTAGCCAGCAACGGCGACGAATACCCAGCCTTGTCCCCGCCGACCGCCCACCGCGGTTTGCCGGTGGAACGTTCGTAAGCCAGCACCGTCGGACCGTTGGTGAAACCACCGGTAACGACCACCAAGTCATCGAAAACCAGCGGCGAACCGCTGATGCCCCAGATTAAATTCGGCAACTTGTTTTCACCGAGGACGTCACGGGACCAGAGGCGGTGGCCGTCGTCAGCGTCGAGGCAGTCCAGGATACCTGTGCCGCCGATGGCGATGACCTTTCCGTTGTCAATCGTCGGCGTGGCGCGCGGGCCGTCGCCGCCCTGCCATTCGCTAAAGCGCACTTGATTGGTGTGCGCCCACACGAGGCTGCCAGTCAGCAGCTCATAACAGGTGATCAATTCATCGGTGCCACGTTGTTCCTGCGTGTACGCTTTGCCATTGACCACCGCGAAGGCCGACCACCCTTCGCCGATCGGTTGCCGCCAAAGTTCTCTGGGCGGATGCGCGCTCCAGTCGCGCGACAGCTTTGCCCCGTGGATAATGCCGTCGCGATGGGGCCCGAAGAATTGGGGAACATCCGACGCACCGCCAATCTTCGTGCCCGCCTTCGCCCCGTCGGTTACGTTGGTGACCAGCCGGTCGCTGTAGCGACGCGCCGGCCCTTCCGTCCAGCGCCAGACAAGGCGCGGCAGGCCGCGTCCATCGACCGTACCTTCCACGCGCACGGCCTTGCTCAGGCCGAAGCAGGCGAGGCCGACAAACGTCAGGGCGGTAAGCCGGAGTTTCCATCGGACCCGGCTCAAAAGCGCGAACCAAATCACCACGAGCAGGCTCGTGAACAGTCCAATGGCGGAAACGGCCCAGCTCTTGAAATTCCGGTCCATCTCCGGCTGAAGCTGAATGGCGGTGATGCCGAGGGCGGCGACAATAACGACGCTGATCGGTATCCAAAGGCGATGGCCGCACGGCGTTGGTTTGGAATTGCTCATGGGTGGGGACGTTTTCCAAAAAATGGACATGAATTGAGACCATGAATCGAAGCACCTGCCTCACCCGGCCTACGGCCACCCTCTTGTATGTTCATTTTCATCTTCTTTGATTGGCTGAAAGCCGAGCAGGCTGATGGACCCGTCCTGCTGCCAAGCGCGCCGTGCTCGAATGTGCAAGTCAGAACTCGAACACGCTGATCAAACTCAGGACGCGCCTTTCGAGTTTCATAGATCCAAGAGCTGAGGGTGTTTGGCAAAGATCATCGCCTGGAGGCGTTCTCGACCGCCCCGGGCCGAGAGTAAGCGCTTACGGAAACTCTTCGTATTATGTT
>CAMDJH010000240.1 GCA_945900455.1 Akkermansia muciniphila
GGGTCGATCCCCATCGCGGCGTAGAGGGTGGCAATGAAGTCCGCGGGCGTGACCGGATTGGAGGTGGGGCGCTGGGCCTTGTCATCGGACGCGCCGTGGACGTATCCCTGCTTCACGCCCGCACCGGTGAGCAGGATGTTGTAAAGGTACGACCAATGATCGCGGCCACCGCTGCTATTGACCTTGGGCGAGCGGCCCATTTCGCCCATCACCACGATCAAGGTTTCATCGAGCAACCCGCGCGCGTGCAGGTCTTCGCAGAGCGCCGAGTAAACCTGATCGAGCGAGGGCAGCCGAAAATCCTTCATGATCGGGAAGTGCCGCGAATGCGTGTCCCACGCCGTCGGGTCACCGCCAACCTTGTCGAAACATTCCCAGCAAACCGTCACAAAACGCACGCCGCGCTCGATCATCCGCCGCGCAGTAAGCGCCGCTTCGCCGTAGAGATGACGGCCATAACGGTCGCGGGTTGCGGGTTTCTCTCCCGTGAGATCAAACGCGCGCCACGGACTGTTGGCGGAACTGGTGTCCGCCAAAATATCAAATGCGCGCCGCTGATAGTCGTCGAAGCGTTCGTAGGCCTCGGAGTTTCCGATCCGCGCGGTCTGGGCCTGCAATTGCTCGGCGAGTTTCCGTCGACTGTTAAAGCGATCGAGGTTGATGTCGGAATTTAATTCCGTTCCCAACGGCACAATCCGCCCGGTCGGATGGCGCTGCACATCGTAAAAATCCTTCGGTACATAGGTGTCACGGAGTTCACACTGGGTGATGAGCGGATCCCACCTTTGGCCGAGCCATCCGGCGAAGGGTCCCGGTCGCGTGATCTTTTCGCCCCAACCGGGATAACAGGGCATCCAGACGCTGGCAGGCATAGTGTGGCGCCCATTCCGCGCGAGATATTCGATGACACTGTTCATGCTCGGCGCCTGCGTGGGCAGCGTAGGCACGAGCGATTCGAGCTTGTCGGGCGGGGCACCGGTCATGGTGTACAGCAGGCCGGCGCTGTGATCGTTCATGTCGTGCGTTGCCGAACGGATCAGCGTGGAGCGATGCATCCACTTCGCCATGCGCGGCAGGTATTCGCAGAAATGGACGCCCGGCACGGACGTCGGGATGGAGCCGAACTCACCGCGAAATTCGAGCGGCGCATTGGGTTTCGGATCGAACGTCTCCTGCACGGCCGGGCCACCGAACAGGTAGAGCAGGATGACCGATTTCGCCTTGCCGCGTGCGGGAGCGATGATTTGCGCCTGCTCCGCGCGGACCAGATCTTCCAACGACAGCCCCAGGAGCGAGAGTCCGCCCATGCGTAACATCTCGCGGCGGGTGAGACCGTCGCACGCCTGCTGGGTTGTTCCGAGGACACGAATCATGCAGATGGCCCGGTGACGTCCTGCAGGAGTCATTAGTGCGCGGCAATCGGCCGGGATTGCCCGGAAATAGACTCCCGCCGGGCGCGGGCGTCAATCAGAAGGTGGCGCACCCCGTTTCCGCGGGTGTAGGCAAGAAATCTCCACGAGCTCTCGTAGCACTCACCTCACTTCGTGACCTTTGCGTGCAGCATATAATGTTTGGATAAGTGGAGAACGCACTCGACACTTGGTATCTGGCTGAGTTGAAATCTTGAGAGAATCAATCATCAGCGCCTGCAAAAGGAAGAACCTGCCGTGTCTGCTCCATTCCATATTCTTCAACGTGTCCTGGTGATCACGATTGGTCTGCTGTCCGGAGAGCGACCGTTTTTGTGGTGCCATGTTGCGCTCGTTTCGGGAATTCTCGTGGCTATGAACGCGAGCGCTGCCACCTTTGTTTACGTTGGGAATGCCGAAAGCAGCGACGTTGATGTGCTGCAACTCGATCCGCGGACTGGCGACCTGACGAGAGTCCAGAAGGTGCCGATCCCCGGCATCACGACGTCCGGTAGCTCGACGCCGATGGCGGTGAGTCCAGATCGTCGGTTTCTTTACGTCGGGACACGCGGCGAGCCAAAGATTGCCGCTGGATTCTCCATCGAACCGACGAGCGGACGACTCCGACACGTGGCCAGCGGGCCACTTGTTGACAGCCTGGCCTACATCGCCACGGATCGCACGGGGCGTTACCTGCTTGGCGCTTCGTATCCTGGAAACAAGATCACCGTCAATCCCATTGGCTCGCCGGGAAGGGTGCAGCCTGTCTTGCAGGTGCTGACCGACTATCCGAACGCCCATTCGATCCTCGCGGACGCCGGGAACCGCCATGTCCTGGTTGCGACGCTCGGCAACAATCTCCTCAACGTGTTTGATTTCGATGCGGCCACCGGAAGGGTTTCTCCGAATGCAGCGGCGACGGTTTCGATGAAAGAAAAAACCGGCCCCCGGCACTTCACCTTTCATCCGAACGGCACGTTTGTCTATCTCTTGGGCGAACTCGACGGCTCCATCCACGTCCTGGACTACGATGCGAGTTCCGGCCAATTGAAGGAGAAGCAAACCGTCAGCGCGTTGCCGCCCGATTTTCAGGGCGCACCCTCGGCTGCAGACCTTCACATCACGCCCGACGGGAAATTTCTTTACGGATCCGAACGAACTTCCAGCGCGCTGGCCGGATTCAGGGTGAATTCTGCAGACGGGACGTTGTCGTCCATCGGGTGGGTGGCGACCGAGAAGACGCCGCGGGGGTTCAACATTGATCCCTCGGGACGTTACCTGCTGGTAGTCGGGCAACACTCCCACCAGATGTCGAGCTACCGGATCGACGCCACCACGGGGCAGTTGATCAAGCTTAGGGAATACCCGACGGGCAAAAGCCCGAACTGGATCGAGATCTTGGATCTTCCGTGAGCGGAGGGGTTTGGTCGTGAATTGTGCCTCGCTAAGGTTCCACGCCCGTCTTGGAATAGTTATGGGCGTAACCGCGCTTCATGAATTTCAGATCACGATCGTTGGGCGGTCGGGCGGCCTGGTTATAATTGCCGGTCTTGGACATTAGAATCGTCGTGTCGTCCTGCCACTGCTGTGTGTTGGCGTGTCCGTCCGCCCAGCCCAAGGTGCTTTTCCGGTTGTGCCAGACGGCCATCACATCGACCCACTGATTTCCTGGTTTCGGGTCCAACAAAAAAGAGCCAACGTTAAATCCCCGATTGTCCGCTCGTTCCACGAAGACATACTTGGTGGAAGGGGTCACGATCTGACCGACTTTTTGGATTATAAGATCGACATGTTCCCCATTCAGAGCTCCGGCGATCGAGTAACTATCGAAGGCAAAACCACTGCCCGGCTGCAGTTTGATGCGCTGGTCTCCGAGACAATGATAGACGTTGACATCTTGCAGGTAGCGAAACAGGGAACCTTTGCGAATTCCCGCGTGGACGCCTTCGAGGGCCGCGGTTTTAGTCATTCCCTTGGACGGCGTGGGTTGCGGGGGCCAGCTCCAATCGTGCGGGCCTCCGACATTATTGCCTCCGACCATGACGTCGTTATTATCCGTGGCATATAGGACCCAAGCCAACGCGAGTTGTTTTTGATTGCTTTGGCAGCGGGCTCCCGAGGCTAATTCTTTGGATCTGGCCAACGCGGGCAGCAACATTGCTGCAAGAATCGCGATGATCGCAATCACCACCAGGAGTTCAATGAGCGTAAATGCAGCTCGGTGAGGTTCGTTGCGAGGGGAGCTCGATGCGGGCATCATAAGTGCGTCTCGAAGTGCGTCTCGAAGTGCGTCTCGTTTTCGGCCAAGGAATGGATGGCGATCTCCACGCTAAGAAATTGACGAATGGGCGTGCGGTTTCCGGAGCATTCGCAGGCTAGACCTCGGGAGGAAGTTGAGGCAAGAATGAACTCCGAATGAACTCCGAAAAACCGAATTGAACCGCTGACGTGAGAGGGGGACGACGATTTGGGATGCGACTGATACTGTGGGTCGCGGTGTTCCTATGGCTGATGCCAGGGCGTGCCGCGGATGATTCTCAGCCGCCGGCCGACCCAGTACATCGGCAGGCCAATCGTTCTTTGGCCGCCCTGGATTTCAATCGCGACCTCAGTCCTATCCTCTCGCGGCGTTGGATTGAGCAAGGGGCCAACTACGAGACCCACTGGGCCTTCGTGTCGCCCCCAGATCCGCCTCCGCCCCAAGTGGCTGATGCTCGTTGGGCTCAACAGCCGCTGGATTTGTTCGTTCTGGCGGGATTGGAGGCGGTCGGGCTTCGTCCCGCGCCATGCGCCGACCGGCGGACGCTGCTTCGCCGGGCCAGCTTCGATCTGATCGGTTTGCCGCCCACGCCGGAACAGGTTGCGGCCTTTCTCGCCGACACCTCTCCTGAGGCGTTTGCCCGGGTTGTGGAGTCACTGTTGGCCTCACCGCGCTACGGCGAACGTTGGGGCCGGCATTGGCTGGATGTCGCCCGTTACGGCGATTCCAACGGAGGCGACGAAAACCACTTTTACCCGCACGCCTTTCGTTACCGCAATTACGTGATCGACGCTTTCAACCGGGATCTGCCGTATGACCGGTTTCTGCTGGAGCAAGTGGCGGGTGACCTGTTGCCACCGACGGCGGACCTGGGCGAACAGGCGAAGCGGGTGACCGCCACCGGTTTCCTGGCCATCGGCACCAAGATTCTCGCGGAAAAAGATCCGGTGAAAATGCGCGCCGACATCGTGGACGAACAGATCGACACCTTTGGCAGGGCGCTCATCGGATTAACGCTGGGCTGTGCCCGATGCCATGACCACAAGTTCGATCCGATCCCCACCAAGGATTACTACGCACTGGCGGGTATTTTCCACAGCACTTCGCTGACGGATCAGCCGCTCGAGACGGAGGCTTATCAGGTGGCGATGGCTGCTCACCAATCCCAGATCAAGGACCTGGAATCGGAGGTGGCGGAAACCGATCGGCGTGTTCGAGATCTGCTGGACGAGCGAGCCCGCGTCGAATCGAAACCGAACCGCGCGCAGATCGACAAGATCCTGGAGCCGCCGGCCGCATCCGCCGCCGTGCTCAGCGAAGCCAGTACCCGCGCCCGGGTGCTGGCCGCGAAGCTGAGTGTACTGCGGACGAATGCTCCTCAGCCGGAAATAATCATGGCGGTTAAGGACGGCAAGGTGGGCGACGCGAAGATTCATCTCCGAGGCAGCCATACTTCGCTGGGGGCGCTGGTGCCGCGCGGCTTTCTAAGTCAGATCGGCAACGATGGACGTCCCCTCCTGGGGCAGGATCGCAGCGGCCGGCTGGAACTGGCACGATGGCTGACCCGCCCCGATCATCCGCTGACCAGTCGGGTCATGGTCAACCGGATCTGGCGTTGGCACTTCGGCAAGGGCATCGTCGGCTCAACCGACAATTTCGGTACCAAGGGCCAGCGTCCGACTCATCTGGACCTGTTGAACCATCTTGCCTGGCGTTTTATCGAGGATGGCTGGTCTCCGAAGGCCATGCACCGCCGAATCATGCTCTCCAGCACCTATCAGATGGTCTCGGTGGTGCGCGACCGCGAGGCGGAACGTGTCGACCCGGCCAACACGCTCTACTGGAAACGTGACGTCATCCGCCTCGAGGCCGAGGCGTTTCGAGATGCGGTCCTGCAGCTCGCAGGGGGGCTGGATTTCAGGATGGACGGTGCGCCGCCCAGGGTGAAGTCCGCGGATCCCTCGCCGGAAGATCTTGAAAGAAACCGGAAGGTTTATGAACAGTCGCCGCGCCGGACCGTTTACCTGCCGGTGGTGCGCTCGAATGTTTACGATTTGTTGACGCTGCTCGACTTTCCTAACGCCTCCACTCCTGACGGGAGCCGGGCGACGACGACCGTACCGACCCAAGCGTTGCTGATGATGAATAATCCGGGGTTGATCGAACAGGCGGGACGCCTGATGGCTATCGTGCTGCGCAATCCGCGTTTTGGCACCGATCGTGCCCGGTTAAATGCTCTGTATGAGAAATTATTCAGTCGTCCGGCCACGGGGCAGGAGTTGGACTGGGGCCTGTCGTTTCTCAAGAGTTATGGGGCGGACGAGGCGGGGGCGGTTGGAGTGGGAGACTCGGATATCGCGTGGGTTGCGCTCGGCCAAACCTTGCTCATCTCGAACGAATTTGTTCACAACTGGTAAGCACCGACTTCGGATCCAGTCCCATGAACCCACGCCTTACCTCTCCCCCGTCCGGTGGGTGGATTTCGCGACGCGAGATGTTGCAGCGGATTTGCCTTGGATTCGGTGGATTGGCCTTTCACGCCGCACTGGCCACCGAGGGTCGGTCGGAGCCCTCTGGCGCGATCGCCGCCCATCCGCTGATGGCGGGTGTGCCGCTCCTTAGGCCCCGCGCCCGGCGCATGATTTTTCTGTTCATGCACGGAGGGCCGTCGCACGTCGATCTGTTCGACTACAAGCCCCGCCTCTATACCGAGCACGACAAACCGCTTCCGTTCCAGGAACGCGCCGTCCAGTTTGCCAGCCGCGGGAATCTGATGCGACCGCCGTGGGGATTCCGGCAGGTGGGGGCTTCCGGCCTGTGGATGTCCGAGTTGTGGCAACATCTGCCGCGCGTGGCGGACGAGTTGTGCATGATCCACTCGATGTGCGAGACCAATGTTTCGCATGGCGGGGCGTGCATGAAACTCCACTGCGGCGACGAAGCCTTCGTCCGTCCCAGCCTGGGCTCATGGCTCAGCTATGGCCTTGGTACGGAAAATCAAAACCTGCCGAGCTTCATCACGATTTGCCCCAGCTCGCTCCACGGTGGGGTGAACAATTATGGCGCTGCCTTCCTGCCCGCGATTCATCAAGGGGTGCCCTTGGGTACGCCGGGCTATCCCAACACCCCCGCCAAGGACGCGAAATTCAACTACATCACCCACCCGCATGCCGGAGACCGTCAACAAAAGCTCCAGCTGGAATTGTTGCGACGTCTGCATGAGGAAACCCTCGGCGCCACCGGTCAGAATCCGAATCTGGAGGCACGCATTCAGTCGTTCGAACTGGCGTTCCGCATGCAGACGGCGGCGCCCGCGGCGACCGACTTGTCCGAAGAATCTCCGACCACGCGCGCGCTGTACGGACTGGACGATCCAGAAACGGAAAATTTCGGGCAGATGTGTCTGCTGGCGCGACGCTTTGCGGAACGCGACGTGCGGTTCATCCAGGTGAGCCATGCCGGCAGTCTGAAGTTTAACAACGAACAGTGGGATCAACACAGCCATCTGGAAAAGGGCCATGCCCTCAATGTCCGGCAGATCGACAAACCGATCGCCGGGCTGATCCAAGACTTGAAAGGCCGTGGCCTGCTGGAAGACACGCTCGTGTTGTGGGGCGGCGAATTTGGCCGCACTCCCACCGCCCAAGCGGGCACTGGCCCCAGGGGACGGGATCACCATCCCGACGGCTTCACCCTCTGGATGGCCGGCGGCGGGGTCAAAGCTGGATTTCGTTACGGAGCCACTGATGAGTTTGGCTACCATGCGGTGGAGGATCGCTGCACGATCCACGATCTGCACGCCACCCTCCTGCATCTCCTGGGATTGGATCACACTCGGCTCACCTACGCCCACGCCGGCCGTGATTACCGTCTCACCGATGTCTTCGGCAGCGTTGCGCAAAAGATTCTCGCCTGAGGAACGATCCTTCCGGGGTTATCCGTGCCGGCGGCATCCGGGTTGCGCCGGATATCCCGTCATGCGATTCCCTTGGCGCGAAAGATCGCTCGCCGAGTCCATTCCGGTCCGTTCGGAAACGCGAAAGCCGCGAGCGATCCGCGTTTGATTTCGGAGGAATATCCCGGTTTCGTCGGCGCACAATAGCGCCCCCCCTTGATGACACACGGATCGACAAAGTGCTCGTGGAGATGGTCGACGAACTCACATACGCGACCCTCCATCGTCGGATTGAAACGGATGTAATCGACCAGAACGAGATGCGCGACCAGTTCGCACAGGCCGACTCCGCCGGCATGCGGACACACCGGCACGCCGTAGCGCCGCGCGAGCGCCATGATGGCGAGGTTGTCGTTCACGCCACCGACGCGACAACTGTCGAGTTGGCAAATCTGCATTCCGCCGGATGCCAGAAACTGCTTGAACATCACGCGGTTCTGGCATTGTTCGCCCGTGGCGACTTTGATCGGGGCAATGGAGCGTGCGATTTCGGCGTGACCGAGGATGTCGTCGGGCGACACGGGCTCCTCGAACCACCAAATGCCAAACGGAGCGAGGGGCTTGATCCACTCGATCGCCTCCCGCACATCGAAGCGCTGATTTGCATCGACCATGAGCACGCGGTCGGGACCAATTTCCTCGCGAATGATGCGCGCGCGGCGAACATCGTCCGCGATCGATTGTCCGATCTTCATTTTGAAGTGCGTGAAGCCTTCGGTGATTGCTTCGCGGCAACGCGCGCGCACGACGTCATCGGAGTAGCCGATCCAACCACAACTAGTCGTGTAGGCGGGAAAGCCTTCGCGTTCGACGCGCGCGATGCGTTCGGCGCGCGTGGCATCATTGGCGTGCAGCATCGCGAGCATTGCCGTTTCATCGACCGCGTCGCGAATGCCGTGAAAATCGGTTGCGGCGACGAGTGTTTCTGCCGGCATTTCGGCCAGCAATTTCCACAATGGTTTGTTCGCCAGCCGCGCTTCGAGATCCCACACGGCGTTCACCAGCGCGGCGAGCGCGAGTTGCATGACGCCCTTCTCCGGACCCAGCCAACGGAACTGCGAGTCTTGCGCGAGGCTGCGCCAGAACGCACGACGATCCTTCGCGATGTCCGCAAGGGTCTTGCCCACGACAAGCGTCGAGAGCGACTCAATCGCCTGGCAGACGATTTCGTTTCCGCGACCGATCGTGAACGTGAGCCCGTGTCCCGCAATGGGTGCATCGGTGTGGAGCACGACGTAGGCTGCCGAATAATCAGGGTCCACATGCACCGCATCGGAACCGTGCTGCTCTTCAGAAGTAGGGAAGCGAAGATCGATGATCTCCGCGCGGGTGATGGTTGCGGTCGACATGAAGTTCAAAGTTTCGTCGGTCGTTCAGGAATGATTTCGCCTTTGACGGTGCTTGCCTAGCATTTCTCACCAAGTGCTAGCGTGCGCCATGCGTCTTGGAAATTCGTCTCACACTCAGCCCACACACTCAGCCCACACACTCAGCCCACACACTCAGCCCACAATTTCGCGGATCACGGTGCCCCCCGGCGTCATGGGTCGCGGGCGGCCTCCCGAATCTTCGATGATCACGGAGGGGTCGATCCCCATCGCGGCGTAGAGGGTGGCAATGAAGTCCGCGGGCGTGACCGGATTGGAGGTGGGGCGCTGGGCCTTGTCATCGGACGCGCCGTGGACGTATCCCTGCTTCACGCCCGCACCGGT
>CAMDJH010000241.1 GCA_945900455.1 Akkermansia muciniphila
GGCGTCGGTCTCCATGACGAAGTCTGCGTACGGATTCAAACCGCTTTTTCCCTGCCATTCTTTGCTCGGTGCAATGGGCGTATGCGGCGCATTGAGCGGAAGGTAAAGAAAGAATGGACTGGAGTCCGGGGTGCTCGCGCGTTCATCGATATAAGCCACCGCCCGATGCGTCAGGGCAGGGAGCACGTCGATCGCCTCGAAATCCTCGGCCGCGGGTCCTCGGCGGGTCGCGCCGTTCGTGCGCCCAAGCATCATCGGGAACGCCTTGTCGACCGTGGGAATTTGGGTGATCCGATCGTTCTCAATGAACGAGTACGGAATCATATCGAGCGAGCCAGCGAGCCCGAAGAAATAATCGAAACCGAACGCGTTTGGTCCGCGGGCGATGGGCTTCGAAAAATCCACACGCCATCCGTCCTCCCCTTTTTCAATGCCATCGGTGAACGGAGGCGTGTTTGTCTTCCTCGGCCAGTCGAAACCGAGATGCCATTTGCCAATGCAGGCGGTGTGGTAACCCTGATGCTGGAGAAATGCCGACACGGTCAGCCGACCGGGTTCGATCAGTGGCGGGCTCATCCCCCCCAATACGCCGCTTTTAAGTCGGGAGCGCCAATTATAGCGGCCGGTGAGCAAGCCATACCGAGTGGGTGTACAGACGGCTGAGCTCGAGTGTGCATCGGTGAAAACCATCCCAGCCGCTGCCAGTCGATCGAGATGGGGTGTGGCGATTTTTCCCTGTGGATTCAGGCAACGGACATCCCCGTAACCCAGGTCGTCCGCAAGGATGTAGACAATGTTCGGACGCAACGGGCCTGGCGCCGGAACGCGTGACGCAGCGACGGCGGCATCCAAACGGGCTGACGCACAGATGAGCAATGCGAGGAGCCAGAGAAGAATGTGATCACCGTTAAACGAGCGGGGAATCATGTTGGACGACATTAGTGCGGCAGCAACCCGCAGGGGTGCAAGCCTGTAGCCGGAGTTTGAACGAGTAATGATACCGATTCGACATTCCTGCCCGCATCATCCAATCCCTCCGAACAACCCGGCACGCTACGCCTCGGATACCTATTCTGCTTGAGCACTAGTTCATAGTAGCTACGCTAATAGTAGTATTGCTAAACGAGCTCCTCATCGGCTAAGAAGCACTCGTCGAACAACTCATCGCTTTGTCTTCACGTATCGGAACCTTTCGTCGTCCCCTATGAACTTCCTCTTTTCACTGACCCGCGGTTCCATTGCCAACCGCCTTTCCGGACGGAAGCCGCTCCGGTCGATGCTGGGGTGGATGGCACTCGCGATTTGCGCGTTCGGCGCAGACGCACTCTGGGGGCAGGTGTCTGGCCCGATGGATGTGTGGCCCGCGAATAGCAGGGTGGAAATCGGCACCACCAAGCAGTTCGGAGCCTACGTTCCAATCACGCCGAACACGATCACCTGGTGGGTGAACGGCAAACTGGGCGGCGATGCCACGTGTGGCACGATCAGTCCCGCCGGCCTGTATCAGGCCCCCGCCAAAGCGCCCGTCAACAGCGTCCTGACGATCAAAGCTCAGAGCACGGCCTACCCGTCCTCATTCAAGACGACAACCCTGACCGTGATTCGACCGTATCCGTGGCTTTGGAGCGTTTCCCCTTCGAGCCTGCAGGTTGGTAACTACTCGGTAAGTTTCAATGGGAACAATTTCGCATCGGATTCGAAGGCGCAGGCGAACGGCGTTGATCTCCCGACCACGTACGTTTCCAAGACAAAGCTCGTCGCCACCGGCAATGCCGCTGCCATCGGTACGATCCTGTTCACGGTGCGTCAACCGGGCCCGGGTGCCGTCACCGGTAACAGCGTTTCTGCACCCGTGACCGCGGTGACGCTGACGGTTGCGGTCGCACCGGCCACCGCCACCGTGCAACTTGGCAGCTCGCAGACTTTCACTGCAACGGTCGCTGGAAACGCGAACACGGCGGTGACGTGGTCGGTGGTAGGCGGTTCCGTCAATGGTTCGATCACCTCGGGCGGCAAATATACTGCACCCGCTTTGATGCCCGCTTCGGCGACGGTGACCGTCCGCGCGACATCGGTCGCCATTCCATCGGTTTTCGCCAATTCCACGGTCACGCTCACCCAACCGCCCGCGGTGACTGTTGCCGTCGCGCCGAATGTTGCTTCGGTGCAGGTCGGCGCCACGAAGTCGTTCATGGCCACGGTGACCGGCAGCCCCAACACCGCGGTAACGTGGTCGGTGATCGGCGGTCCAGCCAACGGCACAATCAGCTCGGGCGGCGTCTTCACCGCTCCCGCCGTCCTGCCGGCTGTGGCGGTCGTGACGGTTCAGGCGACGTCTGTGGCGAATGCCCTGATTTCTGCGAACGCCACGGTGACCTTGCTGCCTGCGCCGGTGATCGTAGCGGTGACACCCACTTCCGCCATCCTTCAATTGGGGAACACCAAGACATTTGTCGCCACAGTCACCGGCAATGCCAACACCGCGGTCACGTGGTCGGTGCTTGGGGGTTCGGCCAACGGTACAATCAGCAGCAGCGGTATTTATGCCACTCCGGCGGTGATGCCGGTTTCGCCCACGGTCACCGTGCGGGGCACTGCAGTCGCGGACCCAAATTCCTCGGCCGATGCGATGATCACGCTGACGCCGGCCGTGGATTATGCCGGACTGCTCGCGGCGTCGCGGTTCCTGGAACAGTCCTCCTTCGGCCCGACGCCCGCGACTCTCGCCGCGGTGCAGCAGTTGGGCATTGATGGATATCTTCAGCAGCAGTTTTCCCTGCCGGCCTCGGTCATTCCGACACCCCCCGACAATTCAATTGGCACGCTGCAACAGTGGACACTCCACAACTATACGGCGGCACTCGATCAGCTTCGCCAGCGGGTCATTTATGCCCTGAGCCAGATCGTGGTCATTTCGGCCAACAAACAGATCTACGCGGATGCCATGCTTCCGTGGATGAACATCCTCAGCCAGCAGGCCTTCGGAAACTACAAGGATTTGTTGAGGGACGTTGCGAGGAGTTCCTCGATGGGCAAATTCCTGGACCTGGCAAACTCCAGCAAGCCCGGTATCAGCGGCGGTGCGAACGAGAATTTTCCCCGCGAGGCCATGCAGCTTTTCACGATTGGCCTCTGGCGGTTGAATTCCGATGGAACGTTGTTGACCGATGTGAACGGCTTCGCGATTCCAACCTACGATCAGAATACGGTGGCTCAAGTGGCGCTCGCCCTCACCGGTTGGACTTACGCCACCGCTCCGGGCGCCACTCCACGCAGTCACAATAACGAGTACCACGGTCCACCGATGGAAACGCGCCCGGAAAACCATTCCACGGTGGCCAAGACCATTCTGGGAGTCACGGTGCCCGCGGGTCAGTCCGTCGAGCAGGATTTGGAAAGTGTTTTAAACATTCTGATGAATCACCCCAACACCGCGCCCTTTATTGCCACGCGGCTGATTCGCAGCCTCGTGACGAGCAATCCTAGCCCCGGGTTCATTCAACGGGTGGCTCAGGTGTTTAGCAGCTCCGGTGGCAACCTGCAGGCGGTCGTCAACGCGATCCTCACCGATGTCGAGGCACGCAACGATATACCGACTGGGAACTCCGGCCGCCTCAAGGAGCCAATCTTGCATATCTCCGGCTTCCTGCGGGCGTTGAACGGGCAGTTCAACATCGCGGAGCAACTGACCTACCTCTATAGCTACATGGCGCAGTCACCCCTGAATCCACCCTCCGTGTTCAGCTGGTTCTCGCCTCTGTACCACGTGCCGAAGAGCCCGTTATTCGGACCGGAGTTTCAAATTTATTCACCCACCGAAGCGACGCTCCGGGGAAATCTTTTCCACTACATTCTTGGCAATCCGGGCAGCGACTTTACCCTCGATCTCTCTCCTTTCCAAGCCCTCGGTAATGACCTGCCGGGACTCGTAGAACTTGTAAACCAACGCCTGCTCTACGGGCGTATGCCAGCCGGAATGAAGCAAGTTCTCATCGACGCAGCAGCACCGGGTTATGACGTCAAGACTCGCATTGAAACCATACTTTATCTCACCGCCTTGAGCGGTCAATACGCCGTCCAGCACTAATCGGCTCCATTGCAATTTCAACTTAGAAAGAACCTCACTATGATCCATTCTCGTTTGAGCCGCCGCAGTATGCTTCGTGGCCTTGGCGCCACCACTCTCCTATCTCGCTTCGGCTGGATGAACGCCCTCGCCCAGAGCACTCCGCCCGACTACAAAGCGCTCGTCTGCATCTTCCTCGTCGGCGGCAACGACGGCCACAATACCATCGTTCCGCTCACGCAATCCGAGTTGAATGCCTATAAGGCCGGCCGTGGTTCGCTCGCGCTGCCGGATGGCAATGGTGCTCTCCTACCCGTCGAAACCTCCAACGGCACTCCGTATGGGCTTAATCCGGGCCTCACCGCCATCCATCCCCTTTGGGCTTCAAAAAAACTCGCTGTCCTCGCCAATGTCGGCATGTTGGTGAAGCCGATTACGCGTACGCAATTCCTGGCGAATAGCGTGCCGGTACCGACAAACCTATTCTCGCACTCGGATCAGATCCAGCAGATGCAGACGGGCATTCCATCGACCTCGGGCGGCACGGGCTGGGGCGCTCGGGCGGCGGATGCCCTGCATTTGATGAACGGGAGTTCCACCTTTCCGGCTGCGATTTCGACGAATGGCCCGGCTTTGTTCTGCACCGGTAACATTGTTCAATCGGCCAGCCTGCTTCCTGGTTTCGATCTCGACATCAGCGGTATGAGCCTCTGGCCGGCCTCGGCTGCGCTCGCCCGCAAGGTTGGCCTTCAGCAAGTGTTGGAATTCGATAGCGGCCTTGCTCTTGTGCAGGCAGCGAATACGGTCCGAATGGATGCGCTCGACTTGAACGCATTGCTACGGGGAGGTACGGCCACCATCACCACGCCGTTCCCGGGTGGCAGCCTGAGCGACCAGCTCCAACAGGTGGCGAAGATCATCAAGCTGCGGAGTGTAACCGGTATTCGGCGGCAGGTGTTTTTCTGCACGCTCGGCGGCTTTGATACCCACAGTTCACAGAGTTGGCAGCACTGGGATCTTCTCAAGGATGTGGCCGAGGCGATGGCCGCTTTCTATAAGACAACCGACGAAGAACTCGGTGTCGCGGATGGCGTGACGAGCTTCACCCTGTCGGACTTCGGACGAACGTTGCAACCGAGCGGTTCAGGCTGCGATCACGGTTGGGGCAGTCACCTCCTCTTGATGGGCGGCGCTCTTCAGGGGGGCCAGGTCTATGGCACGTTCCCGAGCCTGGCGCTCGGCGGCGACGACGACAGCGGCACCCGGGGTGCCCTCATTCCGACGACTTCAACGGAACAATTCGGCGCGGCCCTCGCCACATGGATGGGTGTGCCCGATACCGGACTGACGTCGGTGTTCAGCAACCTCAGCGATTTCGGCAGCGGGTGGAACTACAAACTGGGTTTCCTAGGCTGAACTTTCAGGCTATGATGGGCCGCACGACTTCGCCGGCAATATCGGTCAGGCGGAAATCGCGCCCGGCGTAGCGGAAGGTTAGACGTTCGTGGTCAATCCCGAGCAAATGCAGCATCGTGGCGTGAAGGTCGTGAGTGTGAACCGCACCCGCGCCGGGCAGGATGCCGTACTCGTCCGACTGTCCGTGGACCTGGCCGCCCTTCACGCCGCCCCCCGCCATCCAGGAGCTGAAGCAAAGATTGTGGTGCTCGCGCCCGGCATGATCCGCTTTCTGATTGAATGGCGTGCGTCCGAATTCGGTGGTCCAGACGACTAACGTGCGCTCCAACATGCCGCGTTGCTTGAGGTCCGTGATCAAACCCGCGATGGGCTGGTCGATCGCCTTCGCCAATTTCTCGTGATCAGCCATGTTTCCATGCGAATCCCAGTTCGCACTTGATCCAACATCGATGAGTTCGAGAAAGCGCACGCCCCGCTCTGCCAACCGCCGCGCGACGAGGCACTGCCAGCCGAAGCCGGTGTTGGTACCCCGCTTGAGGCCGTAGAGTTTCAACGTTGCATCGGATTCACGCGACAGATCGAAGGCTTCGGGTGCCTCGCGTTGCATGCCAAAGGCCGTCTCGAACGAACGAATGCGCGCCTCAAGCGCCTGGTCGGCGGTGCGGCGTTCAAGATGGTTACGGTTCAACGTGTCAATCAACGCAAGTTCCATCGCCTGCAATCCCGCCGCGGGCGCATTGGGATTGAGATTCGGGAGCGGTTCCGCACCCGGTATGGCGTGAGTGCCCTGATGACAGGCGGGCAAAAAATCGCTGCCCCAATTCTGCGCGCCGGCATACGGCGCCGCGGGCGCGATCACCATGAACGAGGGCAGGTTGCGGTTTTCAGTTCCCAGTCCGTAGCTCACCCACGCTCCCACACCGGGCCGGATCGCTTGCGCCGAACCGGTGTGCGCCGCCAGCGTCCCCTTGTCATGTCCGTCGCTGTCGCAATGCATTGCGTTCAGCATGCAGACATCGTCGATCACCGAGCCGAGATGGGGAAAAAGGTCGCTGACCCATAGGCCACTGCGTCCATAGGGTTGAAAGCCCCAGCGTGGCTTGATGAGAAACCGGTCGAATTTGCCGGGCTTGTTCAACCAGCGTGATGCGGTGATCGATTTGCCATGGTCGCGAATGAGCTGCGGCTTGTGATCGAAAGTGTCCACATGCGACACGCCGCCGGTCGAGTAGAGAAAAATCACACGGTCCGCTTTGGCCGGGAAATGCGGCGGGCGTGACGCCAGCGGATCGGTTGGAGCCGCGTGCAGTTCCGGCCAAAGCCCCGCAAGCGCGAGGGCTCCGAAACCGCCTGAGGCTCGACGCAGAAACTCCCGGCGGGTCGGTTGGATCAAAGAGTTCCTGAACTGGCTTTCAATCGACATAGAGAAAGGCGTTCCCCGTCAGCAATACACGCGCCAGGCCGGCCCAGGCCAATTCCCTTTCGCTTTCGGGTGGCTTTTCCATGCCCGCAAGTTTCTGGCGGTAGGCGCTGAGAAACGAGATGGCCTGGCCGGTTTCCAATTCCTCGGGCACGCGTCCCTGCGCCATCTCGAAGGCGAGCCGCACTCGCGCCGCATCATCGACCGATGCCGCGAGCAGACGGCGCGCAAAGGCCTGCGACTGTTGTTGGACGAAGGCCGAATTCATTAGGTAAAGCGTCTGCGTCGGCGTCGTGGTTGGCAGCCGCTGCGCCATGCTTTGATTCGGGTCCGCGGCGTCGAACAGCGCGAGGTAGGGATTGCGCCGGTTGCGTTGCTGCATGAGATAAACACTGCGATGGTTGGAATCGTAAACCGCGTGGAACGGGTTGTGAATGGTGAAAGCCCAGGTCTCCACGGGCGGGAACGGATGCGGTCCCGGAATGTTGCGGTCGAGCCGGCCGCTCACAGCGAGCATGGCGTCGCGGATGGACTCGGCGTCGAGGGGTTGCCGGGCGTGCCGCCAGAGCCATCGATTCGCAGGATCACGCTCGAAGTTGGCGGCGTCATCGTCACTCGCGCGTTGGTAGGTCTGCGAGCGGAGGATGAGTCGGTGCAGCGCTTTTACCGACCAACCCGATGCTATAAATTCAGACGCAAGCCAGTCGAGCAACTCCGGGTGGCTTGGCGGCTCACCGCGTAAGCCGAAGTCGCTCGGCGTCGTCACCAAGCCCTGTCCGAAATGCCACTGCCACACGCGGTTGACAAACACACGGGGGGTCAGCGGATTCGTCGGACGCGTGAGCCATGTGGCCAACTCGAGCCGCCCGCTGCCGGTTGCGCTCGCAGGCACCGGGTCGCCGCCGAGGATTTCGAGGAATCGGCGCGGCACTTCGTCTCCCAGCTTGCCCGGTTCGCCGCGGAGTTGGATGCGCGCATTGACCGGTTTATCCTCGCTCACGCCGTAGGCCACCGGATAGGCCTCCTTCGCCGCTTCGGTTGCCCGGAGCTTGGCCGCCGTGGCGATTTCGGCATCCAGTTTCTTAAGCCGATCCGCCAGATCGGCAGCCGGCGTAATGGGCGGGACGATGGACTTGCCATCGAGCGCACTACGCTTTCGTTTCAGATCGGCCAACATTTCGTCCAGAGGCGCAAGTTCAGCGGCTTTCGCCTTATCGAGGCGGGCCGCTTCCTCCGCGGAAACCAACGGTGGAAACGCCGATGGACGCTTCTGCTCCTCGCCGCCGGGGAACGCCCACCGCGTACTTTGGAAAATTCCGTAGAGTGCGTAGTAGTCCGCCGCGGTCACCGGATCGTACTTGTGGTCGTGACAGCGGGCGCAACCGAGCGAGAGGCCAAGCAGGGAGCGGCCCAGGGAGTCGATCGCATCCGCGAAATCCAGGTGCTGATAATCAGGCGACGGCTGGTAGCCATAGCGTTTTCCGACTGCGAGAAAACCCGTGGCAGTGACGCCACGCACCTGTTGGTCGGGTGACCCCTGGTCGACCAGAATGTCTCCGGCGATTTGCTCGCGTACGAACTGATCGAACGGTTGGTCCGCGTTGAAAGCGCGAATAACCCAATCGCGATACTTCACCGCCTCACGCACCGGATAATCCGCACCATCGCCGGCCGTATCCGCGTAGCGCGCGATATCCAGCCAATGCCGTCCCCAGCGCTCGCCGTAGGCCGGGCTGGCGAGCAAACGGTCCACGAGCTTCTCGAACGAATCGGCGGAAGGGTCGCCAAGGAATTTCTCGATTTCCATCGCAGTTGGCGGCAGGCCGGTTAGGTCAAACGTCGCTCGACGGATCAATGTTCGCCGGTCGGCGAGCGGATTGGGTTGAAGTTCGTGCTCTTGGAGCCGCGCCATGACGAACCGGTCGAGCGGTTGCACGTGCCAAGAATTACTCGCCAACAATGGCGGCAGCGGGTGTCCGAGCGCTTGAAAAGCCCAGTGTCTCTGGCCGGACGCCCCGTCGACGGCGCCCTTTGAGACCGCGATCCCATCGACTCCGCCATCGGCCGCGTGTGCCATGGAGCCCATGGGGAACGCAGCCCAGCACGCAACGATTCCGATGAATTGGGCAAAAAGGTATTTCACGGCGGCTTCCGTGGAGTTCAGTCGACGCGGAAACTACCCGGTCGGCAAGTCTTGGGAAAGACTTGGTTTCATGATGTCCCGCAGCTGATTCCGGGCTCCGGGTTCAATTGAATTGCCGCACGAAGCCGCACGACTTGGCCTCGTCAATCGACGGTGAGTTGACGATGCGGATTGCTTAGATCGCACTTGGCTTCCCGTCGATGGCTT
>CAMDJH010000242.1 GCA_945900455.1 Akkermansia muciniphila
CCAGATCGAGAATCCCGAATAAAGAAGGCCGCACCTCGGCGGGGGCGGCGAACCCAGCGTCGCCCTCGCCCATCTCGGAAATACCCCTCAATCACTGTGCGGTTTTCAAATCGGCACTTTCACACGGTTTTCAGACCGTCCTCCGCAGCCTGCTTGCCAGTCTCACCCAATTGGCCGCACAAACTGTTCCCAAACTCCTCCCTTTTCAGGGCTATTTAACGGACGCGGCCGGCAAGCCGATTCCGGACGGAGCCAAGACCATCCTGTTCCAGATCTACAGCGCCCCAATTGACGGCTCCATCCTGTGGGCAGGTGAAGTGCATCGCACGACCGTCAACGGCGGACTCGTCAATGTGCTGCTGGGCGCCAAGAACCCGCTTCCCCGCGTCCGGGCGGATGATCCGCAGCGGCCCTTCTTCGACGCCAACCTGTATCTGGCGATCACCGTGGACAGCAACGGCGACAACCGCATCGACGCGGGCGATCCCCCGCTGCTGCCCCGCCAATCGATTGTCTCTCCGGTGTTCGCACAGGAGAGTGGAAATGCAGGCAAGCTCTCGGGCTTCGGTTGGTCGGACCTGTTGGATTCCCCGGACCCCCGCAGTGCGAAACTGAAGGGTGACCGCCTCAGACCCGGTTCCGTCGGCGTCGAGCATCTCAAGGACGGGTCCGTCACGACGCCGAAGCTCCTGGCCGGTGCTGTGACCGGGGACAAACTGCAGGACGGCGCGGTCGGCGAACTGGCTTTGGCCGATGGGTCAATCACTCGGCTCAAAATTCAAGGAGCATTGCTGACGGAACTAACAAAAAAGTTCACGGGCAAGCCCGAGAGCATCGTCCGCCTGACGGAAGGCCAATCCTTCACCGTCCCAACCAACAAATGGGCGCTCGTGAAAGCGAGCCTTAGTTGCAGCTATTTTGCAGCTCACGTTGGAATGCAATATCCCCCTCTTGGTTCAGCGTCACAGGCAATGAGCCACGATGCGTATGCTCTTTCGGGCTCAACGGTGTCCATCACCACGGCCCCGGATGCCTCCCAAGATCCAAATATTGACCCTTACGCCCGCCTGTTGATCGATAGCCAGCGGGTAGCGGAGGTGCATTTACGGATGGGGGGACGCATCACTGGCTTTTTCGTCCAGACAACACACGCCTCCGCCAGCATCTACCTGTATCCCGACGAATAGCGCTATTTCCGCCTGCCTCGCCGTGAAATGTCCTTCCGGGCTGCCAGTCTTCCGGTCTTAGTTGCCTTCCTGTCGCTCAGTCTGAACTGGATTCGCGCCGCCGGCCCGGACAAATCCGGCGTCAAACCTTCCGCGATCTCGCTCCCTTCCGGCGCGGGTTCCATCCAGGGCTTGGGCGATTCCTTCGAGCTTCAGATCAACCGTGGCACCACTGAAAAGCTGGAGTCAGACCCGATCAGGGTACGTTCAGTATTCGCGCCGGGGATAGCGGCCGGCCGCAAGCAGGGCTTCGCGCAGCGCCAAACGCTCCATGGCGTTGAAGCGAAGGAGTTCGGCGGTCGAGCGCCCGATGGCTGTAAGGGGGACAATGCGCGCTCCGTCCATCTGATAGTGTTCCTCCCAGTGATCGTATCGAGGATGAAACAGTCGCGTCAGCTCGCCCGTCCGAGGGTCAATCGACGCAAGGTTGGGACCTTTGAGGCGATTGCAATGGAAGCAGGCCCACGCGAGGTTTTTTTGGGCTGTTTCTCCCCGGTGTTGGCCGGCCACAGCGTGGTCGACCTCATGCGGAAGGCAGCAGTCTTCCTCGTGCAGACCACAGTATTCGCAACAACCTCCGGCGAGAATGCGCAGCGATTGGCGCTGGGTCGGAGTTATCCGGCCGCGACTCACGATGAACGCTGTGCGGCCAGAACCTTATGCGCTTCTGCCTTCAGCAGAATCATGAATTGGTCCAGCGAAGCCATGTCATCCAGTTCCGCTTTTTCCTCCGGCGTCAGAGACTGTTCGCGATTGCGATACAACAGCTCCCGTGAACGTTTGATCAACGACTCGGACGGTTTGAACCGGGCAATTTCCTCCGGGCGCGGTCCGCGGCCGAGAAAGCCTGCCACTTCCCGCCACAACCCAGAGGTTTTGGAGCAGCGGCTGGCGAGGCCTTCCTCAATGATTTCCACCAGGTGCTCCCTATCGGACCCCAGCCGGTGCGCCAAATGATCCGGAAGAGCGATCGTCAATTGCATGCACACTAAATTGACTATTTTCCGGACGTGGGTCAAACACCGATCAAAACGAACGGCCACTCCGCTATTGACCGCCGACAGGCCGCGGCACTTCGGCTACAACCCCGCCGCTTCGGCTAATAAGCGTCCGCAATGCTATTCTGGAAGGAAGTTCTCCGCGATCGTTCTCGGTATGTCGCTTGCGCTCTTTTGCATTTGCATCCCGATTGTCGCCGCCGCCACGCCTGACAAATCCGGCGTCAAACCTTCCGCGATTTCGCTCCCCTCCGGCGCGGGCTCGATCGAGGGCCTGGGCGAATCCTTCGAGCCGCAGCTTAACACGGGTTCATCGGGCTACGGCGTCGCCATCGCCCTCCCCCCGGGCCGGGCCGGACTACAGCCAAAGGTCCGCCTCGCCTACAACTCCAGTCTTGGCAATTCCGCCGTCGGGCTCGGCTGGTCGTTCGAGTTGCCAACGATCAAACGGCAGACCGACAAAGGCTTTCCCTCCTACAGCAGCGCCGATGTGTACCTCTTCGGCGGCGATGAATTGGTGCCGCTGTCCGACGGCACCTGGCGTTGCGAGAACGAATCCGGGTTCCAGCGTTTCCGTCAAATGGACTCTGACGGCGATGGCCGTCCCGACTCATGGGAAATGACCGAGCGTTCCGGTGTGCGGCATCTATTTGGCCGTCATCGGGGCGATGAGCAATGGAGTGTCATCGAACATCCCAATCCGTCCAACGCGAACGCTCGCGCCTTTGATCGGACCTACTCGTGGGCGCTCGATGTCACCATCGATCTGCACGGAAATCGGATCGACTACACGTACCAGCGTGGCGAGGGCATTCTCTATCCCTCGCACATCACCTGGTCGCATCTCGCCAGCGGCGGCACGACGAACTATCACGAAGTCCTCTTCCAGTATGAAGACCGCGCGGATGTGTTTGACGATTATCGCCCGACCTTCTCGGTTCGCACGGACAAACGGCTGAAGCGGATCGAAGTTCGGTCCTTCTATGCGGGTGAGTCGCATCTCGTGCGGGCTTATGAACTGGACTATACGCGTCCCGCCGACGAACCGGGTTTGGATCTTGGGGTCAGTCTGCTGCGCCAGTTCATTCAATTCGACCGCAGCGGCACCACAAACAACTACCTGCCGCCGTTGCGATTCCGCTACACGCCCTTCGTGACGGGTGATTTCAGCCTGAAACCAGTCCTCCTGCCTCCGTCGGCCTTCGACTTGGCAAACACCAACGGCCAGACGCAGATCGTGGATTTCAATGGCGATGGATTGCCCGACCTACTGCGCACGGGTCCGTTCGATCAGCGTTACTCGCTGAACCTCGGTGAAACTATGACCAATGGCACGCGCCAGTTGGCCTTTGGCGAAGCGGTGATTCTGCCACCGGTGAGCGGAGCCGAACTCAACCTGCCTGACACCACCCTGACCGACTACGACGGAGATGGTTTGAGCGACCTCGTTCGGATCGAGACACAGCTCACCGGTGAGAAGCGCGTCGTGCTGTACGCGAATCAAGCTCGCCTCGATGCCGCCGGCCGAACGCCGCCGGGATTTACCGAGATCCCCGCGCATTTCCCGGACGCTTCGCGGTTCATTTCTTTTTCTGATCCCAACGTGCGCCAGATGGATGTGAATTTCGACAAGGTCAACGACTGGGTCCGTATCGACGGTCAGGCCTTCTACTTTTACTGGCAGGAAAAATCTGGAGAGTGGCGCGAGTTGCGTCGGCCGTTCCGAGACTTCGACGACATCCCGGGCGCACTGGCCTTCAGCCGCGACGGCAAATCGAATCCCAATGTGCATCTCGCGGATATGAACGGAGACCGGCTACCAGATCTCGTCCAGCTCGATTTCCGCAGCGGTGCTCCCGCGCGATTAACCGTGAATTATTGGCCCTACTGCGGTCTGGGACGCTGGGGCGCGAAACGACAGGTGGGGCCCACCTTCGATCTGTTCGATGTCGCGGGTACGGACGACATCTTGGTGCAGGATCTCAATGGCGACGGGTTGGCGGACTTGGCGATTATCAAGCCAATTGGCAACCGATCCGAACTGGAGCTCCGCATTAACCTCGCCGGCCAGCGCTGGTCCGACCCGATTACCGTGGCCGGTCTGCCGCGCCATCAGCCGCGCGACGCCGACAAACCAACCGCATTTCGCCAGGCCGATCTCAACGGCAATGGTTCGACCGATCTACTCTGGTTCAATCGCGATTCACTCGCCGCCGATTCGGACTGGCACTGGTTGGAGCTCCTCCCGCACGGCAAGCCAAACCTCCTCACGCAAATCGATAACGGTCTCGGCAAGCGCACCGAGATTACCTATGGCAGCTCGACAGAAGATCTCGTGCGCGCCCGGGAAGCGGGGTTTCCGTGGCAGACCTTCAGCGCGTTTCCCGTCCAGGTCGTCCGCCGCATCCGCAGCACTTGCGGACAGGATCTCGATGGCATTGATGATTCCGACCGCTCCGCAACGACCGATCAATACGTCAGCGAGTTTCGCTACCGTGATGCCTTCTACGATGCCTTCGAGCGGGAGTTTCGCGGCTTCGCCTTCGCCGAGCGCGTGGACTACGGCGATGACTTCCTGATCGACACGAACCTCACGGTCATGGCCGCGAGCTCCGGTTGGGATCGAACCAAAACACCCACCGGCCAGGTCAGCGGTCCCTCGCTGGTCACGCGCTTCCGCTACCTCACCGGTGCCGCCGATGGCGTCGACAACGATGAGTATCCCGCGGGTTGGACGGATCCGGCGCTGCGCGATGAGATTTCGCCGCTTGGCGGACGCGAGGAGGAAATCCTCAAGGGTCTGCAGGTGTGGCAGGAACAGGTGGATCCGTGGGTGTTGCATGATCCGGCGAACACTGGCGACTTCGACCGCGGCTGTTTTCTCGCCGTCACCTCGTCGAACACCGCTGAGCGACACCGCATGACGCCCAATGATTTCGTCTATTCCCGCGCCCGTCAGGAATGGACGGTGCGTCGGCTCTATCGTCCCACCGAGACGATCACGAATCTCGTGCCCGACGGCGACGGCGTGTTCCGACCAAGCGTGGTCGCGCGTCCATCGCCACCGGGGCGGTTCGAGTCTGTGGCATCGCCGGTATTTGTTGTCGGGTCCGAGGGCGGGTCCGGCCGCTCGGTTTCATTCGCCTTTGTGTCAAAGGTCGAGACGGAAGTGATCGAAGTCAACGGCCTCTTGATTCCGGCACTCGGCCATCCGCCGCGCCCACCGGTCCTGACACTTGCTCGTACCGATCACGATGATTACGGCAATGTGGTCCGCCAGGAAGATCATGGTGTCGTGAGCGATGGGGAGATCGATGATGAGCGGTTCACTCTGACCGACTACGCGCTTGGCGGGGATGCACTCGCGCGGTGGATCCTCAGTCAACCGTCGCGCATTCGCGTCACGGATGAAGCGGGCCGTTTCGTCGCGCAGAAGAATTATTTCTACGACGGCCAATCCTACGTCGGCCTCGCGGTGGGTCTCATCGGTACGCGGGCGTTGCTCCATCGCACCGAGGCGTTCGTCAATGGAGACTCGCTGCCTCCTGCGTTGACGGAGCAAAGCAGTCTCCCCGGCGATCCGCGGTTGCCCGCCAACCGTTCCCTTAACGTCGAGCGCTCCGAATTCGACCTTTTTGGAAACCCCACTCGCCACATTGACCCGTTGGGCGATCCGACCAACCCCGACGCCGGACACTGGCGCGAGATGAAGTTCGATCCGGTGTTCCGCACCTACGTCGTGGGTGAAGCGATCGGCGTTGGCAATGGCCGTCCCATTCTCACCGCCACTGCTGGCTACGACCCTGGCTTTGCGGTGTTGACGGAATTTGCCGACTTCAACGGCAATTCCACGACGTTCGAGTACGACACTTTTGCGCGCTTGGTTGCCATCGTGAAGCCGGGCGACTCGTCGGCGTTCCCCACGGCCCTCTTTTCCTACGAACCCGCCGACCCCCTCACGCATCGCCTTTACACCTACGACCGCGCCGGAAATCTGACGCTGCAATCGTCGGGGCCACTTCGCCCGGCCAACCGTGTCATCACGCGCCTGCGCGAAACCGCTGGCAAGCCGGGTGTCGTCGTCACTGTGGGCTATTCAGATGGTTGCGGACGCGCGCTGGCTCAGGTCACCGAGGGTGAGGAACCCGGCCAGTGGATTGTCAACAAGGCCACATCCTACAACCGGCGGATGACCGCGCAGTCCACGTGGCTTCCCTACGACATCCGCCTTGAGGGAGATGACTCGACCCCGCCGCATTTCAGCCAGCTTTGGCCAACGGGTCGCCCCCCCGAGAAGGACGCCGCGAGCCATCCGATTTTCCATACGGAACAGTTGGCTGATCCGTTGGGGCGAGGCTTGCGCGTGATCAATCCTCCAGAAACCGCAGCCGCCAGTGCCCGGATTACTCAGAGCCGGACGGTTTATCTCCCGCTGGAAACGGTGCTCTTTGACGAGGAGGATAACGACCCCGCCTCGCCCTACTACGATACGCCGCACGTCCAGTTGAAGGACGGGTTAGATCGGCTCATCGGCGTCATCGAGCGGACGAAACTCAACGACGACGGCACGGCGGCTGTCACACCCGTGGATTGGCTGACGCGCTACGAATACGACCTCAACGACAACCTCACCCACATCACCGACAGCCAGGGCAACCAGAAGTGGTTCCGTTACGACGGCCTCAAGCGGAAGCTCTTCATGAATGACCCTGACCGGGGCGTAATGACCTACACCTACGACGACGCCTCGAACCTTTCCTCCACGCTCGACGCGAAGTCCCAGGCCATCACCTATACCTACGACGGCGTCAACCGCCTGCTGACGGAGAACTACCAGAACGGCCAGCCGCTCCCGGCTTTCCGCTCAACTCTCAATCCGCAACTCTCGACCAACTCCGTCGCCTACTTCTACGACTCGCCGCAAGCGAATGTCCCCGTCGGCGACGGTTCCACCGCTACGGCGCGCAACGTCAAGGGCATGCTCGCCACCGTGCAGGACTTGAGCGGCGAAGAGCACACTAGCTTCGACGCCCGTGGTCGCGTCGAGTTCGTTATCAAACGCATCCCTGACCCACAATTCCTCTCCGTCTCCGTTGGCGGAGAGGCTCGGGGTGAGGTGGCTCTGGTTTCTTACAGATCTGCCTTCGCCTACGATTCCCTCGATCGCATCACCTCGCTCACCTACGCAGATAGCGACCGTGTCGGCTACCAATACAACGCTCGCAACCTACCCACCCGCATCACCGGCGGGCCGTCGGGTGGCCAAGCTCTGGCCGGGAGCATCATTACCCACATCACATACCGTGCTTCCGATCAACTCGCGCAGATCGACTACGGCAATGGGGTGCAAACCACTTACGATTACGACCCGCGTCTACGGCTGAATTCTCTGCGGACAGTCGCTCGACTCCCCGCTCTCAGCTCTCCGCTCCTCGCTCTTGCCTACGAATTCGACGGCGTCTCGAACATTAAGGCCATCCGCGACCAGCGGCCTGGCGGGGCGGTGCCCGGCGGGGACAAGCGCCGTAACACCCAGATCTTTCAATACGACGACCTTTACCGCATCAAGGGCGCTCGGTACTCCTTCGCGCTTCCCGGTGTGGCCGACGCCAACAACGGCTTCATCACCTATCGCTACGACCGCATCGGCAACATGCTCGCGCAACATTCCGACATCGCGCATTACGAGAAAGGCTCGAGTGTCACCGAACTCGGCAACATGTCATACGGCGGTGCGGCTGGTAAATCAGGTAGGATCGGTCGCGCTGCGAGCGATCAGCCCGGCCCGCACGCTCTGACTTCCGTCTCGCAACTCGCAACCAACAACCCGCAACCACGGATTTTCCCCTACGACGCCAACGGCAACATGACCGTGATAGACGGCCTGACCAACACCTGGGACTTCAAAGACCGCCTCATCCAAGTCGAGGACACCAACATGGTGGCACACTACACCTACGACTATACCGACCGCCGTATCCTGAAGCGCGTCTGGAAAAAGAACTCCCTCTCCGCTGGGGGAAAAAGCCCAAGTGAGGTGGAAACTGTGCTTTACCCGGATAAATACTTCGAAGTCCGTGAGCACGATGCTCCGGTGAAATACGTGTGGAATGGCAACACCCGCGTCGCGCGCGTCACTGGCTCGCTTACCACCAACCAGCGCGTTCAACGCCTCCGCCTCTGGCCCGGCTGGAATCTCGTCTCGCTGGCCGTCACCGCTCCGAACGCCCTTTCGCAGTTGGCTTCAGCCTTCAGCCTCCAGCCTTCAGCCTTTCGCTGGGATCAACCCACGCTGACTTGGCTTTCCGTCACGACAAACGAAACCCTCGACGCCGGGACAGTACTCTGGCTGCGCGCCGGCACCAACGCGACGGCGACCGTGACCGGCACCTACAAGCCGCCGATAAATGCCATTGCGCCGACCGGCCCAAGTTTCCAACCGGGAGCGGGACTGGAGGCACTCCCTCTCCTCGGGAAGATGGCCGGGGTGAGGGCGGATGTTCCGCTATGGAAGTTTGACGGACCAAGCCAGACGTGGCTCGTGCGCCACGGCACGAACCTGTCAAGCTTGTCCGATTTTCCTGCAAGGTTGGCGGCAGGTGAAGGATTTATGGCCCGCCCTGACGCTCCAGCAACGCTGACGGTGCCAGAGAGCGCCTTGCGGGTGCGCTACTACCATCAGGACCACCTGGGAAGCAGTTCCGTGCTGACCGACGCCGCCGGCGAGCTCGTGAGCGAGACCGCCAATTACGCCTTCGGCTTCCCCCGCAACGAATTCAATCCTCGCAATGTCGCCGAGCCATATCAGTTCACGCAGAAGGAGAGAGAGATATCAACGTGTTGCTTCGGCAAGTGTGCGTGCGTGACTGGTGAGGTGCGGGGCAGGATGAGCGGCAGCAATGAAATCGCCGACCTTCTCATCCAGCGATCTGAACGATCTCCAACACCATCTCGACTCCTGGCGGCAGCTCCAGTCCGGACGA
>CAMDJH010000243.1 GCA_945900455.1 Akkermansia muciniphila
ACGCTGCGGCCAGTTCTGGACCCGGGAGGGCGATGAGCCCTTGCTGGCGTTGGAGACCTACTGGCGAAACGGCTACTGGCAGCAGTTATTCCCACACGCGCAGTTCTCCGTCCAGCCTTCTGGCTGACCACAATCTCTTCGCAATCTCCGCGCATTTTTTATCTCATCTTACTGTCACTCGAGAAAACCACCCTTTCCGTGAGATGCACCCGGGGACGGCGCTGCTATGGCGGAGGTTGTTGCTCGTGGATGCGGGGGGTGTGCCAACCTCGCGTGGCCGCGTGGTCAGTTTTTTCGCTGCCGGCGACGGATTAGCGATTGCGGCAGCGTTGGAGGAGGGGCGTTACCCGTTGGAGGATCTGATTTATGATCTAGCGAATCTTGATGCTGGATTCCGGTTTTGTCGCGAAGAGGATCGGTGGGCTGGCCGCATTTCGGTCGTATGCCATCAGCGCTATGGCAATCAGAACATCGCGGGCTATTTAGAGAATGGAATTCCCTTGAAGTACGGCAGCGGGGCGGAGGTCGTGGTTCGGAGCGTTCACGAAGATCCGGCCAGCAAACACCGGTTCACTACTCAATTTCTTGGTGACGGCGACATCGATCGAGTGATCATCGAATGGCGCAGTCTGCTCCGGCAGATTGCCAACGCTCCTGCTTTGGAATGGGAGCGCTGGAGCGGTCTCCAAAAGTTGGCTCGCTCGATATTGAAACAGACGGAATCTCCGACGGCGACGGACTTGCCCGGGTTGGAGTACGGCCAGACCCGACGAGTCGACCACCGCTTAATTTTGCGACGGCATTGAGGCAGCGCACGGGTACCAGGGGCGTGGCGGCAAGTGTCAGTAATCAGTGATCAGTGATCAGTAGTCAGTGATTGGGCATCAATCCTTCCCTTCTTCCCTTTACGGCGGGCGTACGATCATTTCTTCCACGATGATTCGGGATGGAAGTCGAATGCAGTGAACGACACACTCGGCGATATCCTCCGGCATCATCATGCGGGACCGAGCGGTCGCATCGGGGACGACGGGTCGCTTGTCCAGCAGGGGGGTATCGATGTCACCGGGAAAAATGGCGCAGGCTCGGATTCCCCGGCTGCGTTCTTCCGCGTTGATGCTTTGCGTCAAGCCAGCCATGCCGAACTTCGACATGACGTAGGCGGGCCCGGCCTTCGGGGAAGCTTGTTTTCCAGCCTCTGACACCACATTCACGATAGTTCCCGAACCACGGGTTCGCATTCCTGGCAGGAATGCTTGGGTGCAGTAGTAGGCCCCGTTCAGATTGGAGTTCATCATGCTGTGATAGTCATCAAGGGATAGCACTTCGAGAGCCCGGATGGGCACATTCGTACCGGCTGCATTGACCAGGACTTCGACCTCACCCAGTTGGGATAGTATTTCGAGGCCAATTCGCGCCACGGCGGCGGCGTCACCAATGTCGCATGGATACGCCCGCAACTGATTCCGTCGGACTCCTGCGAGGGTGATCGTTTCCGCGAGGGCTTCACTGCGGCGCCCGATCAGGGCGACATTCCAACCGTCTACGACGAGTTGGAGGGCGGTGGCGCGACCGACGCCACTGCCGGCACCGGTGATGACTGCATTACGTTTCATGGCGTGGGTGGAGTGTGAGGTTCGTGGTGAATCAAAGGTCGACCCAGGCTCGGGTGTCCGCGGATCGGACGGCGGCGTCCATGACCGCCTGAGTCCGCGCGCCATCGTGGAAGCTGGGAACACACGGGCGTCCATTCCGGATGGCATCGATGAATTCGAAGGCCTGATCATAGCGGAAGCTGATCATGGGATCTCCGGCGCCTGGGTCGCGGGGTGAACCGGGCCATGTCCAGAATTCGCGCGGAACGGGGAGGGGTTTCATTCCAGGACCCCCCAGTTTGCCGTATTGAAGCTCATTCCATTTGCCGGTGGTGAACTCAAAGCTGGCTTGGCTTCCATTCAGTTCCACGTAGTCGAGGCTACGCCAACTTTCGTTGCGACCACTCGCGAGTTTCGAGCTTTCCAAAACACCGGTTGCTCCGTCGATAAACTCCGCCAGTATCGCAACCCAATCGTCCGTGTCATTGGGCTGACCGTCTCGGAGGGGGGTTAGGTTTTTGACGTTAGCCACGATCCGTTTCATTGGGCCGATCAGATGCTGCGCAAAATCGATCCGATGGCTCAGCATGTCTCCGAGTTCACCCGTCCCGGCGAGTTGCTTGATCTGCCGCCATCCCACGTTGCGAGTCCCCCAATCTTGGAGACGACAGGAGCGGTAGTGGTACGGTTGGCCGAGCTCCCCCTGACGGATCAGGTGTCCGAGGTAGCGCATCGCGGGCACAAATCGGTAGGTAAATGCGGTCATGTGCCGAACACCGGCGTGATCGGCGGCAGTGGCCATTTCTCGGGCATCTCCCACATTCAGTGCGAGCGGTTTCTCGCACAGGACATGTTTCCCGTGGCGGATCGCGGCCAACGCGATGGGCGGATGGAGCAGGTTGGGTGTTGCGATGATGACCGCTTGAATGTCATCGCGAGTCACGATGTCTTCGTAGCGGGTCGAGGTAATGGTTGCCCCGGTCTTTTGGCGGGCGGCTTCAAGCGTGGTCGGATTCGAATCGCATACCGCGGTGACTCGGGTGTCGCGGCAGAGGGCGAGGCCGGGAAGATGATTCTGCAGGGAGATGCCGCCGCAGCCGATAATCGCAACGTTAATCGTACTCATACTCATAGAGTGCAGTGTCGGCCCAGTGTTGCCAGGACTGGCAAAGATGCAAGGTCTCCGAGGGAGGAATTCCCCGCCGACATCGCCACCCACCCGTGAGCTCCAGGCCGGTGCGGTGTGGATCCAATCGGAGAACACAATCCGTCTGGCTCAAGCGCACACCTCCGTCGCAGATATTTGGGTCAAATCCGGCACCGCCCAGGTTGGGGCATGCGAGTTCAATTCGGCGACGGAAAAACCGCCGGTTGCCACCGCAAGGGTCCGGGCCTGGATGCTCCCTCCGCAGGCGATGTCTAGAGGCGTGTCCCCGATGACCAGGATTTCATTCGGGTCAGGTCGTTCGCCGAGAATTTGCGTCCCGCGGTCCCACGCGATTCGCGCCAACTGATTCCTGCTTTCGTGGTCGTCACCAAACGCCCCGGTGGTGAATTCGTCCCAAAGATCATGGGCCCGAAGTTTGATCTCGGCTCCCAGGCGGATGTTACCTGTCAATAAGGCGACGAGCGGGGGCTCTGGTAAAACCCGGAGGTTGGCAATAAACTGGCGAACCCCCGGTAGAACTTCACCCGCCTGCATGGAAAGCCGGTGATCGAGCAGAAAAACGTAGGCGTCAAAGCAATGGTGGATGTTCCAGTGCCGATCAGGTATGCCTTCATTGCGGAAGAATTCCCGCACGATGGATGTGTCAGTGCGGCCATGAAAATCAATTCGAGCCATCCCTTCCGGCTTTTGGAAAAGAACGTCCGCCATCCGGCCAAAGGATTTTGTGCCCGCTCCGCCGGTGCGGATTAATGTGCCATCAATGTCGAAAAGGACGAGTCGAACCATGTCCGAATAATGAGGGAGAATTGCCCGAATCGGAATTGGAATCGCCCTTTTCGTCATGGACTTCGCTCTTCGCTCGTTGCATATCCCCGGTTCGGATTTCTTGCCATCCATCATGTCCAATGCATCGACTCCATCCGGGAAATCCTCCGATCGCCCGCGCCCGCGTCGATTTACGGAAGGCGGGTTGTTAATGGTGATCTTGGTTCTTGCCAGTTTGCTTACGTGGATGGGCGGTTCGGTCCGTCTGCCCCGCTTTGAGACCGGTCCGGACGGAGAACGTCGGCGGGTGGTTGCCACGGATGCGGACGGAAATAAGACGCCCGTATTCGAGGAACGAAACAAGTTTCTAAACGCGCAAAACCTGACTCAGCTGGCGAAGGACACGAGTTTCATTGCGATCATGGCGGTCGGCATGACGTTCGTCATCATCGCCGGGCAAATTGACCTCTCCGTTGGATCCATTTACGCGCTTGCTGCGGTTTTGTCGGCTCTCGTATTGCATCTGTTTGGTCCGGACGGTTCTCGATCGGCCCACGGTGTGGCGGGAGCAATTCTGGGGACTCTTCTCTGTTTCGGAACCGGCCTTTTGTGCGGGCTATTGAACGGTCTGATGATTGTGGCTCTCCGAGTTCATCCGTTCATCATCACTCTGGGGACCATGGCTATTTATCGGGGCGTGGCGTTTATCGCGACTCGCGGACAGAGTGTGGGGGCGTTTCCGGCATCCTTTCGTGCAGTGCTCGCCGACGGTCGGATTCCTGGATTTCAGTCCCTCGGGTTACCCCCGCTGGCGGTGGGGGGTGTTTCTCTGGTGCCGCTGGTTCTAATGGTGGTCGTCGCGGCGACCGGCGGCGTGGTGTTGTCGCGGAGGGTGTTTGGGCGGCGGATCTATGCCGTGGGAGGCAATGAACTAGCCAGTCGGTTCAGTGGCATAGAGGTCGGAGGCGTCAAACTGAAGGTCTTCTTGGTGTCCGGACTCACGGCGGGTCTGGCGGCTTGGCTGTCGCTTGGGTATTATGGATCGGCGACATCCGGGGATGGGCAGGGGTATGAACTGAACGTGATCGCTGCCGCGGTTGTAGGGGGAGCGAGCTTGAGCGGTGGCAAAGGCACGGCGCTTGGGGCGTTGATGGGGGCGTTGATCATCCAGATGATTTCGAGCGGCATCATCATCCTTGGGATTGATCAAAACTACTCGCAGATCATTGTCGGGGCCGTGGTGATCGTCGCGGTGCTGATGGATCAGGTGAACAGTTGGCTGGCCCGCCGGAGGATGCTTTCCTGATTCGTCTATTGGGCGCGACGCGGGCGGGATTACTTGTATTGGAACACGCCGCTTGCCGGCTTGCCGGATCCCTGCTGCAGAGTGACGACGCCTCCGGCTGGGTACGGCCCGAATATTTCCTCGCTTCCAGAAGGCCAGCGTACCGTCACTCGATCCACCCCGTTTGCAACCCCCAACCCGACGTGCACCCTGGGATCCTGACTTGAACAATACCCCTCGTTGGGAGACGCCTGCCGAAATTGTCGACGACCCGCTGCCTCCACACAGAGGCGGGCGTTTGGCACTAGGTGATTCTGTGGATCCACCACCCGGAATTGAATCGCCCGACCCCGTTTGGGCACTTCATTGCGGAGCAGATAAGGGGAACTGTCTCGGTTTACCACCACAACATCCAGATCGCCGTCATTGTCCAGATCGCCAATCGCCAATCCGCGGCTGGTTGCCACCAATGGGTTGGTGGTGCCCCCCTCTGGATTTACCCTCTCGAATTCGCCTCCGCCGAGACCGCGCAACAACGAGTTTGGCTCGGCGTAGGGATCCTCCGGGAGAATCGATTGATCACCGTATTTCACTCGGCCATTGGCGACGTAAAGGTCCTGAATACCGTCGTGATCGAAGTCGGCAAACGCGACCCCAAACCCCGTGGAGGGCAAGCTCCCGGTCATCGGTCCCCGTGTCGATCGAGTGTCTATAAAGTAGCCGTTCGTATTGATGAAAAGCCCGTTGCCTTCACCGACCAGGTGCGTCACGAAAAGATCCATCCACCCTCGGTCAAGCAGGTCCACGGTGACGACGCCCATCCCCGCACGGGCCGTTCCGTGGGAATTGAGCGCACAACCCCGCAACAGCCCTTCGTCGATGAATCGGAAGTTTCCCTGATTCAGCCAAAGTTGGTTCGGCATCGCATCATTTGCCACGAAGAAGTCCAGGCGGCCATCCTGATTGAAATCACCGACCGCCACGCCAAGCCCATTCCCATAGGCTTGCTCCAAACCGGCCGATTTCGTCACATCTTCGAACGTGCCGTCGCCACGATTTCGGTAGAGGGTGGTCAGGGCGGGCGCCTGATAATTCAAGGGTGAGCAGTAGTCGGGGCGACCGCCGCGGGAAAAGCACGCAAGTTCGGTCTCCGGAGTCCACTTGATATAGTTGACGACGACGAGATCAAGGAGGCCGTCCCCGTTCGCGTCAAAAAAAGCGGCGCTCGTGCTCCAGGATGGGCAGGTCACGCCGGCCTTTTCCGTGACATCGGTAAACGTTCCGTTGCCATTGTTCTTCCAAAGTCGATTGGTGCGGAGGTTGGTGACATAGAGATCGACCCAGCCGTCGCCGTCAAAGTCGGCGCAGGCGCAACCCATACCGTAGTCTGAGCCGCTGGTTATTCCGGATGTGTGGGTGACATCCTCGAATCGGCCGTTGTGAAGGTTGCGATAAAGCCGGTTGCCGCTCCCCGGCGTCGGTCCAGGATTGAGGGAGCCGCCGCTGACGAAAAAAATGTCGAGCCAGCCATCCCCGTCGTAGTCGAGCAGTCCCACGCCTCCCGACTCCATTTCGGGCATCCAATGGCGTGACTGATGGCCGGACGCATGTTGGAACTGAATTCCCGAGGATTTCGCCGACTCCTGAAACCACGCCGGGCCGATTGATTGAGGAATCGGAACCCCTGTGTTGGTGGGCATTGGATCGGCGGATGGGGAGGGAGGGGGTGGGCGGCACCCGCTGCCCAAAGCTAGGCCGAGCAGAGTGCTGATGAGACGGAAACAATTCCCCGGGGTTGATCTCATGGCGAGGGGATGGAGTGAGGGAATTGGGTGCCGCGTGAACTCTGAATCCGGGCGAGTGCGGCGGGAATTTCCGGATCTTTGGGGCGAACGAGTTTCCAGATCTCGACCGTTGCGAGGGCGTCGGCGGTTCGGCCCAATTGCAAATAGAGCGCCGTGATCCTTGGATAGATGGGCGCCAGTGCCGGATCCAGTTTTCGAGCGGATTCAAGGCGCTCCAGGGCAGCGTCAGGGCGGTCAAGGTTTCTCCAGAGAATGGTTCCCAATTCGACCAGGAGCTGGGCATTGCCGGGATCAGCACGATGGGCCGATTCGAGGGCGGCGACCGCCTCGAGATCACGGTTTAGTCCGAGGAAGGCGTTGGCGCGAGCGAGGTGAGCCAGGGCGAGATCGGGGGTGATCTGGACGGCGGCATCGGCGTGAGCGAGAGCCTCCGTGTAGCGGCCGAGAGTGGAATTGGCATAGGCGGCGGTAATCTGAGCAGCCACGTGCCGCGGATCGGTCTTCAGCACACGCTCGACGAGATCGATCGCCTTGGCGGGCTGGTTCAACCGGTTGTAGGCGATGGCCAGCTGATTGAGCAGCTCCGGTTCGTTTGGGTGATGCACCCGAATTTCCTCATAGTAGCGGGCGGCGGTGGCAGGGTCTCCTTCGTCGAGGGCATCCTTGGCCAATCGGAGAACGTCGGCCCTTGACTTGATATGTGCCAGTGCGCGATCGGTCCAGGCGTCGGGCATCGGGTGTCCCTCGACGTTGCGGCCCAGCGCGAGCTGGAGGGAGGCTTCATTGGTTCGACCCATCGACAGGTAGGATCGCCCGAGGAGATGATGAGCCGTTCTGGAATCGGGATTGAGTTGCACGGCGCGCTCGAGGAGAGGGATTGCTTCCCCGGGTTTGCCTCGGCGCAACTCCAACTCCCCGGCGCCTGCCGGCCCGCGCCATTCTTGAGGAGCCAGGCTCGTCAATCGTGCGAAGGCAGATTGTGCGACGTCGAAAGAGTCCGCTTCGAGGGCGGCAGTGCCGAGGCGCGACCACCCCGGCGCAAACTGCGGAAACATTTCCGTGACACGACGGTAGAGCACCAGCGACGCGGCGGGGTCGTGCAGTTCCTCCCTGGCGACGCCGGAGTAGAGGAGTGGAAGAGGGTCCTGCGGGTCGAGGATGGATAGTTGATCGAACAACAGTTGTGCTTCGGACCAGAATCCGTTGGCAGCGTAGGCGAGAGCTAATTCCTCCCGGAGATGTGAATCTCGCGGCGAGTCGCGCAAAGGGCGAATGCACGCCATAAGATGCGACTTCAGCAACGAGTCGAGTTGGGCGAAATCAGCGGGAACGGGCACCGGCAAGACGGGGCCTAAGGTCGACACGTACGCGCGGATGCCGAGGACGATTGCGAGCGCTCCGGCGAAGATGGCTGCGAGGTGCCGACGATATTTGATGCGAAACATGGCTGGATGGCACCGTGTTGGATCTCACGGGTGATGCCGGCGTCGATTCGTGCCGATGCCGGCTACCATAACAAAAAAGTGGCCCGCCTTCCAGCGAACCACTCTTCAAGAAGGGAAGTCTGGAATCGGAAATCCACCTACCAAAGTCGTGTGGCACCGCTCTCCCGGTGGGACGTCCGCTGCTGGATCCAGTCGACATCCTTATTGTTGGGGCTGTCTTGGCCGAGCTTGAGGTACACTCCCGATTCCAGCGGCGGCGAGGTTCGGGGATCGGTCCATTTCCGGTTTTCCCCGTGCCCGTCGGCAAAGCTAAAGTTACACGCCTTAACGTGGTAACTGGCGGGATAACTGACGATCTTGTGGCCGTCGGGCTTCTGGGGGTCGTACGAACCCATGTCGACGATAAACCAGCCATCGTTGATGCTATCCTCGCGTTCCTCGACAAAAACCCATGCTCCGGATGGATTGCTGATGTCGCCCGACCGTTTGAATTGGCGGTAGCCGGGAGTGAAGGGGCTTGCGCGTTCACCCAGATATCCGTTCATCGAGACGGACCGCACCCTGGGAAGTCCGGTCTTGCCTTTGGAACGGGAACGGTCGGCGGGACACTTATAGATTCCAGGAGATCCGGCATATTTACCAAGCTGGGCATTCATCAACAGATCCTTGTTGGTGTTGGCGGCATCACCGCTGTAGTCCAACCAGCCGAGGCACCACGTTGAGTTGGAATTGGACAGATCACTGACATTCCCTCCATCCAGATTCCCGGTCAGAGTATCGTTATTGTCCGTTGCAAACATGTTCCATGCGAGGCTCAATTGCTTGTTATTGTTCAAACAAATGATGATTTGAGCTTTGGACTTTGCCGCGGAAAGGGAGGGCAGGAGCATGCCCGCCAGAATGGCGATGATTGCGATTACGACCAGGAGCTCAATGAGCGTGAAGGCACTTCGCTGGTTCGGGTGAGTTGTGGATGAATGGGGTTCCTGCCCTCACCCTTCCCCGAAAAAGAAGCCCCTGGACATAGCGCGAGTGCCGGTATAGCGTCGTGGGCGTGCTTGGGGCCATCAAGATATGTGGACGTTGGATCGAAAAGCGGGTTTTGGATCGACTGAGTCGTCGCTCCCAAGGGCCT
>CAMDJH010000244.1 GCA_945900455.1 Akkermansia muciniphila
CGCTCCCCTCCTTCCACGACCCGTTTGACAGCAAGGATGCGAAGTTGTTCCAAAGCTCTATGATCCAGAGTGCGGCCATCGATTTTTACCATGCCGACAAGTTAGCACAATTCATGCCAAGTGTAGTGTATCCCGAGGACTGAGTAGTAACCCAGTCCGCAGCGGTTGTCAGGCGGAAGAAGTGATAGGGCGAATCCTCACGCGCCCGGCAGCCTTGGAAAGCAATCCACGTCCAAGCGACGTGACGAAACTCAACTAGGTGCCGAGCTTCGATTGCCTGTCTCCTCACGCCACTAACTTGTGTAACACCGTCCCTTCCACGTCCGTCAACCGAAAGTCTCGACCCTGAAATCGAAACGTGAGCCGTTCGTGATCGAATCCCAGCAAATGCAAAATCGTAGCGTGTACATCATGCACGGGTGCCCGATCTTCGATCGCATTAAACCCGAGCTCATCCGTACGTCCCAATTCGATTCCCGGCCGAATTCCGCCGCCGGCAAACCACATCGTAAACGCATCAATATGGTGGTTCCTTCCGGTCTTCTCCCGAATCTCCCCCATTGGAGTCCGTCCAAACTCACCCCCCCAGATCACCAACGTATCATCCAGCAATCCGCGGGCCTTGAGATCTTTCACCAACGCCGCACACGCCTGATCCACCTCGCGCGCCACTTTCTCCAAGTCTTCATCGATGGTCTGCCCCGGCCCGCCGTGACTGTCCCAATCCGCATGATACAACTGCACAAATCGAACATCCCGTTCGATCAGTCGACGCGCCAGCAGGCAGTTTCGCGCAAACGACGGCTTCGCGGGATCGCACCCGTAAAGCTTCAACGTCGCCGGACTCTCTCCCGCCAGGTCCATCAGTTCTGGCGCACTGGTCTGCATCCGGCACGCCATCTCGTAGCTCGCGATCCGCGTGTGAATCTCCGGATCACCCGTCACGACCGCCCGCTGCAGATTCAAATCGCGGATCGCATCCAAAGCGCGCCGCTGACGCACATCGGTGATCCCTTCCGGATTCGAGAGATTGAGGATCGGGTCTCCAGATCCGCGAAGGGGCACTCCCTGAAAAGTCGTTGGCAGGAAACCGCTCGCCCAGTTCGCCGGCCCGCCGCGCGGACCGCGGGGCCCGCTCTGCAACACGACGAAGGCCGGCAGATCCCGCGACTCCGATCCGAGCCCATACGTAACCCATGACCCCATGCTCGGCCTTCCGAATTGGCCAGATCCGGTGTTCATGAACAATTTGGCCGGCGCGTGATTAAAGAGATTGGTCGCACACGACTTGACCACCGCGAGATCGTCCATCATTCCCGAAGTGTGCGGCAACAAATCCGAGCACCAAACCCCCGCTTGACCATGCTGCCTAAAGGAACGTCGCGACCCCAACAGCGTCGATCGGTTTTTGAAGGACGTGTCCATGAATGCAAACCGCTTGCCCTCCAAGAATGAATCTGGAATCGCCTGCCCACTGAGCGCCGTCAACTTCGGTTTATGATCCCACAACTCCAACTGGCTGGGCCCTCCCGCCATGAACAGATAAATCACTCGCTTCACGCGGGGACGCACGGGTGCCGATCGTGGGGCATACGGGGACCCGGCCTCACCCGCTATGCCGTGCCCAGCCAGCGACGCCAGGGCCATGCCGCCCAACCCCATCCCACAACGCCCAAAAAAATGACGGCGCGTGCCGCTCAACACGGATTCGTTACTCACGGGTAATGGTTTCATCGAGATTGAAAAAGACCCGAACAACATCCGTCCATACATCCCCCTCACTCTGGCCATCCGCCCGACCCAGTCGCACAAGTTCGGAGAGTCGTTGACGTTCCGCGGCGGCCGGAAGGCGCCCAAGGCAGGCCCGGGAGACCATTTCAATACGCGTCTCATCCTTGCTCGCGGCCCCCGGTAGCCGATGGCCCAACGCGCGGGCAAGTTCGAAAAAGGCCGCGTCATTCAGTTGAGTCAAACTCTGCAATGGCGTGTTGGAACGGATCCGGCGCGTGCAGGAAGTGTTGGCGTCTGGAGCATCAAACACGACGAGCGCGGGATGCAGGGAACTTCGTTGCAGAGCGGTATAAATCCCGCGGCGAAAGCGGTCGCCACCCTCGCTGGGTTTCCACGGCCGGTCATTCTGCGTGAACGCGCCCAGGCCGGCCGGTTGGGGCGGATAGACCGGCGCCCCCCCGATCCTTGAATCAAATTGCCCGCTCGCCACCAGCGCGACATCCCGAATGAGTTCCGCATCCAAGCGTACCCGACTCTGCCGCGCGAGCAGCAGGTTCCTCGGATCTCGCTCCGCCAACTCGTTACGCGCCTGAGAACTTTGCCGGTACGTTGCGCTCGTCACCAGAAGGCGAATCATGCGTTTCAGCGACCACGCCCCCGCTGCCGCAGAGGGTTCGACCAATTCACAGGCCAACCAATCGAGGAGTTCTCGATGCGATGGCGACGTTCCCTGAGTTCCAAAATCATTCTCGGTTTCCACTAGCCCCTTCCCAAATATCTGTTGCCACAAACGGTTCGCCACCACCCGCCCCGTCAACGGGTTCTCCACCGATACCAGCCACGTCGCCAGATCCCGTCGAGTCCGCCCAGGCGTTGCCAGAGGCGCCAACACGGCCGGCGTCCCCGCCGTCACCACCTCCGAAGGCCGAGTGAAATCACCTTTTATCAGCACCCGCGTCTCCCGCGGCTCGGCCCGCTCTTTCATCACCAGTGTCGATGGAATCAACGGTTCCTGACGCTTGAATTGGTCGAGCTCGGCTCGACGCACTTTCCACTCTGCATCCTGATCGCGAAATGTTCCCCAGACCAAATTCGACTGATCTTTCGCACGATTCGCCGGCGGAATCGCCAGAACATCCCTCAAGAGTCGGGAGAAGCCACCCCGAGATTGCTCAGTCAATCCGGCCTCCCAGCCCGGAAACCGCCCCAAGAGCTCTGTCGCCGCCCATTCGGCCAGCGCCTTGTCTCGTCGGCTCACTTCGGCACGGTGCTCATTCCGACGGGCAATCTCCTCGGGTGTTCCCAGCTCCAAGATCTGTTCCGCCGTCAAGCTGGCGTTTCCGTGCCCGTCATTTTCACACGAGTTGAAAAACGCAAGCAATCGATAGTATTCGCGCTGCGAAATAGGATCGAACTTGTGATCGTGACATTGCGCACATCCCACCGTTAGCCCAAGCCAGACGGTCGCCGTGGTGTTCACTCGATCGACCACGCTCTCCACTCGGAATTGTTCCACGTCCACTCCACCTTCGTGATTCACCTGGGTGTTACGATGAAATCCCGACGCAATCAACGCGTCGCGGGCCTCATCGGTACCCAGCGCTGCACTCGACGCAACCAGATCCCCCGCCAATTGCCACACCGTGAACTGATCGAATGGCATGTCGGCATTGAACGCACGAATCACCCAGTCGCGGTAAGGCCAGACACTGCGCGGTGAATCGATGCTATAGCCGTTGGAATCGGCGTAGCGGGCCAAATCCAGCCAAATCCGGGCTTGCCGCTCGCCGAAATGCGGTGACGCCAGCAACCGGTCCACAACCCGCTCCCAGGCATCAGGCCTCAAATCGGATAGAAAGGCTCGAACGTCTCCAGGTGACGGCGGAAGACCCGTCAAATCCAAACTGACCCGGCGGATCAACGTAATCCGATCCGCCTCCGGCGACGCCGGGATTCCCTCCTTCGCGAGGCGCGCTCGAATGAACCCGTCAATCGGGTTGACCGAATTAACGATCGCATTCGTTGGCAACGGTGGAATCACCGGCCGCACCGGCTTCACGAATGCCCAATGCGGTTGCCGCAACGGCTTCGCTGCTCGCACGGCATCCGTCGCTGCTTCGAGCGGCAGCCCGCCTGCGAGGAGCACCAGGCAAATTATCCATCGGCAATTCATGTGAGATCGTCTTTGACTTACCATGGAAGCAACCACGCGACAACCTCGGAACGCTGTTTTGCTGCCCATGAACCGACTCGCTGGGAGCGCCGGCATCTTGCCGGCGAGCCTGGAGAAAGAACGCAGATTCGCCGGCAAGATGCCGGCGCTCCCGGGTTCATGGTCCCAATTCATGTCCATTCTTTGGAAAACTTCGCTCCCCATGAACCGACACAATGCGAGCAGGTTCCAGGGATCACGGCGCAGACGGTTAAGTTCGGTATCGTCTTTGCGTATGTACGTGCATCTTGGAAAATGCCCGTTTTGTTCGAATTGCTGAGCTTTGTTAGCATATTTGGTGCACACACTTACGCAAAGATAGATAGCGTCTCTCCATCCATCCTTCCGCACCGCTTCCGTGGGGGCTTTCCTATCGAGTTGGGTCGATCCACACTGCTTACAAGTAGATCGCGAATGCACGGTAGGCCCAAAGGGCCGTCATTCCTCAGCCCAGGCCATCGGCCTGGGTACCTTATTGATGACAGATCACGCGGCCTGAAGGGCCGCGATAACCCCACTCCACGGTGCGCGCATCCATCGCGCCCCGTTTGGGGCGCATGAATCTCTTAACGCCCCATGACCCAGCCCGTTGGGCTGGGCTGAGGAATCACAGGCCGTTGGCCCGAAGCAAGACGACCAATCGTGGAGGTTTTTCTGCGAATTCACTCAGCAGTCATCTAGAGCGATCCAACGGAAGACAGGCGGTGCGCTTCTGGCTCTCGCCATGAATCGACTCCATTTCGCCATTCGAGGACGAAGAACGAGCGGGACGGACGAGGACGATTTGAACAAGAAGACATGTTTGCTCTGGCGGTCGATTTGAAAGCCCGCTTTCTCGAAAGCTAGTACGGCACGGAGATGATTGAGGCTATGCCGCGACGTTCGTAACGTCAATTCGTCCCCAATCATTTTGGAATCACCGGCCAAACCGGTTTTAGGAATTCATAATGCCGCCACGCACCCACGCACCCACCCGAACACGCACCGCCGGGTCCATCGTGATCAATGGAGGCCATTCCCGATGGTACCCCTCCCCCGCGAGCTTCCGTGTCGCGTCAAAACCCATCTTGGATCCCATCCCTACCTCGGGCGTCGCGTGGTCCAATACATCCGCCGGGCCGCGCGTGCACAAACCGTCCCGTTGCGGATCCGTATTCGCACACCAACGAAACAGCACCTCCCGCGTGTCGTGCACATCCACGTCATCGTCGACCACTATAATGTACTTGGTGAACATCATCTGCCCCATGCCCCACAGACCGTGCATGATCTTGTACGCCTGCATCGGGTAGGTCTTGCGGATGCTCACAAACACCAAATTGTGAAAGACGCCTTCCGCGGGCAACGCAATGTCGATGATCTCGGGGAAGTTCATCCGGAAAACTGGCAGGAACAATTTCACCGAGGCCGCACCGATGTAAAAATCCTCCATCGGTGGACGCCCCACGATCGTGGCTGGATAGACGGCGTCGCGACGATGCGTAATCGCCGTCACGTGCATCACCGGGTACCGGTCCGGCAACGTGTAGTATCCCGTGTGATCGCCAAAGGGCCCCTCGCCTCGCAAGGGTTCCAACGGATCCACATACCCTTCGATAACGAAATCGGCCGCCGCCGGCACCTCCAGGTCGTTAGTCTCGCATCGCACCATCTCCACGGACCGCCGACGCAACCAGCCGGCGAGTAGGAACTCATCGAGCCCATCCGGCAACGGTGCGGTCGCGCAGAACGGAAACACCGGATCGCCTCCCAGAAAAATCGCCACTGGCATGCGAGTCCCTGTCTCGTAATAACGTCGCCCGTGCCGAGCGGCAACCTTTTGTAACTGCCAGTGCAGTCCGACCGTCCGTTCATCATAAATCTGCACCCGGTACATCCCCAGGTTTCGATCGCCCGTGTCCGGATCCCGGGTCACCACGCACGGCAACGTCAGAAATCGCCCGCCATCAAGGGGCCAGCACTTCAACACCGGCAATTCGCCCAGGGTTGGATGGTGTGTCGGATACGACGCCGGGTTCTTCCAGTCCGGAGCCGCCGGCCAGACCGTCACTCGCGAGCTTTCGGGAATCGAATCAAAGCGCTGCACCACATCCTTGCACGGTCCGTCCTTCACCGTCTTGGGCCGTGCATGCCGCAGCTCAAAAGCGGTTCTTAAGAGACCTGCCGCCTCCCGAAAATTCGTGGGCGGCTTCGCCTTCATCAGCGATCCTAGCTCTGCAGCCGCCTCATCCACAGTGGAACGTCCGAGGGCCGCCGCCATCCGCTTCCACGAACCCATCGTGTTGATTGCGACCGGAAACGGCGACGACCTGCCGTGGACCTGAGGACGCTCAATGAGCAAGGCCTTGCCGCCTCCCGCCGACTTCATCTCCCGATCCGCCAGTTCCGTGATTTCGAGTTCCGTGGCCACCGGATCCGTCACCCGCTGCAATTCCCCGGATTCCTCCAGTGAACGTACAAAACCGCCGAAAGAATCAAACGCCATGGTCGCAGGCTATCATCCACACCGCGAACGGCAACCTGGACCGGGACACAAAAAAAGAGCGGCCGTAAAGCCGCTCTCGAAACTGAATTCCGAAATCAACTCGGTCGGCTACTTGAGCTTTTCGAGCACGGCCTGGACGGCCGCGAAATTCGGCAAATCCTTCGGCGTTGCCGTCTGCTCCGCGTACTGAACCACACCTTTGCGATCGATCACGAACGCCGCCCGAGCCGAGGTGTCACCCACCCCCGCCAACATCGGAAACACGACGTCGTAGGCCTTCGTGGTCGTCTTGTTCAAGTCACTGGCGAGACGAATGCCGATCTTGTGTTGATTTGCCCAGGCCTCCTGGGCAAAGGGACTATCCACGCTAATCCCGATCACGTCGGCGTTCAAAGCGGAATACTGGCCCAATCCGGCCGTGATATCGCACATTTCCTGGGTGCAAACTCCCGTAAACGCGAGAGGGAAAAACAGCACGACGGTGTTCTTCTTCCCGAAATTGTCACTTAGTTTCACGTCGACCACTCCCGCGGCCGTCTTTTGCTTGAGGTGAAAATCGGGAGCTGAGGTTCCAATCTTAATAGGCATAGGGTATTGAATTGAGTTTTATGTACGAAACTGGCGTCTCAGAAATAGAGGGACTCCAGCAGAGTGTCAAACCGCAGGAGTTCTCACTCTCCTACCCCCACTGACCACTGACCACTACCCCCCCTCGACCGAATCACAACACCGCGAGCACTTCCCCCGCGTGCTCCTCCGGTTTCACTTTGGGCCACACATGAGCAATCCGTCCGTCCGGACCGATATGAAATGTCACCCGAAGAATCCCCTCGTACTCGCGGCCCATGAATTTCTTGAGACCCCAGACTCCATACGCTTGGATAATTTTTCGATCTTCATCGGCCAGCAGAGGGAATGGCAGGTTGAATTTTTTGGCGAATTTGCCGTGTGATTTCACGGAATCGGCGCTCACTCCGAGGACGATGGCTCCCTTTTTTTCAAATTGTACCCAGGCATCGCGGAATCCGCACGCCTCCTTTGTGCAACCGGGAGTATCGTCCCTTGGGTAGAAATAAAGGATTACGTGCCGCCCCTTTAGGTCGGACAGGCGAACGGTCGAACCGTCGGTAGCCGTTGCGGAAAAATCGGGGGCTTTATCGCCCGTTTTTAGTGCGAGAGAAGCGTCACTTGCCATACCGGGAAGCTACTCTGTCGTGGAGCGCCCGCAACCAAGGACTGCCATCGACCGGCGCGAAAGTCCACCGTCTCCGACATCCATAAAGGGGACCCTTTCCCGATCTCAGCGAGTGTTGACGGCGGAGGTCTCGCATTAATTCCTGGAAAAAACCTTTGCAACTGGAGCGAGCAATGCCCACTTTCTCGCCGCTCTTCGGTCGGGGCGTAGCGTAGCCTGGTAGCGCGCTTGTTTCGGGTACAAGAGGTCGTGAGTTCGAATCTCACCGCCCCGACCATTTATCCGGCACCCGTCCGGAAATCCGCGGTAAACCGCGGCCACGCGCACGTGGCGGAATTGGCAGACGCGCTACTTTGAGGTGGTAGTGCCGTAAGGCGTGCAGGTTCAAGTCCTGCCGTGCGCACCATTTTTTGGCATATATTATCGTTAACGGTAAAAGCAGTGCAGAAATAGTGCAGGATTTCTGAGGCCTTTTGATGGAGTGGAGTGAAGAAAAAACAGAGCGCGGACAAGCCCATCAGGCCGCGCGATGGAACGAAGGAAACCAGCGATTTGGGTGGCCGCTGCCAGGAACCGGGATAGCGGTGTACTCAAAAACGATGGCGACCAAAGTGTACCTGGAAAACTCCGAAGTAGCCCTCCTTGCTCGCGCGTTTGCCTCAAGAAGCGGAGATCCGCCCAAAGAGGCAGCGCTTGTTCTCCTCAAAGCGAAGCTTCCCGAGACCGACACAGCCCGTAGGGTCCGCCTCGGCTAGCTCGCCCAAAAAGGCAAACTCTCGCCTACTCAGCGCCGTGAGACTGAAACGTATGACCGGGTTGGCCTCTTGCTTGAGTTGCTCCAGTTGAAGGCTCTCCTCTGCTCACCATTGCTGATCCGACGATGGACGACCGCTCCGCGAGCTCGTCCAACTAATTCTCGAATTGACCGCTGGGATGAACATTTCCGGTGTCGTGGAGTCGCTCTCGTTCTGTACGCCGATTGGACGAGCTACGGTGTTCTTGCTCGATGCGAACGACAACATGGTGGTTTCGACCCCGGGCGGCATTGATGGAAGAAAGTGCACACCTGCGCATTCCGATCAAACCGGACACCGATTCCGATTTGATTCGGACAGTTTCTCGGAGCGAAGCGACGCTTGGGTTCGTCAACTACTCCTCTCCATTTCGCCAGTCAAGCTCCCCTCCGATCTTTTCCGCAGGAGAGCCCGTCCTTTGTCCAGTCGTGTGGAATAAAACCGGTCGCCAATGGGCGTAGCGCCGCTGCTGACCGGTCCCCGACTAGCAGGTCGCGGTCAGCTGCGTAGCGCCAGGGGCCCCGTTGAGGGGCGGTTTTATTCCACACGACGGTGATTCGCTCCTCAACTCCGGACTATTCCTTCTCCGAAGGAGCCGCTTTTTCCGCATCCGGTCGAAGCAGTGCGGAGGCCGGGACCTAAACCGTGCAAAACGACCGGTCTGAAAACCGCACAGTTTTCTTGATGGATTTTCTTCAAACATTTCAACAGATCTCTTCTTCCTTCTTCCTGGATCTTCTTTGCCTGACCCGGCGGCTTTGAGCGCTAAC
>CAMDJH010000245.1 GCA_945900455.1 Akkermansia muciniphila
CCGGTCTGAACTCGGAGTGTGCGGTGAATCGTCCATAGCGCTTTCGGTCTGCGAGGCTTGAGGGAAATACCTCAAAAGGCAACTTCAATTCCAAAGGGGTCGGTGTGCCCGCGTGCTCGAAGACATTACTCGAAGAGTTGCGCCGAAGCCCCGCTCTCGTGTTGAGTAGCCGGCGTGTCCGAAACCCTGAAATCGCTCCGGGCTCTCGCCGACCCGACCCGACTCCGTATCGTAGCCCTGCTGCAGCGGGATGAATTGTCCGTCAATGAAATCCAGGAAATCACTCGTCTTGGGCAATCGCGCATCTCCACTCATCTGGGACTTCTGACAGAAACCGGGCTATTAACGTCGCGCCGTGATGGCAAGCGGGCCTTCTATCGATTGAATTCCACCGCCGACGCCACCGCGCATGCGTTCATCCAATTGGGCGTCCGCGGTGCGCAGGAACTACCCGAGAGCGAGGCCGACCAATTGAACCTGAAGCGCGTTCTGGCCCGGCGGAACGAAATTGCCACCGTTTATTTCAATCAGGTGGCGGGCCGTTTCGACCGCAGCTATGGACCGGGAAGATCGTGGCAGGCATTCGGCCAGCTGCTGCTCCGCATCCTGCCCCCGCTGGTTGTGGCCGATCTCGGGTCGGGTGAAGGATTGCTGGCAGAACTTCTCGCTCGCCGCTGCCGCAAGGTCATCGCAGTGGATAACTCTGAAAAAATGGTCGCCTATGGAGCCCGCAAGGCCCGTCAGAATGGACTCAAGAATCTGGAATTCCGGCAAGGCGACCTCGAAGACCCGCCGGTGGAGTCGTCCTCGGTGGACCTAGTGATCCTAAGCCAGGCGCTGCATCACGCAAAGGATCCAGCACAGGCGATCGTCGGCGCGAAACGGATACTGAAGCCCGGGGGGCAGTTGCTGATCCTGGATCTGGTGAAGCATCGGTTCGAACAAGCACGCGAACTTTACGGCGATCAATTCCTCGGTTTTGAAGAAGGCGACCTGCACCGATGGCTGGAAGTCGCCGGATTCCGGAAGATCGAAATCAGCGTCGTGGCGCGCGAAGATCAGCCTCCACACTTTGAGACGTTGCTCGCGGTGGGGGAACGCTGACCGCACGCTCCACCAAACGGCCGCGCCGACGCTCGCCTACAACGTATAAATTTTCAGGTTTCGGAACCAGATCTCATCCCCGTGATCCTGGAGGAGGATGGGAGTCGGAAATTTGGTTCCCCAGCCGAAAACGTCCCGAAACTTGCTCTGCGCCTTTGCAGCCATCAGCAGGGGACTTGCCAGTTCGTAACTCAGAACACGATTGCCATCCAACCAATGCTCAACATTTCGGCCGGAAACCCTGATCCGAGATTGGTGAACAACCCCGGGGAGCGCTGGCCCATACTTTACCGGACCGAGGGCATCGTACAAAGCTGCGGTCTGCCGCTTCGGACCGTGGGCAGCATCCGGATGGGCTCGGTCATCAATCAACTGGTACTCGTGGCCAGTGGGCGATCCGCGGCGTTCGTCGATGAAGTACTTTACTCCGCTGTTCCCACCGGGGGCAATTAGCCATTCGAAACTGAGATCGAAGTCCGTAAAGACCTTGCGAGTGATCAAGTCGCCACCCCCACCGCCCGCCCGGTGCTTAAGCCATCCTCCCTCAACCACCCAACCCTGGGAGGGAGCCTCCGGCTTTCCGAAACCACGCCATCCGTTCATGGTTGAGCCGTCAAACAGCAACTCCCATCCCTGCTTTAACTCCGTCGGGCGAAGGCCATTTAGCGCAGAGGTTCCGTCGTCCGGGAGTGAACTGCAGCCGGCTGACATCGCCAATGCGACAAAGACGGCTCGAACGGTTTTCTTGGCAATACAGTCGGAGGGTTTTGAGTCCACTGAAGTTATCATATCGCGCGACATTCGTTGCTGATCTCTCTGTTTCGTGCGCCCATGCACCCGACATCTCAATCCCCGGTGACAGAGGACGCTTTATCGAAACCACCAAAGCAGTCCTAACTCAATCACTAAGACGGCGGCAAGCAGGCTCCACGTAAGGACGGCACCGAGCTGACCCGGGCGCCGATCCGCCGCAGTAACCAGGAAGCGGATTCGAATGCTACCGCACTCAAACGACTCCCCATTACGAAGCCGGCGCTGGTGGGTGGGCTTACCGTCGAACGAAACAATCGCATCACCCTCGGCAACGATGCGAAATCCCAAAGGTTCGTCCGCTTCGATCCGGCAATGTCTTTCCCATACTCCAGGCTCCTTAAGGGCAAGGTCGGCACCCGTTGCCCGACCAATACGAAAAGGGAGGGCCGTGAGTGAAATAACTTCCGAAGACCGTCGGCCTGACAGTATCCGGAGCTCTACCATTACCAGATACTCTTCTTCACGAAGATGACGTCGCCCGGGAATACCGCAAGGTCTTTCGACGGATCCTTCTGAGCCCGGTTACAATTAACGGTAATCTGAGATTTATCGGATGCCCGAGTAACCACGACGCTCGTCTTCTTGGCAAAATCAGTGAAACCACCCGCCGCATTGATAACCTTAAGAACGGTCAGATCGCCGTTGTGAGGCAAGGCACCCGGCGTGCGCACTTCGCCGCCCACGGACACAAACCTCGTCGCAGTCTGAATAGCGATGGTTATATCGCGGTAAACCTTCTCTCGGTTGACATAAAGGTCCCGAATCTCGCGCTCCAGATCGCCTCGGGTCTTACCGGCAGCGACGACTGTGTAGTTTAGGTGGAGGGTAATCTTCCCGTCCTCTCGAATCTGTTGGGTGGAGGCAGCCGGAGGTGACGGGATATCCGAATAGATGACGGATACGGAATCTCCCATCCGAAGCACATCCATGCTACCGGCAGCCCCGAACACAGATCCTGAGTTCCTTACGGAAGCATCGGCCTGCGGAATGGGTTTCCCACCGCCGGCAGCCTTCCCCTCCGGAACGGCTGGTTTCTTCTTCTCGGCCGTGCTCCCGGTCGACTCCGCGGCGGTCAGATTGGCAGCATGGGTCGTAAAGCCGAAAAGCAGCAGGAGAACCCCAGGGAAGAAGAGAACCCTGGTGGAGATCGACCGCCAGAGCGGAAAACGGATAAGAATACGTGACATCGTCAGAAAAAGAGTCAATTGAGCCGCCACTTCGTTCAAAATTGGGACGCCACTTCGTTCAACGCGTTCAACGTTCAAAACTTTTGCTTGAGATCAAGCGCGGGCTTGGCCGGATCAGCTCCCTTGCCGGATCCGCCCTTCTTCTCGTTGGACGGCTTGCTGTCATCGTTCTTCGAATAGTAGTCGTAGTAGTAGCCGCTGTAATAATAGTAGTAACTGTCTTGAGAAATATTAATGTTATTCAAGACGACTCCAAGCAGGCGACCGCCGACTTTTTCCACCATTTGCTTGGCTCGCAATGTCATTTGCTGCGGGTACTTCCGATATTGAACGACCAGGATGGCCATATCGACCTCACTCGCCAAAACTGAGGCGTCACTGACACCCATGATTGGAGGGGAATCAAAAAAGACGAAGTCATACCGACTCTTCACTTCCTGAATAAATTCCTTCATCCGAACAGAGTTCAGGATGCCCATTGAGCTGCTGGGAAGTTTTCCAGAAGGCAGGAAATCCAAAGAGGCCAACTTAGTCGTCTGCACCACCTCCTCCAGCTTGTTCTGGTTCAAAAGATAATTCGTAAGTCCAATCGTATTGGACACGTTCATGATCTTGTGAAGGCTGGGCCGGCGAAGGTCCGAGTCAACAACCAGAACACGGCTGCCCTGTTGAGCGAAAATTGTCGCCAAGTTGAAGATCGTTGTGGACTTGCCTTCACCCGCGCCACCACTGACGACGGTCATGGTCCGCAAGTTGGGATCCTTCCGTGAAAACAGAACGTTCGTACGTAGCACCCGATAGGCCTCGGCATGGGGACTGTCCGCTCCTTCGTTCAGGAGGGTTCCAACATTCTGCGGGATAACCCCCAGCACTGGGGCTTGCAGAGCCTGCTCCACGTCGTCAATTGTCTTAACGGACGTATCGAGATATTCGATGAAGAAGGCAAGACCAACCCCGACCAGCAGTCCGATCAAGGTTCCCAACGCAATGTTCAGCGCGGTATTGGGCTTCACCGCACGCTTAGCGGGCTTCGCCTCGGCGATCACCTCGACTGAGGATGATTTGGAAATCTGGGAATCCAACTGTTCCTGCCATTTCTTGCCCGTCAATGCCCGAAACAGGACCTCCTTACTTTCCAGATCCCGCTTGGCGGTGATGTACGGACCAATGCGCGCATTTTCGGAGGCACTCTTGTCAATCGCCTCAACCAGGCTGGAAGAAATTTTATCCGCGGTGGCGCGGTCTTTGGCCACAAGCGTCTTGCGTGCTTCAATGATTGCCGTGACCTGGGCGTTGATCTGAATCTCGACCGTCCTGAGTCCGTCCAAGATCCGCTTGACCGAAGGGTGATTTTCTCCGTGGTCCGCGAGGAGAATGGAAACCGCCTGGCGACCGTCGTTACGTTTTCCAATGAGACTGGTTAATTCCGCCGTGGCCGACGATGCCGCCAGGAAATCCACCAAGGCGTCACCGGTCTTGGTCGCCATCTGGGCAAGCATCTCTTGGTTGGCAGCAAGACTGGCTTCTGCTTCCGTCTTGAGTTGCTCCAGATGGGTCATCCGGGTGGCGTCCAGGGTCTGGACCGATGCGGAGTCCCGGATGATATCGGAAACTTTCAATTCCTTGCCGAGTTTGTCGACATGAGCCCGAGCGTTGAAAACTTCGATTTTCAATTGTGCCAACTCATTGGTCAGTGCCGAGAGGCCGCGGCGTGACCGGGAATTGCGCGACTCGCTGCGGTATTCCTGATACTCGCGGACAATGGCATTTGCAATCTGCGCGGACATCTCGGCTGAAGGATGAAACGCCTTCACTTCGAGGACGCTCGTATTGCGGTACTGATTTACTTCCACATCACGCGACAGGAGGGGGAAAGTGTCCGAAATCGTAAAAGGATTCTCGGACTTGAATCGGCGAGCGTAGTCCTCATTGAGCTTCATGATCTCAATCACCGGTTCAAGAATCTTCGGCGACCGAATCACTTCAAACTCGGTGAGAAGCCAATACGGGTCGTACTGCTGCTGCAGCCCAGCCCCTCCGAGCAATGAGATGTCGGGCGTATCCTTCTCAACTTTCATCCGCGCAATGCCCGCGTAGGCCTTCGGCAGATAGAACGTCACCGCGATGGCGGTAAGCAGAATCAGCAGAAAAACGGAAAGAATGATCGTCTTCCGAATGCGAATGATTCGCCAATAATCGAGGAAGTGGAGCTTACTCTCCTGCGTGATTGCCGACTTTTGAGGAATTTCCATGCGATAAAAAGAAAGGAGGCTAGAAAAATTTCCCAGCCTCCAGTCCGGAAAAATCAGACCAACAGCGACTTAGTAACGGAACCGAACGCCGACGAAAACTCGATTACGGGAATAATCGTAGGAATCGGCAAATCCAGAAAACGCCCGATTGTTAATGGTCGAATTGCGATCATCAAAATAGTAATTGGCTTCAGCGGAAAACCAACGGGTGAAGTCGTACTGCAAACCAACGCCAATGCCGAAGTAACCCTCGTTATCGGAGACGCTGTTTCCGGCGTACTGATACGAGGAATACTGATACATAGCCGTTAGGTTACCCTTCAGCTTCGGGGTAATCGCATGGCGCACGCCCAAGTAACCCGCCGTAGCCTGCGCATCGGTCACCGCGCTCGGTCCGGAAAAGATGACATCGGTCGCTGCCCGTCGATGGAACGCCCCGACATTTAGAGTGCTATCCGCTCGATAGGTGTAATTGAGGCTGGCTTCCGCGCGGGGAGAAGTATCCGACGAATGGTCCAGTGCATTGTCGTAATCTGAGAATTCTACGCCACCCCGGATACTGCCCTGCAACTGAGCACTGAAGTTGTGATCCGCTCCGAGATAAACGTAATGCGAAGTATGATCGGACATATCTCGCTTGTCGTAGTCATAGATTCCATACTGGTAACCGACGCGGCCGATAGTGGTGGGGCTAAACTCGTACCGCAGATCCCCTCCCATCTCGTGTTCGATACGATCAAGGAGCGGTCCGTAGGAAGGGACCGTCGCCTGGGAGCCATCCGGAAACACGGGGCCGTATGGAACCTTGTCGTTGGTGTAATCGTACAGATTGTTATGGTAGCTGATGACGGTGCTCAGGGTTCGAGTGAGGACCGCCGTGAAATCGGCCCCGGCACGATTGATCATGTTATTTCCGCTCGAGCGGAACGGCACCGAGGCGCCACCCACGTTTCCGAATTGCTCCGGTTCCTGGGCAATCGTGAACGATTCGTCCAAATCCAACTTGAATCGTGGACTGAAGGTATGGCTCAACCGAGCGGTGAAGGCGTGGTAAAGATCCCACTCATCCGTGTCGCGGGCCTCAAACCAACGGGCGTTAAACTGATAACCTAGGGTCAGAACCGTCTGATCCATCGGCAGGTTCAAATTGATGGACGGACCAATATCGAAGCCGAAGCTATCGACCTTGTTCGGCCCCTTGGGCGCCGCGTACATGTTGTCGTCGTAAAAACCCTTGATTGCGGCCGAAACCGACCAAGGGCGAGACGGATCGCCAGCGGATAGCGATGAGGCGTGGCAGAAGGATGCAGCACCCGCAGCGGTCAGCAACCCGGCGGCTTGAATGAACTTTTTCATGGCAAATTGACGATTCACACTCTTGGAAAGGCAGCCCATCAAGGGCATTGGAGTAGATTGCTCCAGCGTTTTATGGACGGGGACAAGGCATGTCAAACAGATTTCCTCACAAGTGATTGTTGGCTAGGAGCTGAAAGCATCACCTTTCTCTGACTTCGCAGCCTCCACGACGTTCAAAAAGCCTCTGATTGACCCTGAATTCATTGACTTTCGAAACTCCGCCCATGGTCAACAGGGATTGCTCACAGCCGATTTCGCAGCTATCGAACATTGTGCTCGTGCTCGCCCTCAGCCGGTCATCGGCTCACAATTTTGTCGGGTATCATGGTTGCTCCCCAGGTCAGCATCCCGTCGATCTCGTTTCCGCTTGCGAATGTATTGCGGGAAGAGGAATTCGTGGTGACCGGTTTTATGACCACCCGGGCAACACGGTCCGTCAGATAACTTTCTTCGCCTCGGGCGTGCTCGATGCATTGAAGGCAGATGGAAGATGGCCGGCGGTTTCCTTCGCGGCGACCCGCCGGAACGTCTTGTTGGAGACCGCAGACCTGAATTCGCTCGTGAATCGGGAATTTGAAATCCAGGGCGTTCGGTTCTGGGGCACCGAGGAATGCAGGCCCTGCTATTGGATGGATCAGGCAATTGGCCCTGGCGCCGAGCAATGGCTCAAGGGACGCGGCGGACTCCGCGCGCAAATTCTTAGCGATGGTTGGCTGACGGTCAGTCGGCTACCACCTTTTCCCCCGGCCCCGGCTGAAAAACTTTGATTTTGGGAAACTTTTGTCGAATTGCCGAGGCAAACCATGCCCGGGCGGGAGCGTCACCGTGACCGAGCACCACGGTTCGGGGACGCACCTGACCCACAAATTCAAGCAGATCTTCACGAAACGCATGGGCCGTGAGATCGAACTCGTGGATCGCACAATTCCGCACCACCTCACCCGAGGACCCACTGAAGAGGAATTTTTCACCACGCTGCGACGCCCTGAGCCGTCCACCGGGAGTACTGGGATCGGTGTAGCCCACAAAAAAGATCGCGTGTTTTTCGTCGGCAAACAATCGTAGCGCGAGGTCATGTGCCGCCGTTTTTTCCACCATCATACCCGAAGTAAGCACAAAAATTCGGCCCGGACTGAGCCGGACACCCTGGGAATCATTGCCTGACAAGACTTGAAGATTCAGGGCGTGGGTCAGCTTAAGATTTGTATGGTTCCGGTTCATGCGGTGGGATTCGAGGTCGTAGATTTCAGTGAAGACGCGCCCGAGTCCACCGATGTAAACCGGTTGCGGTTTCAGCCGACCGGCCTTCATCAGGAGTGCCAGCATCGCCAAGATCTCCTGCGTGCGCCCCAAGGCGAAGGCGGGTATCAGCACACTGCCCCGTCCCGCCAGTACCTTTTCGAGATTGGTTGCCAACCGCTCGATCTCCGCCTCCCGGCTGAAGCCCACGGGTGTCGCCTTATTACCGCGGGTCGTTTCCATCACCAAGACATCGGCCCGAACGTCCCCAAAATCAGCGCGACGCAGCAATGTCTGGTCATGAAAACAAACATCCCCCGTGAAGAATAGAGTCTGCCGTTCCCCTCGAACCATGACCCCTGCCGATCCAAGGGCATGCCCCGCGTCCAAGAATTCGAGGGTCGGCAGCCGGGAACCAGCCCGACGGCGCGGGAATTGCGCCCACTCAATCTCCCGGCTGTATTGAAACCCCTGAAACACCGCCGCAAAATCATCGACCTCCTGATGGGTGTACAACGGGTATTCGCGGATCCCCAACTCATCTCGTTGACGCTGCATCACGTTCACAGAATTGTGCAAGACCCGCTCCACCAGGTGATAGCTCAACTCGGTCATCAGCACGTGGGCTCGCGGGAAATGGTGCAGAGCAACCGGCAACGATCCCACATGGTCATGGTGGCAGTGGGTCAGGACAAGAGCGTCCAACTCCTGTCCGTCCACGAGATCATAGCGCGGCAGACTGGCCCTCCCTTCCCGTTTCGGGTGCGTTCCAGCATCGAGCAGCAAGCGGTGTCCTTCGAATTCCACCCACCAGGAAGTGGCTCCAATATCCGAGTCCGGATTCAGGTTTGTGATGTTCATCCCCCTGAGGGAACCACGCTCACCTCAATAATTCGATACGAATTCCCGAGGATCCCGATCGAGGGCCGTCCGCGCCCATCAGCGCCGGACGGGCCACCCGGCGTTGATCCAGGGGGAGGCCAAGTGATCCCGATGGCGTTGATGGTCGCAATCGTGATGGACCGCGATTGGCGATTTTCTGACCCGCTTGAACAACTTCGGCAGGCGTACTGGGGATATGGGTGCATCTCACGGAAACGGTGGTTTTCGAGTCAGCGATTGTTGAACGGAAGAATTCTTCATTTTTCCCGGGACTCTGATTTCGATTTCTGAAACGCTCCGCGGCCAATGGTGCTGCCGAGCAGAATGCAAGGGCGCGACTTT
>CAMDJH010000246.1 GCA_945900455.1 Akkermansia muciniphila
GGCTGCAATGCCAGCGGCCTGCCAGTCCCGTTTCAGCCAGGGTGCGCCCGTGGATGTCTTTCACCGTCTCCGCGTATTGAAAGAATCCCAAGGCCGTTTCGCAAGCATGTTGATCCGTGACCACCAACACCACGCCGCGCGCCGGCAGCAGGTGGCAGCTACCGTCATGCGGGTTGTGTTCCCACACCGCCTCATCCGCCGGCAACGCCACGCCCTTCAAACGCTCGTCCTCGATGGGGAATCCGGTTGTGAGCCGACGTGCGAACCGCCGCCGCTCCGCCGTGTCGAACGTCGCGTTGAGAACGAGCGTGGGCTGAAAGCCCATTCGCTGCGCTTCCTTCTCCACTCGCTTCAAGAATTCGGTCAGTTCCTCCGCGCTTGTCGTCGCGGGGGCCGTGAGAGTGTAGTAGTAGCTGAGGCTCATAAATCAGGCGGCAAAATGATCGCTTAACCACCAAGGCGTTGTCCGCATAATCTCCGCCCGCTCCATGCCAATGCGGGCCTTGCACGCCTGATAGCAGTAAAGCTCGTTGTCCGTCAGCTCGCCATCCTCGAAGCGGCGCCATGCCTCCGCCGCGAATGGTTTGAATTGTTTCGGCCAGCCGCTGCCCCGCGCGGCAAAGCCATCTGGGTGAAGTCCCGGATACAGGAAGGAAAGCGCGCACCAGCCGCGAACAAATTCCTCCTTTGTCAAAGTCTGAAGGCTTTTTTTGAAGGCAAAGCTCAAATGTTTTTCCGCCGCCCGGCAGGACGGAGGGATGTAGATGGCGGCTTTCATGGCGTCCAGGCTACCAGGCGAATTGGGCTTTGCCAGGATGAATTCACGGAAAGAGATTCCGAACAATTTTGGCAATTTTTCGGGCCAGCAACGGCGGAACGGCGTTGCCTACCTGATGATACTGCTGCGTGCGCGGCCCCTCGAAAAAATAATTGTCTGGGAAAGTTTGCAGGCGTGCAGCTTCCCGAACGGTGAGGCTACGACACTGAGCGGGGTCGTAGTGGATATAGTAATGGCCGTCCTTGGAGATGTGGGAAACCACCGTCGTGGACGGGCGTGACGCGACCTGAACCCGGAACCTGTCGTTGAATTTCGTGGTTTTCAGCGCCTCCCCAACATTCTTGTGATCCGGGAGCAGTTCCGGGGGAAACTCCTGGAGCAATGGAGAGCGGGGTGAATCGCTGGTTGCGGCAAACACGGCCGCAAAAAAGTAACGTCGCAGGTCTTCCGCGATATGGCCGCGCGTCTCGTGGTTGCACACACCGCCAAGGCGAGGGTCAACGAACCACGATGAAAGCTGCGCGGGGCCGGGTTTGCACGAAATGAATCGGCCTCCCCGTGGCAGGTTTGATTTGAGTCGTGCGAGGTAGCGCACGATGCCGGCACCAAGAGCACCCTTCTGTGCGGAACTGGCTGGGAGGCGGATTTCAGAAATCGCCTCCACGGCATCGGCCCAGCTTTCGGCATCATCTTCAGTCGAGAGGCGGCTGCGCAACTGGGGCAGATCTCCGATGACTTCCTTCACGCTTACCCTTGGTTTGGCGGCCAGCTTGGCCGGCTCGGTTGTGGCGTCGCCCCGGATGCCGAGGATGATGATTCGGTGTCTCGCTTGCGGGATGCCGTATTCCTCAGAGCGGACGATGAAGTCGGAAGGGTCAAGGCCTCCCGTCAAATCCCGCTTCACAACTACGGAGTATAGCGTGTAGTGGAGATTCTTTCGGCGAGACTGGTCCCTCAATTCAGGAAACGCGCGAAGGGGGTCTTCAAGGTCCTTTTGAATCAGCGGGAACATGGCCTGACCGCCTACATTGGCGGACAAGAGGCCCTTCACATTCTCCATGACAAACACCGCTGGCTGATGCTTGGCGATGATTCGGAGATACTCCCGATACAGAAAGTGGCGATGATCCTTTTCGTATGCAGTTCGCCCTATCTTGCCGATGATTCGAGAGCGCCCCACGAGCGAATACGCCTGGCAGGGAGGGCCGCCAATGAGCAGCCAGTTGTCCTTGTCGCGTCCCAAGGCCGAGGAAATCCTTCCGCTTACCACTTCCGGGTCGGTTTCTCCAAGCGTGGCCTGCCACGCCTCTTCGCTAGCGGCGGCGAATTGGGGTCTGAACTTCTGCTCTAGTTCGTCCCGGGAGATTTCGCCGCGAAGGTATTGGTAGTAGGAGGCGGGCACATTGGCCGGATCAAACTGGCGATAAAACGACCGAAGCAAAAGCGTCTGGTGAGCGACGGGGTCCATTTCGATGGACAGGCGTATTTTGAAAAGAGTCTCCTTCCCTTCGCGTATCCCAGAAAATCCCTCGCCCAAGCCTCCGGGGCCGGCAAAAATGTCTATGACTGGAATCGGCATCGAAATCGTTTACGAGAGAACTCAGCCTGGAAAGAACCCTTCGAGCTTCGCTCTGTTTTCCGCCTCTATCAGGATCTGCGACTGCTTCTCCGACGGAATCTTGCGAGGCAGCGCGCATGCAATTTCAAGTATGCTTGCCTCCTTTGAAGTGAGTTTGCGGTTTTCTTCGTTCCAATCGCGGAGCTTGCACCAGTGGTCTGCCCCTTGTTCGAGCACGTAGGTTTGGGTCTTGATGCCTTCTTGAATGACGTCATTTCGGCCAGCATCCTTCTCCAACTCTCTGCTCTGTTCGTAACCGATCAGGTAATCTTGGATCGCCGGGTGAAGTTCCATGTCGGTCTTGCGGACGATGTTCCAGCAGGCTTCGTCCTTGGCCCATTCGCTGACGTTGGATGTGGCGTTGGACGGCGGACTGTTGAGGAGTCCATTCACGGCTTCAGCAATTTCCATCAACTGGTAGGCGATTGGTTCAGGTGTGACCTGCAGCCCCCAGATTTTGTGAAAGTCCAGCTGTGGACCCTGTTGCTGCAACATGTCGGTAAACTTGGCAAGAGTGTAGGTCACGATGTTTGCCTTGTATCCTGCGTACCAAGACGCCCGCAGGATGCGGGCATCCAGATCGCGGAACAGGATGGCTTTGCCAATCAGGTGTTGGAACCACAGTTCGGTGAAATCATGGCCGTCGTTCTTGTCCCATTGTTTCCCCAAATTACCGGCGAAGCCGCCGAAGTTCTTTTGCGCACCTTTACTCACCTCGTGGGGCAGTCCCTCGAAAGTCCGGACGAACTTGGCGAGGTCGGTTTTGGTGAACATCTGTTGCTTGGGGTACTGCACCAGGAACTTCTTCCTATTTGCCTGCGTGAGCCCCGCCTGCTTATTGACGAACTGCCCGCGCGCCCGCTCGTAAAACCAGTGGGTCTGCTGCACTTGTCCCACGGGCGACCGTGCCCAAAGCCGGCGGGAGAACTCCTCAATCTTTCGGTGAAACGGATGATTAGAAAAGAAATCCGCTGCGCTGACCTTGTTCTGGGTGTTGGAATACTCAGAGATGCGGGGGACGATTTCATCCACTCGCTCTGGGGCCACGACCGATAATTTGACCTGGACATAGACGCGGGAAAGATCAGCCCCGCCCCCTTCTTTCGCCTGCGCGGTAAAGATCGAGGCGGTCGTTTGGCCGCCGTTGACAATCTGCAGGTTGCGAATGGAAAGCAGCCGGTTGTCGTCGCCGCCGGTCCGGACCTCCTCAGCAGTGGCAGAGAGTCCATTGTTATAGGAGAAAAACATGTGCGGCTCATTGACGAGAGTGTTGCGCATGCCCTTGTTGATGTTTCCGCGAAATTGTAGGAATGTGCGCACGTTCTGTTCGAGCAAGCGTTCACCGTATTTTTCGTAGAGTTGGGCGATGATTCCGGCAGGCATGACGACGAGATAGGATTTCATGGAGTTCTCGCCGAGGTGGGCAGGAAGACAGGGTATCCCCTTTTTCGCGTATTCGCAAAAATCGATCTCGATGTCCTCCCTCTCGCGGCCGGAGGTTTCGATGCGATAGATCCGCTCGAAGTCCCAAATGTCATAGCTAGTCTTAATGCTGGCGATTGACTCCTCCGGAAGTTTGATAACCCGGGCACTCAGCCGGGCGTTCGACAAGAGCACCAAAGAAAGTTGCTTCAGCTTGGAGCGCTTTTCTGAGACAAGCCAAGCGAGCCCGGTGACGGGCGCCGATTCTTCGAGGGATTTGGCAAAGTCCGTTTTGAGGCAGGCTTGAACAAAGCGTGCAAGCCGCTTGAAACCATCGGTCACCTCGCCTTGGGTTAGGGTCTCGAGGTCATCGCCATCGCGGAAGTCAGCCAGAAAAAGGGTCAGTTTGGAAAATGTCTCATCGTAAGACCATGCATCCACCGCCAGTCCTCTGGTGGTGCTCTTGTAGTCCGTCTGTGCAGAATCAGGAATGGCACCTTCAGCCTCCACTAGGGAGCACATATTCTGCACGAATGTGCTGCGAATGTAGTTTGCGTCAACCCCCGCCTGTGCATGCAGGTCTTGGGTATATTCTTTGTAATAATCTTCGATTGTCATAATTAAGTTGGCCACCACACCGGCCTGGCTTGAAATTCCGAACAATTCTCCAAACGTACCGAGTAGGAAACGGACTCTACTCCAGGAATCAAATCAGAACTGATGATGCGCGGGAATCCGTCGTCGAGCTTGTAGCACTTCACCGCAACTACTGAAAATCGGTAATCCTCATACTCCTCGCGCGCAATGAACCCCGCCATGTAAAGAAGGTCTTCAAAACGTTCACGACTGGAAACGGATGCACCGGCCAATGCAGACCTTATCTCAGCAACCATGGAATTCAGTGTCAAGGCGTCCGGTTCGTCGGTTGACTGGCGCGCAAGGGTGTAAACCACGAGATAACCCTCGGGGAGCTGGGGACACAACTGCTCGGCAGAGCTTATTCTCACCACCGGCTTCGACCCACCCGCCTGACACTTGACCTCGATTGCGGTCTCCTTGATGGCAAAGTCCTGAGGGCCGTCCTCGGGCCCACGCCATGCTGTAATGGCATCATCGAAACCGAACACGGTGGCCAGTGGTTGTCGCAGGAAGAGCAACTCCCCCATCAATCCCTTGATTTCCTCCGGAGTCAGGATTTGCGGCCGGTTCTTGCGCAGTAATTCTTGCCAGCGCTGCAAACGGCGAAGGATGATGGCTGACGCTGCAAGTTCATCCTTCACGGAAACCGTGGCGCGAACCAAATCCCAACAGAGTGCATGAAAAATCTCCCAATCCGAATTGTTTTGGAGGAGCAGCACCATTTTTCCACGCTGGCCTTGTTGAGCCACATAAATTTCAAGCCCGGCCAAAGCTGGCAGTGACCGCTTCTGAGGCAAAGCACCGGTCGCGGCGTCGTAGGCAAACGAATACCGGTTCTTCGCATCCACCCCCCAATACAGTTTGAGTGGATGATTTTCATCGACCAGCCGAACGTTGAGGTCGGTCGATGGTTTCTCGATGGCGGCCCAGGGATTATGCATCATTCCTCCTCCGGTTCTTCCTCGGCAAAGCCGTAGTTTTGCTCCCACCACTTGGTCGTAACAACATACTCGACAAGTTTGGCGGGTCGCCGGCCGGAACCAGGGTCGCCGGGAAAACTGACTCCATAAGCTGGAACAGCCTCCACGAACTGCTTTTCATCCTTTGTTTTGACGGCCACAAAATAGATTAGAAACAGCGGGCGCTCCCTGACTTTCCGGTAATCACAATCCGGAACATTCTTCCCTTGATAGGCTTTCCGCGTCTTTTTTATCTGCTCCTCCGTCAGGCCAGCACTTTCGTCACCCTTGGAACCGACACGTCGCTTGATGAAGGTGATTTTGCCATCGAGCGACAGCTCCACTGTCCTGGTAATCGGCGCGATGTTCAGCGGCCCGACCGAGTAATTCCCTACGCCGTCCTTCGCGGAGCGCAACAACACGTCGAAGTGTTTCTGGTTCTGGGTGCCCAGCCATTCGATATACTGCACCAAAGGGTCCGCGTAGGTGAGCATGCATTCCGGGTGGTTCCTAAAGTTGCGTATGGCGGAGATGATGAAGCTGGAAGCCACGCCTTTCCAAAGATGCCCAATGTTGATGTCCTCTCCTGTCACCTCGGTTTCACACTGCTCGCACACCAACGACAGGACATGACGGTTCTGCTCAAGGCTGTCCTTGTCGCCAAAAACAATGCTGGTCGAGGCAAGGCGCCCTTCAAGGGCAATCTGCATGGGGACCAGTTTGCCAGTCCTCATTTTGTTCCGAGCGGTCACAATCAAGGCGGTTGGATGACTGCGAACCCGCAGACCGAAGTCCTTCGGGGTGAGCTTGGCCCGCTCCATTGATTTGAAGTCTCTCCGCAATTCCTCAGTTGCTTCAGCGATATGCGCATACCAAGAAGCGGCTGCGGGAGTCATGAAGATTCGACATGCATCGGCGTAATCATCCCGATAGCCAAACCACCGCCCCATCTGCATGAGGGTGTCATACATGATGGTGTTGCGCAGATAATAGCTGGTGATTAAACCTTCGAGAGTCAGCCCACGTGACAGGCCCAAGCCACCCACGGCGATGACGCTGCGCCCGTTAGGATAATTCCTGGTGCTATAATCCAAAGTATCCGCCGAACCGAAGTTGATGAGCAGCACCTCAACCGGGTCGGCCGACTCCTTGAGTGTTTTCTGAACCGCCGCCCAATCAAAACCCGCCGAGGAAAACTCCTGATCGAAAACATCCTTGATGAAAGCCAGGCCCTTATTCTGAAGGGCAGTGGCGGGAGTGAGTGCCGCGTAATTGGCAATATTCTGCTTCAATTGTTTCAGGTAATCCAAAATCAAACCACCCAGGATGTTTTGCACCTTTGTGAATCGGCTCACGTTCACCATCATGGAGTGGCACTTGCCATTGTGGCCCCGGAGGAGGCGGATGGCCTTGCCGATCACGAAACAACAGATGGCGCGCTGCAGGGTCCCCGGCAAGGCGGCGGGCACAAAGTCGATTTTATGCCTGATGGGCAGGTCTTGTTCGTTGTCCTCGATGTCCCGAACGCAATCCAAGTCGGCTCCGTCCGTGAACAGTCGGTGTGGTCCCACATAGTTGTCAGGAGGATCCAAGCTCAAGATGAAATCACGCGGGAACAAATCCTTGTAAAGCACGCCATTTTCCATTTCCTCTTCCGAATCCGGGTCGATGAAGATGTTGGCAAAGGGAGTGGCCGTATAGCCCACGAAGGAAGTGCGGGTGAATAACGACAGCAGATTGCGAATGGCCATATTCGTGGCGGCCGGACTTTGATCATCTTTCTTGGTATTGATGGAGGCATAATCCGCCTCATCATCGATCAACAGCATAGGAAAGTGCTTGAGATTATGACGGTTGTTTCCCTTCAGCCACTCGGTCAAGTTTTCCAAGGTTTTGGTGTTTTTCTTGATAATCAAAACTACAGGCTCATTAAGCGCAGCCAGATCCATGGCAATCGCATTCGCAGTCTGTTTCTTGAAATCCTCCAAGCTGGTGGTGAAGCACACCGGCCGCCGTTCGCTACCGAACGCGTAAGCGCCAATTGGCTTTTTATCACGAGTGCACCAGCCGATAAAATCGGCATCGATCCGCTCCTGGGTCTGGTTTCGCAGAGAATTCAGCGTGCCGGTGAGAACGATGATGACGCGATAACCAGCATCGGCCGCCTTGCAAAGCAGGCCGGTATAGTTGGCAGTCTTACCCGACTGCACTTGCCCCACCACAAGCCCCTTCCGAGCCCAATTCCCATCTTTTTCCGGATCCTCCAAGTGATCCAAGACCTTGTCAGTCAGCCGATCCAACGTGGTTACCACGCCGGAGGGGAAAGAATTCTTCAAAAGTAGTTTGCGATAGCGTTGCCAGTAATACCAGTCGATGTCCCCCTGGCGAGCGGCAAGCCACGGCTTGAAATCTTCGGCCTCGAACATGGAACCCAACTCCATGCGAATGGAAAACCGGGTCTCGATGGTTTTGACGACCTTGTCCAGATCCGCATCCGAGAGTCCGTGGTTGATGCCAGCACCTGATGACATGGCGAGAACCATCGCCTGGGCCTTGACGATTTCGTGCAAGGCCTTTTCGGTCGGGGGCTGCTTGTCATCCAAAATCACAGCCACGGAATCGATCAGTTTATTTAAATCAATCATTTAGGTCGCCTTCCACTTTGAGCAGTTCCTCGATCAATGAGGGAGAGCAAACAAAAAATTCCGTGCTGCGAAGTTGTTCGCGCAGTTTTTCGCCATTGAATCCACAGGATCGAAGCGCCCGTACAAGCTGCGTGCCAACCTGACGCACTGTATTCTCATCCGGGCCGGCATCGTCGAACTCAGTCTTATCATCCGCCGCGTCCGCGTAATACATGTCGTAGGGAAAGGTTGAGTTGATAAGCACGAAGCAAGCCCGGAGGCATTGAATCTTGGTGTCGGTGAGGTCCTTGATGAGGCCTTGAACCATCGGATGTTCTTCATTGATCAGATATCGGACCCGGCCTTGAACCATCTCCCGCCGCCAAACCGGGACCACCTGACGATTCCGGAGTCTGGTAGCGCGGTTGGTGAAAACGATGCGGCCTGAACCTGAGATTTTCTGGATGATCCTTTTGAACTCCCGGCGGACCGGCTCGGGCGGACTTGCCTGAGACTTCTTGACGTCAATTCGCCAGAGGTGGTCGAGGGAGTTGGAAATATCCACCCGGATGCGTATGAGCTTGTTCAACTCATCCTTTGGTATCAGCCGGAACCAGGTGGCCTTAATGATAAGCCGCTGGTTGCGATATACGTAAAAACCTTGATTTTGAAGATACCCCTCTTCCCCAGCCAACTTTTGATAATCAGAAATGGATGCGGCCTTGGTTTGATGGGGAAGCACGTATGGTTGAACAGTGATTGTCTGCCCCTGGATGCGGATTTTCTCGGTAGTCAACTCCTGCCGGGCTGGTACTGGTGAACCGAATGGGTCAAAGGCCTCGATGACCCCGTCGTTGAAGTCGATGACGATCTTTTTCCCGCCTATCGCGGGCGCGAGAAAGCGATGGAAAACCAATTCCAAATGCTTTCTGGCTGAATCCATGTGAGCGGAAAAGCGGTGTTCACCGTCCGGGTCTCGAGGCTCACCCAAGCCGCCATCAATTTTGCGCCAAAGGATAATCGTCCCCGAACTACCGCGTGGGAGATAGCGCGTAACGAGATCATTCAAAATGGCGTCCGCTGAGATATCCTCCTGCTCCAGCATTCGGGCG
>CAMDJH010000247.1 GCA_945900455.1 Akkermansia muciniphila
ATGTCCTCTTGCGACCACTCTTTCCCGCAATACCTGTACACGTCGACGAGTGTGGCAGTCCGTCAACACTGTGTCCAGCATTTCCGAATAAAATATAATTATTCCGCCCATCTACCGCTCACAGGGATGCATTGTGCTGAATAGTTACGACAATTCTGACTCACGGATCTGGCGTCGCCGAAGTCGGGCTCCCTAAAGGGTGGATTGGCAAGCATTATTGGCCCTCCCGCAATCGTGATCACCACATCCGAGTTGGTCGAAAAGGCGAGAGCCACTTCCGCAGGACGGTCATAGTAAATGGGGGTACCACTAACGGACTGCTGAAATAATCGTCGGCGATTGTTGTTCTCCGTGTTTAGTTCAACAACCCCGGGGTCGGAGACTCCAGTGGGCTGCCCACATTGCACGAGGGACTGCCATGTATAAAAAGCAGACGACAGGCGCTGACCCGCCTCCGCTAGGTGTTCACCGATAAAGTAGAGAGGAATCCCAGCTTGCCGTACGCCCGCAAACAATTCCACTAGGCTATCGTCGATTCCCGAATCAAGCTGACCAAGGTCATCCCAAATGATCAGTTTGAACCGATTGATCAGATTTGGATACAACCCCGTTGGCTTCAGAACTTGAACGGCAGGTGGGAGTCCAAAGCCCGACGCATCAGGTATCCGAAGATCGGCAAGTTTTTCGATAAGACCCGCAATTTCCGGATCTTCAACATTTCGGATGATCAAGATGTCACCGCCTAAATCGAGCACCTCGATTTCAACCTCTTCGGAATGCCCCTCTTCTCCAAATTCATCAGTCGCCGTGGCGATAAGGCGATGCTTTCCGCGTTGGTCCGGGTGATAATCAATCAAGTAAGGCGGCGTTTCTGCGTGTCCTATCTTGGTTTTGATTCCACCCTCTTTAGTGAAGACATCCACGTAGGCGACGGTCCCATCAAGGTCTTTTGCGCTCGCTTCTATAGGCACGGTCATGTTAGTTCGGAATAGTGTTCCTTTGACAGGGCTTAAAATGGAAACAATGGGTTTCTCATTGTAGACATGGATGTAATTGGCTTTGGTCTCGCTAATAACTTTTCCGTCGGGGAGCATTATCGTAAGGCTAACTGGATAGTCACCTGGAGCAAGATAGTGGTGATCCGGTTCCCGAAGATTGCTGGTTTCTTTGTCGCCAAACGTCCAATGGTATATGGCACCAGCGAATCCCGGTTCAGGTGATCCAGAGATTCCCTGTAGGTGAGTCCCCAAGAGACTTGACCGGCCCCTGGTGCTACCGTTACTTACTTCTCCATTCGCCGGAATGGCCTGGAGGAGCCGATCGATCCACCGGAGGGATCCAACACCATTTCCAGCCATTTTGTCATATTCAGCGACAAACCACACATCGCCTGCTCCAGTCACTGGGACGTGGCGAACTCCATAAAGCCCGTTCGGGAAATAGACAGCGACAGACGCGTCTGAGAGAGGGAGCGTTCCATCGCCCGAAGAATACTGTTTTACGAAGTATTGATAGACGCCCGGTAGAACCTGAAAGACAGTCGTCGTTTCTGGCCCGAAACTATGCTTGGAGTCAACTTCCAGTCTGGCAAATGGAAACTCATTTATCGCACCCTTTTGCCCGTGGAACACTTGGCGGTACGAGCTCGGTCCTCCGGGAACGTGTAAATAGGCGTCAAGATCGGGAGGATGAAGGCCCCAAGTGAGTACGAACCTCACCCCATTCAGTTTCGGCGCAAGTGGGATTCGATTGGAGACAACCCCACCGGGCTGGATGCTAATTTGTTTGTCGATATACTCGAAGAAGTCCGAATGCTTGCACCGGAGTATCGCCCTCGACAGTGTCGACAGATCGGAGAAGTGGTTGGTCTGCTTGAGTCGAAGGACACGCCGGTCGGCTTCAAAATCGGCTCTTGCTTCTCCCGGACGAACTCCGACGAGCGTGAAGTGACCTTTATAGTCCGTATTGGTCACCAAGGGGCCGATGGAAACTTCGGCGTTGGGCACCGCATTGGTGTTCGTGGCATCGAAAACCTGGCCCTCAAGAATCAAACCAAATGTCACCTGCGCGACAAACGATGAATTGGTTCCATAACTATTCGCAAGAGTGACGAAATACGCACCCTCATTATTGGTCGTGATTGTGGGGAGGTGATAGTCTCTTTTGATAGCATTGGGGATAGTCTTGGTATTAAAGTACCACTGGTATTGAATGTCTGGACTTCCCGTTGCTCGAACCGAAAGCGTGACGTCCTGCCCATTGGTTACAGCCCGGCTGAATGGCTGGATCCGAATTATCGGTTCCGAGATCATCTCTTGAGCAACCAATCGAAGCCCGATATCGCCTTGCTGTCGGCGACCAGGAAGGCCGTCCACCGCGATTTGAAATGTTTTGTTGGGTGCCGCACCAAATGTGACGCGGCTATTGTCGTTACCTGCACTCTGATCGTCGTAATCGACGGAGGTCAGCCCGTCGATCCTGTCTCCTGTGTAGACGGCGAGCAATGGATCAATCCCTGGGTTGCCTCCGATGACATCCAGGGTCACCATAGTGGGGGTTGACGGCGATGTCCAAGTCCACCAGACGGAGTTCGTCGCGCGCTGTTTCGCGTGGTCCGGCTCGCCATCCTCCGAAGTTGCCAGGAAATTGTAGCCTGTCGCCTCTGCAACAAAATATGACATCTCGTTAGTCCTTAATAGAATGTGACTCAGCCTAGTGCGATTTCGAAACAAATCATTGGGCGGTAAAGCTCGAACTTCAATCATGGCAGACTTGCTAGTTACACCTGCGAGAATATTGCTCACTGCCACGTCGTATGAACCGGAGTCATTCGTCACCGCATTCCGAACTGTCAGGGTGAAGTTGAACCGGTTTGATATTTCATTGGTAGTGATGATGTGGTTCGTATCAGACCTGATGGGATTCCCATTTTTCCGCCATTGGTAGGTGAGGCCACTGCAGCTTTGAACTTCGATGGTGTTGGTGAAAGTCCCACCGCTGAAAATCCGCAGTAAGGGGTCCGGATCAAGGTCGCGGATAATCCGAGGGGCGGCACTGACTGGGAAATCGGCGATGGCACTGTCAACGTTCGTGTAGCTGTTGTACACGCGCACAAAGTATTTTCCATCCGTCTGGGCGTTTGGCGGGATCAGAATAGTATTGTTGGTCTCATTCGGCACCATCTCGGCTCTTGCCGGATCCTGCCTGCGAATATGGTACCACTGATAGAGAGAGGGCAGACACTGAGTCTGCTCTACCTTTACGGAAAGCAGCAGTTTCTCTCCGCAATCAGCCGCGGCCGAGGGGAGGCCTTGAGGGGGTACCAGGATCACTGGTCTTGGATCAAAAGAGACACGAACAGGAGCACTGGTTGAACCGCCCACGGAGTTTCGGGCGACCGCAAAATATGTGCCAGAGTCGGTGGGCAGACCGTTGGTGAAAATCAAACTATTATTGGTCTGATTTCTCAGCGATGTGCTATTGAAGTACCATTCTGTTCGTCCATGGTTGCAGCCGTCCAAAAACCCAATGTGAAGCTCCTTGCGTTCGCATGCTTTCGCGACAATGGACGACGGCTGACTGGTGATGAGAGGGATCGGGCTGACAATGAGGCGCTTGACTGCACTTGTCACAGTACCAGGCACTCCAATATTGTTGACAATCAAGCGATAGAGCCCGCTATGGGCAACAGAGGGATTCTTTAGCACAAGTGAGTTATTCGTAGCTCCTGGGATATCGACCCAGAGGTCACTTTGAATGCACGGGAGGCCCAGCCAGTAGGTAAGATGCAAGTAGGAGAGAAAGAGCGGCGGTAGGTTGTACTGTTCTAGACCGCTGGCGATGTCATTGGTATTGAGGCAGCGAAGATTGTATTGCCATCGGTATTGTACCGGCACCAGGCTCTGAACGCCTACAGAGAGATTGTATTCGGTTTCGATGCACGGACCTTCCTCTCCGTTCTCGCCTCCACTTCCGCCGCCCTCTCCAAGCAACTCAATTCCGACGGGATCCCGGTCTAGGATTGGATCACCGAAGTTGGGGTCAAAAGTGACGCGAAGAACCAGACCACCTTTGCCGTCGTTTTCAGAGCGCCCAGCCTGTTGGCCACTTCTCCCGTCCACCAGAAAGGCATACTCGATGCCGGCTTCCGCGACGAACACCACATGGCTTGCTGAATCGTTGGTGGTGACCCGCTTGATTCCAGCTGTTAGTTCGTTCGTATAAATGCTTACAACTGCTGGGACAGTGCTCTTTGCCAAATCAATGGTGACCACGCCACGCTTCTGGGTTTGATAACTCCACCAGACTGAATGAATCGTGTTCGTCGGAAGCGAGAGTGGATTGGGTTCGCCAGGCTCGTAGGAGCCGAACTTGTTGAATCCGTACACCGCATTTGTTTCGTGGCTAATGTCGATCCTTTGTTTGTAGTTATCGTTCGGCGGGCGTGGCTCAACAACAAGCTCCGCACCCATGTAGTTGGTTCCGTAGCGATTCGACACGAACACCTGAAAGATATCACTGTCATTGGTTTTGGCCGCAGGAAAAGAAAGAAGCGGTGCGGTTGCACCGCTAATTTGTGTAATCTTAGCATCTTTCCCTCGCATCCATTGGTAATTCATTGAACGGTGCCCGCGAGCGGTTACCAGCAGATTCACTGGCGTGCCTTCAACAACTGTTATATTGGTGAAACCAGTAAGTCTTGGTGAATTTTGGAAATTCACGGTGAGCTTGGCAGGAAGGCTAAGAGCGGACTTGGGCGGATTGGTGAGGGTGACTCTAGCCTGGTAATATCCAGCAAGTTCGGTAAAAAGATTAGTTAAGAAGAGATTCGTGAACGTCGCGCCTTGAATGGGACAAAAGGTTCCATCCAGCGTGGGTGAATACTCCCATTGATGGAACAGCGGATGTGTTTCATCGCCCCCGAAGGCTTTGACCGTGAACTCCGCGTCGTCTCCATCCTCTTTCTCTAGGGCCTTCGGATTCTCGGCAATGCGGGGATAAGGAACGACCGCTACAATTGTTGATCCGCTGTTTGTGATTCCATAACTATTGGCGACAGTCACCGAGTATCGACCTTCGTTGATTTTCGTAGCCGCTTTGACTTCGAGTTTGGAGTTTGTTTCCCCCGGTAGATTGGTTCCGTTGAATCTCCATTGATACCGCAAGGGATCCTCCGTAACGTTTCTCCCAATGACAACAACCTCAATCTCGGCGGAGTCTCGTTCGGAAATCTCGAGGTTGCGGGGCGGTTGGATCACGAAAACTGGCTTCGTAAAGTTGGTCAAGCTGAGACGGAACTGGCCCGTGTCTCCGGTGAGACTGGCGACCACAATTTCGTATTCGTTGGGCGGCGCAGCGTCGAATTCAATCCGGCTCAGTGGACGATTTGTCGGGCTTCTGTAGACTTGATACGAAGCCAGCGGGTCGTCATAGCCCTTTCCTTTATAGACGGCGACTACTCTTTCGAACGTGCTGCTAACTTCAATAACTGCCTGGCCGGGCTGGGTAGGGCTCCAGTGCCACCAAACCGATGCGCTTGTCTGGCGACCCGCATGAGCGGGCTCATTCGTTTCATTCGGCCCTGCTCCAACATTGGACGATATCAGAGACAAAATGCCGTTGGTGTCATAGATCGGTGTGCGGCCGGCAAAAAAATCATTGGTTACAGTGGCCGCCGAAGTCTTAGTCACCGTCAGGAAGACCGCCAATGCTGTGAGGGTGACAAACGCAATTCGCATAAAAGTTGGGATTTGGTTGGCAGCCATGGTAAGAATTCGAGAATGTTCAGAATTGATCCCCTATTTCCGAGTCGCCAGCATACTTGGGATTCTGTTGGCTACAGGGGTAGAGTTCACGCGCAGGGGCTTCGATTTACTTTTCCAGCGGAGTAAAGACGACGAGGCCGACCGCGGGGTAATCCTTCTTTTTGGGGTCGCGACCTAAATGGAATTCGGTGATGTCAGACAAACCGTCGCCGTCCGAATCTGTCGCCGGGAGCAACGGGTGATCGAAAAACTTTTGATAAAGTGCATTTTCCCAATCTGTGAGTCCATTCGCATTGGAAATCGTCGCGGTAAGGCCAACGCTGAGTCGATAAAATCTCTCGGGCGCCGCAGAGGGAATGCTCCGTTGTTCCGCATAATTCCCCGGCGTGGTAGAAGTGATTTCCTCCCACGCGATGAGATCCGAGCTGGCTTCGAGGCGATACGTGCGTCCAGGAAGTACTGGCCAGGTAAGAGTGAACGCGGATTCTGAAATGATCGCCTCCGGGCCGAACACTCGGGAGCTTGGATCGGTAGGGTTTGTGCCCCACACCATTTCATTATAGTTATCAACCCCGTCGCCATCCGGATCTTCATGTAAACCGGCTAAACCGCCGAAATAGATCAACTCAAAGACGTCGGATAAGCCATTGCCGTCGGAATCCTCAAGAGCCCATGCCGGTTGAGCCATAGTCAAGGCTAGCGTAAGGAGTGATGTCGTTTTCATATTGTCAGGGTTTGCTTTGGTTAACCGCCGAAAAGGAAACGGCGCTCTGAAACCTAGCGCTTCTCGGCAAGACCCTTAAGGTAGCGCCATGAGGATCATGGTTGCGGGTGGTGGGGTTCGTGCGCCTGAACATCTCGTCGTAGGTGGTCACACCGTCGGCATCCGGGTCGACGAACGCGGATGAGCCGCCGAAATAAATGAATTCGTAAACGTCGGAGAGGCTGTTGTTGGCATCGTCGATCGCAAACCCAGCGGCGGACGTTAGCAGCAAGAAAGCAAGGAACAATTTAGTTCTCATAGGTCAGGTTTAAATTAAATAGGACCACAATCTAGCGCAGTGAAGAGCAAGCGCGGGATGTTGATGGAGTGTGGTTGGAAGCCGCCTTTGGCGTCTTCACAGCCTTGCCGAACCGCATGAGGCGGCCGACAAGAGGCATGGCAGTTCGTCTTGCCCGTGACTTCCTGATTGGTTGGCCAGTGCATAGTCGATCACCAAGGGGCGTTTAACCACTCACTGTCCCCTTTCGAAAGAGCGCGCCAAGGTGCGGGGTCGTAACGAAGGTTTCCGAACAGAGGTGGAGTTGGCACAACCGGCCTGAAGTCATACACCTTGTCATCCTTTCCTCCGATCAACAGAAACCCAACTGCGAACGGCGCTGGCTTGGGACGTCCAAAAGAATAGAGAGGAATCTCAAGCATGCACACAAAGCACTCCGCTTTCGAGTTTAGCAACGAACGAATCTTTTCTTCAAAACTGTACATAGTACCGCCGCTCCTGTTATACGACAGTTGGACGGTAACAAGGTTGTGATAATCCCCGTCGCCACCAAAATCTCTTGCGATCAAATGCCCCCTGTCAGCCGGATGGAGGCCTGGCGTTGTATCATTGGCTGCCCTGAAACCAGGTGTATTGACTTGGGCCTCCGACCCGTCTTTCGTTGTCTCCCGAATGACGGCACCTGCTCCGATCGCTCTGTTGCCGTTCAGTAGCGTTAACCACGCTGGCGCGTAAAAGTAGCGGTTTCGCCCCGGCTGCATGTTCGCGATTTTTGCGCAGATTCCACCTCCGTCGCGCGACCGAGTCCTTGTGCGCGCTCCTGCAAGATCTCGTATCTCGGGATGCGTATTCAAAAGCTGGTCAAAACCGATTGGTACGTCTGTCGGTATTACAGGCTGGGGTCGTGCTGTTATCGTTTGAAGAGGGTCGAGCTGAGGAGTTATCCGAAGGGGATCAACTTGAGGGTAATTTATCAATCCCGAATTTGGGAAAGGCGCAAGGCCCAGAGAATCCGCGAACCCCACCGGGTCATTGAAGGTAAAGTTGTAGAGGTTAACGCCTCCGCGCTCCTGAAAACTGTCACGCGAAAGCCAACGCCCAGTCGGTGCGTTATAGTACCGCAGGCCGTAGTTGGCGAGGCCAGACTCTTGGTCCGCGTATTTTGTGGACAGCCGCCAAGGATTTTGACGAAGTAATGGTTCGCGGGACTGAATCAGTTCGCCAAATGGCCCGTAATCATAGCGCGGTGTGGATTGCGCAGGTGCTGAGCCAGCAAAACCAACAACATCTCCATTGCCGGTGTATGCGGCAGCAAGCGTTTGCCCGGTAGTTGATTGCGCTCCGCCTGAAAGTAAGGCGCCGATGCGACCAACGCTGCGCGCCTGACCCTGAATATCGACGCCCCAGTTGAAGGACTGAGTCGCATGACTCTGCGTGTCAGTTTCGGCTAGTAGCTGCCAATTATCATAGATGAAGTGGCCCTGGAAAGTGGTATGCCAAGTCTGGGAGATTGGATCGACTTCAGCGGCTAGTTTGGTCCGGCGCCGACCTTGGGAATCGAGGACAAACTCGAGCATTACGCGCGGAACGCCTGAGGTGGTTACGTCGAGGGCACTCGTCATCGCATTCAATTGGTTCTCCGCATTCCAAGTGTACATCCACCTCCCGTCAGATTTCAGATTCCCGTCTTCATCGTATTGAACGACCGTAGAATTGCGGGATTGGAACACATGGCCAATTTCCTGCGCCAGCGCGTCAGCACCGTTGTTTGCCGCGCCCACGGTGCGAGCCTGAACGCTGACCGAATTCCAGATGCTCGTGGCGGACAACTGCGCGTAGAAATAGCCGTTGGAGCGGGCCGGTGTTTGCCCGTTCACGGTGATGATGGCATTGGAATTCACCTGACCGAGCACGTGCAGCCACGGTGCGTAGTTGATGGATTGAATCTGGTTCAGGACGTTGTTCGTATACGCGTCTGTGCGGTTGTCACGCGTCGCGGCCAGACGATTGCCGATGTGGTCGAACTGGTAGCCGAAGTTGTAGCCGGGAATGGGCGCGTTGTTGGGAAAACGTTTCACCCCATTGGTCACCTGGCCGAGCCCATCGTAGCCGTAGGTCCAGTATTCGCCGTTGGCCAGAGTAGCGCGCGTGCGCTGGTTCGCGTCGTTATATTGATAAGCAAAACTGATTGGGCTGTCGGCACTGGGAACGCTGGTGATGCTCTGGAGCCGGTTCAGCGTGTTGCTTCGGCAAGTGTGCGTGCGTGACTGGTGAGGTGCGGGGCAGGATGAGCGGCAGCAATGAAATCGCCGACCTTCTCATCCAGCGATCTGAACGATCTCCAACACCATCTCGACTCCTGGCGGCAGCTCCAGTCCGGACGA
>CAMDJH010000248.1 GCA_945900455.1 Akkermansia muciniphila
TCCAGGATGGCCTGCTCAGCGGGTTGGAGGGGATCTCGCTTCGGTTTACCCATCCCGGGAGCATGGAAAACTTCGGGAAGGTTGTCCCGCAAAATCGATCATCCCCTTCAACCTCAATCTCTTAATCACTTTGAAAAGCGCGTCCTGGCCTAACGTCGGCAATCACCATTGGCGGCAGCATCGTCTATTCTGGGGAAGTACTCTTTGGAAAAATGGATGACATCCGCATCTACAACCGCGCGATGTCATCGAACGAAGCTGCACAGCTTTACGCTTTTGAGGCCGATATTCCGGTCATCACGGCCCAACCCCAAGACCAAACCGTCGTCCAAGGCGGTACGGCCACCTTCAGCGTCACCACCACCGCCGCGAATCCGCTCACCTACCGGTGGTTCAAGGACGGGGCGGCCTTGACCGGTGCCACCAACACAACGCTCACGCTCACAAACATCCAACCCTACCAGCTTGGCAACTACTCGGTAGCGGTTAGCAATGCCGTGAGTGGCGTTGCGAGTGCCAAAGCCGATTTGACCGTCATCGCTCCAGCCAACATCAAGGTGCAACCGGCCAACCAAAACATCCCGGTAGGCAGCAACGTGACGTTCACTGTGGTCGCTACCGGGACGACGCTCAATTACCAATGGCTGAAAGATGCCACGAACATTCTCGACGCATCCGGTCCGGAATTGTCACTCACCAATGTCACTTTGACGGAGGCTGGAGGGTACACCGTGGTCATTTCCAACCTATTAGACCGTGTAACCAGTGAAGTGGCAATCTTGAACGTCGGTTACGCCCCTGCGATAGTGCAATCACCATTCTCGGCGGCTAATTATCCGGGTGGCACAGCTTCCTTTAGTTGCATGGTCACGGGTTCACCACCGATGAATCTCCAATGGTTCTTCAACGGTGCGCCGTTGCTAAACCAAACCAATGCGGCGCTTACTTTGACAAACCTGCACAGCTCAGAGTTTGGCAACTACGCACTTGCCGCCACCAACAACTTCGGCGGCACGGTTAGCTCCAACGCGGAGCTGCGCGATGCGACCGTCTTGTCATGGACTGCGACCGGCAGCTTGGGCACTGGTCGTAGTCAGCACACGGCGACGTTGTTAGGGGATGGGTCCGTTCTGGTCGTTGGCGGGTTCGGCAATAGTGGGAGTCTTTCCACTGCGGAGCTTTACAATCCGATCAGCGGGGCTTGGATCCCGGCAGGTACGATTCCCAAGGCCCGCTACCTTCACACCGCAACCCTGCTTCCCAACGGAAAGGTCTTGGTTGCCGCCGGCACTGACGGCAGGAGCGACACTGATTCCAGCGCCCAGCTTTTTGATCCGGTGACAAAAACATGGGAAACCACTGGCAGCCTGAACACGGTCCGATATGCACATACTTCGACATTGCTACCCAATGGAAGTGTCCTGGTCGCCGGTGGTGTTTATCGTGTCGGTTTCCTTGCCGGTTCCGAACTCTTTGACCCTGTGGTCGGAAAGTGGACCCCGGGTGGTGTGGCTGCGATTAAGCGGAGCTATCACACGGCGATCCTGTTGTCTGACAACAAAGTGCTGGTTGCTGGAGGCTATAACGGCAGCCTCCTGTCGAGTGCGGAAGTATTCGACTCATCAAATGGGACGTGGACAGCGTCGGGAGATATGAGAACCGCCCGCTGGTATCATACTGCGACCTTGCTTTCGAGTGGGCTGGTGATCGTGACAGGCGGGAGCACTCAGGCTGCCGGGGAGGGTTTCACCAGTGTGGAACTTTATGACCCTTCCAGTCGGAAGTGGGTGGCAAAGGATCCCCTTACCACCGGACGATTCCATCATACGGCGACTTTGTTGCCAAACGGCGAAACTCTGGTCGTCGGAGGCGTGAACAGCAGCGGTAGCCTTTCCAGAGCCGAGCAGTATGATCCGGCCACGGGGTCTTGGTCTGCGACCGTCGCGTTGAAAATCGCTCGCCATCAACATACGGCGACGTTGCTGCTTGACGGGCGCGTGCTAGTCGTCGGCGGTGCGAATAGCAGCGGTCGTCTTGTCAGTGCGGAACTCTTTGGCAGGAGCAAACTCCTTGCGACTGTGGGCCTGAACGACCTGACGCAAACCTACGATGGCACCTCCAAACGTGTGAAGGTAACCACGACACCCCCGGGGTTGGCGGTGGATCTCACCTACAACGGTTCACTCGATGCGCCGACCAACGTGGGCGATTATACCGTGATTGGAACGATCAATGACCTGAATTTTCTGGGCAGCTCGACGAATACATTTGTCATTCTTCCGGCAGTATCACCGATTGTCCTGACGGGTGTGGCAATACAGCCGAATGGTGAATTTCAGTTCGGCTTCACAAACACCTCGGGCGCAAGCTTCAGCGTGGTTACGACTACCAACGCGGCATTGTCCTTGAGCAATTGGACGTTCCTCGGCATCGCCACCGAGACGCCTTCCGGTTCTGGCCAGTTCCAGTTTACCGACGCGCAGGCAACGAATGATCCACAGCGGTTCTACCTTATTCGCTCCCCGTAGATTGTGATCAACGATCAACTCGTCATGGCGTCCAGCCTGGCCATCACACTGTGGTTTCAAACCGCTTTTCTCGCGGGCCAATTTCGCGGTAGAGACCGTGGACAACCCCGAAGTGTCCCAAATCGGCCCAAAGACCTCTCAAATCCTTAGACGGCCATCAATCACCGAGACTTGAAACCGCGTGGATCAATTTGAGAACAATTGACAATCACGGGAAGCCGAAAGGAAAAAAACCTCGGCCGTGATTGGCAGAGGTTCTGGGGTTCTAAAGTCCGGGATTATTCCGGGTTCGCGCGATTATAAGATCGACGAAATAATGAACGCGTCTTTTGGTGCGAGTGTACCCGAGCCTTGGTTGGATTCAGGCGGCGACAAGGATTTCTTGAGTTGTCTGCTCGGGTGCGAGCTCGCATTCCTGATCGAGCACGTCATGGATCATCTGGGTTCTCGCGGGAAGTCTCCATAGATCGCCCTTGATCGTTTCCGTCGCGGCATTGAACAGGCGCCAGGCTGTCTTCCCTGCCGCCGCGAATTCAGGATGCCGCGGGTTCCGCCATTCTTCCAGCAGACCGGGAATATCCGTCACATTTACGGCGCGTTGGTCGTAGAAGCGGATCACGAGGTCGTGGGCCTGCTTGTCCGAGAGCTCCGTTGCGCGGTACTGCTCGAAGGTCTTGGACTGACCCGCGAACTGGGCGGGTAATGTCGCGATGGTCTCGGTGATGATCCATGACATGTCGCGCAAGAGGTTCGCCGTGTGCTTCCACTGGAAGGTGATTTGCGCACCTCGAAAATCAGGTCTTCGGCGCTTGCCGGAGGGACACAATACTGCTTACCATGCGATCCATGAACCCCCCTTTGTTGGCGCAGAAGCTGCGATTCTTTTTTGTGGAATTACGCGTGAAACGAGGCACATCAAAAGCCGGACTGCCATTATCAACCCAAATCCGAAAACCAGTTTTCGGCTTTTCCCTCTATTGTCTCGCCGCGCTTCTCCAGGCGGACATTGTTTATGTCGCGGCGGGAGGCAGAGTTTCTCAAATCAATAGCCAGACCGGGCAGCGATCTGTGGCGAGCGGTTGGATTCTCCCGGCTTCGGCATTTGTGGCTATCGATCCGGTTGCGGGTGACTTTTACACAGCGGACCAAGCAGACCGTGCTGTTTACCGTGTGAACCGTACAAATGGAATTGTCTCTCTGGTGAGCGGTATTGGCGTAGGGACTGGTCAGGCGTTCAGTGACAGAGTCTTTGGGATTGCTGTTGAAACCAATGGATCGCCCGTCGTTGTTGATGGGATCGACGGACGACTGGCGGTTATCCGAGTTAGTCCGCAGACAGGAAACCGCACGGTTCTTTCCGCAGGTGCAAATAGTAGCGTTCCGGCAGGGAGCGGATTGAGTTTTCAGTCGCCATTCGGCATTGCAGTGGAAAATTCAGGCAACCTGTTGGTGACTGATATTTCGAGAAATGCCGTCATTCGCGTTGACCGTGTCTCAGGAAACCGAAGTCTGCTTTCAGGTGATCCATTTGAAGATAACGCTGGTTCTGGACCGGATATGAATAGTCCTAAAGGGATTGCGGTGAGAACCGATGGGGCAATTTTTATAAGCGACTCAGGCGGGGGACCCTATCCTGGGAGAGTGGTTCAAATCAATCCAACAAATGGAAATCGTAGAATCGCCTTTTCCCAATCTAACAGATTCAACACCTGGGGCGGTGACATTTCCAGCATTTCTCTTGCGACCAATGGTCTTGTCGTTGCCCCATTTCAATTGACAGCTAACGGTTTCCCAGCGGGCGGTAAAGTTTGGGGAATTAACCTCCTCACATCAAACGTTACCACAATTTCGACCACAGGTGACGGATTCTTTAGTAATGAATCAGTCGGAACAGGCCAAAGTTTTTTCAACCCAGTTGGTATTGCGGTTGACTTGAATGGCCGCTTAATTATCAGCGACGTCCTAGTCCGCTCGATTTTCAGTGTCGATCCAACGACTGGAAATCGTGATGTTCTTCCGAATTCTCGGATGGGAGATGGTCCTGATCTATATTCGGCAAAGGGAGTTGCACTTGGTACAAATGGTTTTGTGGTGGTGGTAGACGACGGTGATTCTACCGCTTTTTTTGGTAGTTTTCCTGATATTGGCGCATATGTAAACCGCTGGCCTCTCCTGCTTGAAATGAATCCAAATACCGGCGGTCGATCACTTCTTAGCGCCGGTTCTAACACAGGTGTTCAACGTGGAACTGGGTCAAATTTTGACAGTCCGCAAGGTGTGGCGCGAGAAAACGCAGGCACTTTTGTTGTGGCAGATTCCGGTTCGAGAAATCCCAAAGTGGTGCGCGTTGACCCAGCGACAGGTAACCGCACGATTCTTTCAAGTTCCTCCGTAGGTACAGGAACAAAACTCATCTCTCCTTACGCTATAGTCGTGGAAAATAGCGGCTCCATCATCGTGACCGATTCTGGTTTGAATGCAGTGCTTCGAATTACCCCCGATACGGGAAACCGTAGTGTGCTTTCAGGCTCTTCCCAAGGGACTGGCACGACATTCTTAAGTCTTAAAGGGGCGGCCCTCCTTGATGATGGATCGATTGCTGTTGTGGACTCAAGTCGCTCTACTGTCTTTCGGGTCGATCCAGATTCGGGCAATCGCACAATTATCTCAGACGCTTCACACGGAACCGGCCCGGGTTTTGGGGCACCACGTGGTGCTGTCGCTGAAACCAGTGGGAAATTGCTTGTGATCGATTCTTCGTCTGGGTCAGTAATTCGAGTTGATCTTGTGACTGGTAACAGAACGGTCGTCACAGACTCCGATACGGGCGGAGGGCCGCGCATCCTTTCACCGGAATTCTTGGTTGTTGCCCCGCCACTCAAACTAACAGCGCCAAACCGCCTGAGGGATGGCACGATTCAATTTAATCTGCTTTCCCCAGTAGGAAGGAACTGTCTCGTCGAATGGTCAACAAACCTCCCTGCTTGGAATCTTTTGACCAGATTTGCGACTACTTCCGCCACAAACATCGTGACCGACGCCGCGGCTGCTTCACAGAACTCAAAGTTTTATCGAGCGCGAATCATCCCATGAATACTGCGGTTCTGATTTCCAGTTGATGAAAACTCCTTGCATTAGATCCGAGGGACGCTGCGTCCCTCGGTACTCAACTTTGATTTGGTTACTGATAGGACATCGCTTTTTGACGCTCCGCGATTAGAGATTGAGATGGCGCAGCATCTTCTCGATCACGCTGGGATTATCAATGACCGCGATGATGCGCATCGTCTTGTGGCATTCGGGGCATTCCAAAGAGTCGGTGTGGCAGGCTTGCCGGATCAAGTCGCGCCATTAATCGCGGAGCGTCAAAAAGCGATGTCCTGCTATGTAAGTGGTCAAGAATGTTTTCCTGACTTTCTCGCGTTTATTGAAATATTGTTCCGCTTTGTTACCGGGATGTTGTCAGAAGTTGGTTGCTATAAGGATGCAAACGAAGAAAATCGGGCGGCCTTAGCCGAGGCCGGTCTCCCTCGCTGCTTTCTGTAGGGGGCTTGTCAATAATTCCCCGTGATTCAATAGTCAATCGACGCATCACAGCCTGCCTCCTGAACCTCTCAACGGATGCTTCCTAGGCCACTTTCCGGACGAACGTTTTTCCGATCGTGTGTTCGTTGCCCTTGCCTTGGTGATTTCGCTCCGCGTGGAAGTGATTCACGTAATTCTCAAGGCAGTGGCGGAGAGAGCTTTCTCCGAAAAGAATTATTTTCGACAGGAGCTCGGTCTTTACCGATCGAATCCAGCGTTCGCAATGGGCGTTCAGATTTGGACTCCGCGGCGGCAATGTCACCGCTTTGATCCCGACGGCCTGGATGATCCCGTCGAACGCTGTGCAGAACTTTGTATCTCGATCATGTAGCAGATACCGACAGCCACAAAGGAACCCTGTGTCCACCAAGGAGTCCGTTGGCCCAGCAACGCGCAGTGCGTCCGTCCGAGGTTGCCGGGAGCAAATTAGTCGTCTATCCGGCCAAGGAGTTTCCCGAATATCACCGGTGGGTGTCAAAAGTCCTTGAAGTGAGCAAATCCCGACTGGTGATCAGCGAGGAATGTAGTGACGTAATGAGCCTGATGGCGGCGGTTCAAGCCGGACGTGGTGTGGCAGTCGTCGGCGACTTTATTACCCCGCTCATTGGAGATCGTGTTCGTTTCGTGCCGTTTGTTTCCGGCGCGCACTTTCTGGAAGTGGGTTTGCTTTACCGAAAGAGCGATCACGACAAAGGTGTGAAAGGATTCCTTGCCGCGTCTCTGGTCGTGAAACGGATCGCTTCTTGATATTGGTCACAGTCGAGTTAATTGCCACCTCCTCCATGAGGTTCCGCGAGCTTAACTTCAACCTGTGCTGGCAAAAACCCGTCAAATCATTTCGGAAAAATCGTTTTGCCCGTTGCCGCCTCGTGACGACATCTCGCCGCCCGTTGCCGCCGCAACTCATTGTGCGCCTCACGTGACGCGCGGCTGAATTCTCAAACCCCGTTGTATGAAAGAGACGCCGGCACGGTGTGCCCGCAACTATGGCTCTGAAATACAAGTTCAAGACGAAGGATGAAATCCCGGCGGAACATCTGCCCCATGTTCTCCGACGGTCGAGTTGCCGCGCTGTCGCTCGATCACACATCGAAAAGCCCGGCTTCAAGGTGCTGCTCCAGCATTCAAATGGACAGAAATGATCGAGAATCAAGGGAAACTGGCAGGCCGAAAAATCCATTAGCTTTACTGCACATTTACTGCACTGCGTCGTAAGTGCTTGATAATGAATGGAGCGGGTGAAGGGAATCGAACCCTCGTCTCGATACAACTCTTTTAATCCCATATTACTGCCTATTTTACATCAAAAAAAGGGAATCGATGTGCACACTTTTGTTCCTATGCGTTTTCCGATCCGGTACTCTGCGCCATGGCCACCGTCTTCAAACGTCCAACTTCTCGCTTCTGGAATGCCTGCTATCGCGACCGTCACGGGGTCCTGAAGCGGCCTTCAACCAAGCTCACGGACAAGGCCGCTGCCTCCCGAATGGCCACGGATTTGGAGAACGTCGAGCGCATGGCCAAGGCGGGCAACGCGGGGACCTTCCAGTTTCAGGCGGTGGTCAACAGAGTCGCCAAGGAAATCAACGGTGAGGATCTGCCCTCGCCCAGTATCCAAGCTTACCTCCACGACTACCTTGACCACGTCCGGCGGAACAACGCCCCGGCCACGCTCGAGCGCTACCAGAACACCGTGAAGCTTTTCCTCGCCAACCTTGGCAAAGCCGCCACCCAACCCGTCCGGAACGTCTCGCCGGTCATGATTGAGCATTTCCTGAATCACCGAAGGGACGCGGGCTGCGCGCCGAAGACGGCGATTGTGGATATCAAGACACTGAGCTCCGCTTTCAAGCGGGCCGAGAATCTCCGCTATCTCGACCGAAATCCGGTCCCGGCCGTGAGGTTGCCAAAATCCACCAGCTCGGAGCGCGAAATCTTCACGATGGAAGAGGTCGATCTGTTGGTCGCCGCCGCTCCAAACCTGGACTGGCAGACGCTGATCCACTTGGGTTTCTACCTCGGTGCCCGGCTGGGTGATTGTGTGTCGATGACGTGGGACAACGTGGACTTGGTCAAAGGCCTGATCTTTTTCCTGCAAAAGAAGACAGGGAAGATCGTGGTGGTCCCGATGCATCCCCAGCTTATCAATCACCTCCACCACGTCAGCGCCACGAACGCCGATGGACCGCTCTGCCCGACAATCTTCGGCAAGACCCCCGGCGGGCAGCATGGCTTGAGCGAAGGCTTCAAGCGGATCGTGAAGCGGTCTGGCCTCGATCTCATGGTGGTGAAGGGCAAGGGCTCGCGGAACTTCACCAAGCGGACGTTTCACTCCCTGCGTCACAGTTTTTCCTCAGCCCTGGCAAATGCGGGAGTCTCCGAAGAAATCCGAATGAAGCTGACCGGCCACCGCTCCTCCGACATCCACCGGAAGTACACCCACATGAGCATGGCACCCCTGAAAGAAGCGATCGATTCGCTCCGGCCAGCACCAGGCGCAAACTCTGCTTCATGAGTTTCGCGTTGGTCGAGGAAACGAGAGGGAACTAGCCGCCGGATGAGGCTGTCCACGGCGAGATCGCATTGCGCGGTGCCATGTGAGCGGTTGATCGTTGGACAATCCCCGCTTGACGCTCGGTGGCAGCCAAACGAACTTCCGGAATGGCGACGCGCAAGACCACCCGACCGGTCAAGACGGTCCCTTCCAAGGGAACGGTACTGGCGCGCAAGTATCGCGTCCGCGCCAATGTGCTCTCCGACCAAGATCGGCAAGACCACCGCGCCCATGCCATGAGCCTCATCTATGGCAAACCCCTTGCCCCCGCGGCCCACGCTCGCCGCGGTTGACACCAACTTTCTGCTCGACCTAGCGGTACCGCGGGACCGGGTGCATGATGCAGTCGAGATCTTCCGACGACGAGTGCCAGGAGTCGAATTTGTGGTGCCACCGACCGTCATCGACGAGCT
>CAMDJH010000249.1 GCA_945900455.1 Akkermansia muciniphila
GGCACGGCGGGCACCGGCAAGACCATCATCTCCTCCAATTTTGCCAACGCTGCCGCCCGGCGCGGCGAGCGCGTGCTCTTCTTTTCGTTCGAGGAATCGCCCAACCAGATCATCCGCAACATGCACTCCATCGGCTTGCGCCTGGAGCCGCTGGTCAAGCGCGGGCTGCTGCGGTTTCACTCGGCGCGGCCCTCGCTCTGCGGTTTGGAAATGCATCTGGCCACGATGTTCAAGGAGATCGCTGCGTTTCAACCCCGCGTCGTCATCGTGGATCCCATCACCAGCCTGATGGAGCTGGGCACGGTCTCCGAGGGCAAGGGGATGGTGACGCGGTTGATTGATTATCTGAAGGCGGGACAAGTCACCACGCTCTTCACCAGTCTGACTCAAGGCGGCCACGCGCTGCAACAAAGCGAAGGGGGCATGTCCTCGCTCATGGACTCCTGGTTGCTGTTGCAGGACTTCGAGGGCAACGGCGAGCGCAACCGCGTGTTCTATGTGCTCAAGGCGCGAGGCATGGCGCACTCCAACCAAATCCGAGAGTTCCTGATCTCGGACCATGGGATAGACATCGTGGACGCTTACATCGGCGCGAGCGGCGTGCTGACTGGATCCGCTCGCGCCGCGCAGGGCGCACTCGAAAAAGCCGCCGCGCTGGCTGGGCAGCAGGAAGCCGCGCAGCTCAAGCGCGAAGTGGAGCGCAAACGAAAGGCGCTCGACCGGCAAATCAGCGATCTCCGCTCCGACTACGAAGGCGAAGCTCTGGAATTGCGACGCATCGCCGAACAAGTCGGCACGCGCACGCTCTTGTTGAACACCGAGCGTGCGGAATCAGGCCGCTTGCGTCAGGCGGACCTAAAAATGGGATCCATCGGGCAGAACAAATCCAGACGTGAGAGGAGGACCTAGTGAAAACGACTACGTTGAAACTACCCGTTGCGACCTTCATGCCGCCGCCAGCCAAACTCTCGAAGAAGAACGGGGCCAGTCGCGTGCCGCCGTCCAAGGCGAAGTCACGGACTACCCGGTCGAAGGACCAATTCGTCTTGCGCCTCTTCGTGGCAGGGGCCACGGACCGGTCTCGGCAAGCCATCCTGCGCGTCCGTAATCTCTGTGCAGCCGAACTGAAAGACCGCTATAAACTGGAAGTGATCGATATCCATCAGCAGCCCACGCTGGCGCGCACGAACCAGATTGTCGCGACCCCGACGCTCATCATTGCCTTCCCGCCGCCGTTACGCCGGTTCATCGGCAACCTGACGAATATCGGAGGCCTGGCTGTCGAGTTGGACCTGATCACACAAGGCAAAATTCCATGAATGTTCCGGTTCAGGAGGTGAGGGATTAAAATCGATGAAAATTGAGTTTTCTGAAGAGATGGAGGCGTGGCAATGCGCGCGCAAATTGACCCTCAGGGAATATCACCTGACCCAGAGACGACGCTTTGAAAAGGACCCGTGAACCCTTGATCCGTAAACCATTAAGCCGCCCCGTTGCATCCCGCGAGCTCACCCAGCTCCGCGCCCGTCTGGCCGTCGCTGAGGAGACGCTTCGCGCCATTTGCAGCGGCGAGGTGGATTCAGTGCTGGTTGCCGGCAAGGAAGGCTCGGACTTCTTCACTCTGGACGGGACCGGGCACGTCTACCGGGTGCTCATCGAATCCATGAACGAAGGCGCGCTGACCCTGACGCCGGACAAGACGATCCTATACGCCAACCAGTGTTTCGCCCGCATGGTCAAGTGTCCGCTGGAACAGGTGATGGGAAGTTCCCTTCGCCACTTTCTCTCCGCTGGAGACCTGACAACGCTCGGGCCGCTCATGAAATTGGCAGACAAATCAGGCTCTAAAATCCAGGTGCAGCTCAATGCCAGAGGCGGTTCGAAAATGCCGGCGCAAATCTCCATTCGTCCAATTGGAGGGGATGGTCTTAACCGCAGGAGCATCGGCATGGTGGTGACGGATATGACGGAGGCCCGGCGGACCGAGGAATTGCTGCGGGGCTTGACGCACCGGGCGGTGCAAGCTCACGAAGCTGAGCGCGGAAGCGTGGCACTCGAATTGCACGGCCACATCACCCAGCTTCTCTGTGCCGTCCTCGTGCGGTGTCAGACATTGGCGGATAGACTTTCACCGCGTGACGGGATCGCAAAGAGCGAGGCGCTCAAACTCCGTGCAATGCTCGGTAAGGCGGCCACGGAGGTAGAGCGCATCTCGCGTCATCTGCGGCCCAGCGTATTGGACGACCTGGGGTTGGTCCCGGCTTTGTGCGACATCAGCACGGAGTTCGCGGAACGGGTGGGTGTGTCGCTCAAACTGGCCTGTACTACGTTGACTGCGCGGCTCCCTGCCGACACCGAATTAACGCTCTTTCGCATTCTCCAGGAAGCCTTGAAAAACGTGGAGCAGCACGCCCATGCCAGCCATGTGACGGTGCGCCTGACGAAGCACGGGGGCGGTGTCCAGTTGGTGATACGGGATGACGGGATCAGCTTCGACCCAATGAAGAACTACCCGAACCTCCAAAGAGGAATGGGCGGCCTGGGTCTGCTCAGCATGCGCGAGCGCGTGAGCTATGTGGGTGGCACCCTCACGATCACATCCGCTCCGCGGGCTGGCACGGAAATTGAGGTGCGTATCCCGCCCCCGCCAAAACCGACCTCCAAAAGGGCGACAAAATCGCAGCGGTAATTCGCTAAAGTCGGGGAATCTCGATTGGACTGGAACGATAATAAAAGGCCAGGAAGGTTCCCACTTATTCGCAATTTTAATCGTCGATAACCTTTAAATGGCCATGAAACAAATCAATGTTCTGTTGGTGGAAGATCACATGATCGTCCGCGAGGGGTTTCGAAAAATGCTGGAACTCGAGGCCGATCTTCACGTGGTTGGCGAGGCGAAGGACGGCCGCCAGGCCGTCGCAATGGCTAAGAAACTTCGTCCGGACGTCGTGCTGATGGACATCGCTATGCCGCTGCTGAATGGTTTGGAAGCTGCCCGACAGCTGCTCCAGGCATTACCCGCCACAAAAGTGATTATGCTCTCGGCGCATAGTGACGATGCGTATGTCGAAAACGCGATCGAGTCCGGTGCGGTGGGGTTTTTGCTCAAACAAACTTCCGCCCAAAGTGTCTGCCAGGCGATTCGCGAAGTTCAAAAGGGGAACACGTTTTTCACTGGTTCGATTGCCAAACGCATTCACGAACGCGATCGCAATCGCCAGTCGCCGAATCGGAGCGGATCACTGAAGTCGCGCAAGGCTGTTCTCAGTTCGCGGGAGGTGGAGGTCCTTCAGTTGATTGCCGAAGGCAAAGCCAATAAGGAGGTCGCCGGTGAACTCGGCATCAGTATCAAGACCGTCGAAAAGCATCGCGAGCATCTCATGCAGAAGCTCAACATCCACGAGACCGCCGGACTCACTCGCTACGCAATCAGCGCGGGAATCGTTGAGAATAGCATCCAGGTGACCATTGTTTAGTGCCGCGTTCCGTCCCCGGAGCTTCCTCGTCCGACCCAAGTCCCCCGCCTGGATACCACGACGAAGGGATTATGCCAGGTCGAGTGGGGAGAACACCCCATGGCGCCCGGATCTTCGCCCGTGTTTCCATTCTCCTATGGGTCAACATTGACCGTGCTTGAGCAAGGGGGGCACTTGGGAAATATTTCTGATCCGACGGTACAAAACGCAATTGTGGCGGCCTTGGCAGGATTGAAATAGTTCTGAACTCGATCGGTTGGAGTTATAACCATAACCGCTTGAACAATGGTCGAGATGCACCAGATCTAAGGCCTAGCCCGTGAGAACTTGGAGGTTTACTGCGATGGTCACCAACAACACGTAGGGGTAACACCCCATACCCCCCGTTCGGCTGCTCTGGTATTTATGAACCCATGAAAAAACAATTCCTTTCTGAGTTCGCTCCAAGCCACCGAACTGCATCCGTTCAAGAGAATCCATCCGTTGATTTGGATGGCTTTTTGATTGGCCCAGACGAGGAAAATCTCTCTAATACTGCCATCCTCGAAGCGGATGACGACGAAATCGAAGATCTCCTTCCGCTCTGGCATCTCACCAAGGTGTGACCGGACAAAGCCAAATGAGGACGGAGGATCCCGCGCGGTGGGGACAATGCAGTGAAGTCGCGAGTAACGAGTCGATGGCGTAGGGAATGCTTTGGTGCGACATTCCGAAATAAGTTGCAGAGCAGCCGTTTCCGGACTTGCGGACAGAGGTAAGAAATGTGATTGGGGACGTGAAACGAAATCTAAATGGATACGGTTAAGCGCAAGGCATTGGATGAATGACGTGACAGGAGATATTGTTTGCTTCCAGGAAATGACCACGCGGGATGAGGTAGAGCGGACTGCAAAAATAGAGGTCTGGCCCCAAAAGTCGTTCGATAATGTTTTGATGCGTCCCACCACGAGTCCTGCCCGAGCGCGGCCCCACGCTGCGTCATCCCCCGCCGGCACCATGTATCTGTCGGGTCTCGGCACGGCGGTACCTCCCCGTCGTTTCAAGCAGAGTGAATGTTGGGAAGCGGTGCAAGATGCGCCCCAATTTCCGCAACTCAACGCACGCTCGCACGCATTGCTGAGGAAAGTATTCTCCGGCAAGAACGGCATTGCCACCCGGCATTTGGCAGTGGCGAAATTGAAGGACGCGTTTCTACTTACACCGGACGCGTTGAATGCCCGCTTCGCCGAACACGCGCCCGCCCTCGCGGTGCAAGCCGCCGAGCGCGCTCTCGCCGCTGCCCGACTCACTCCGGAGCAGATGGACGCCGTGATTATCAGCACCTGTACCGGCTATATGTGCCCCGGAATCACGAGTTATGTCAGCGAACGGCTTGGGTTGCGGTCCGACGTGGTGGCACTGGATTTGGTTGGGCAAGGCTGTGGCGCGGCATTGCCGAACTGGCGCACCGCGAGCGCTCTCCTGGCGGCGGGACAGGCGCAACATGTCTTGTCGGTCTGTGTCGAGATTTGCAGTGCGGCGTTCTACCTGGATAACGACCCCGGGGTGCTGATCAGCGCCTGCCTTTTTGGCGATGGCGCCGGAGCGGCCGTCTTGTCTTCCCAACCGACCGCGCATGCCCGCCGGGTTGAGTGGAAGGGAGCAAAGAGTCTCCTGAGTCCGACCGAGCGGGACGCTCTCCGCTTCGAACTGCGCCAGGGCATGTTGAGGAATATCCTCTCCCCCGAGGTGCCTGCGCTCGCCGCGAAGCACGTTGATGTACTTTTCGCCGAGATGCTCCGTCTCCATCGGCTGAACCGCACGGATGTGACCGGTTGGATTTTGCACGCTGGCGGACGCGAAGTACTGAGCGCATTGCAAAAGCGTCTTAATCTCAACGAAGGTGATTTGAGTCTAAGTACCGACGTGTTGCGCGATTTGGGCAATGTCAGCAGTCCCTCGGTGCTCTTTGTGCTGGAACAGGCGCTCGCGAAAAGCGCGCCAGGCGGCTGGTGGTGGCTGTCGTCCTTCGGAGCGGGGTTCAGCTGCCACGGAGCTTTTTTGAAGGTTGATTGAGGCATGCGTCGTGTTGTTGAACCGGAGATCCTTGATGGACTGTCGCCGGTCGACCCTCAAGCGGAGGCCTCGCGCAGGGATTTGCGACGATTAAATGTCATCATGGGACACTCTGGGATCCTGTCGCGGGCCCTTCGCCGACATCTCGAAGCCGCCCGGGTTTCGTCACGACCTCTCCGAGTGGTCGAACTGGGTGCGGGGGATGGGACCTTGATGTTGCGACTGGCGCGCCGGTGGTCCGCCACGGGGTTGACTGCAGAGGTCACGCTGCTCGATCGTCAGAATCTTGTTTCAATGGAAACGCATCGCGCGTTCGCGGCCCTCGATTGGTCCGTGGAATCTGTGGTGACCGACGTGGTGACGTGGCTGGAGCAGTCGTCATCCACCGTGGATCTGATGCTCACCAACCTGTTTCTTCACCATTTCCAGGACAATCCTTTGAGGGCGTTACTTGGGCTCGTCGCGAAGAAGACGAACCTGTTTATTGCCTGCGAGCCGCGCCGCTCGCCGGTCGCTCTCACGGCTTCGCGATTGCTCGGGCTCATGGGTTGCAATGCGGTGACGCGACACGACGCCATCGTCAGTGTGCGAGCCGGCTTTGCGGATAACGAACTGACGGCCCTTTGGCTTTCGGAAACCCCGTGGGAATTGAGCGAGCATTCAGCGGGCTTATTCAGCCACTGTTTCGTTGCAACGCGTCATGGCTGAAAGGGTCACCATTGCGGGCGGTGGACTCGCAGGATTAACAGTGGGGATAGGCCTGCTTCAGCGCGGCGTCCCGGTCACGGTGTGGGAAGCGGGGCACTATCCGCGACATCGCGTCTGTGGTGAATTCATTAGTGGAACCGGCCAGCGCTCACTCGCTCGACTTGGCTTGTTGGGCAGAATTCAAAAGGAGGGCGCGTGCGTTGCACAAAGTGTCGCGTTTTTTGCCGGGGAGACACGTGTTCCAGCGCGCGCGCTTCCGGAAGCGGCCGTGTGTGTTTCTCGCTTCGTTTTGGATAAGTGGCTCGCGGATGAATTTGAACGTCTTGGCGGAGTATTGCGGGTCGGTGCGCGATGGAATGGTGAATTTGGAACGGGAATCGTGCGCGCCAGCGGTCGGCGCGTGGAGCCTGTGGCGGGTGGATGGCGGTTGTTCGGCCTGAAGTTCCACGCACGCGACGTCAAACTGGATGCCGACCTTGAACTGCACTTTGTGCCGTCGGGCTATGTGGGCTTGTGCCAACTTGCGGGCGGTGACGTGAATATTTGCGGCTTGTTTCGGAGTCAGGCGGCCGTTCCCGATTTGGCGCAGCGCTGGCGCAACTGGCTGGGCGGGCCCCCTGAATCCGTACTGCATTCACGACTTGCCGTCGCGAACGTCGATGAAAAGTCCTTCTGCGCGATCGCGGGTCTTTGCCTCCAACCCCAGCGTGTGATCCAACGCACCGAGTGCCGTATCGGCGACGCACTGACGATGATTCCGCCCGTGACCGGCAATGGCATGTCCATGGCGTTTGAATCCGCGGAACTGGCCCTAGAGCCTCTTGCAAGATTTAGCCGGGGTGACCTGAGCTGGACCCGGGCACAGGAGGAGATTGCCCGGAGTTGCGACCGCCGGTTCACTTCCCGACTTCGTTGGGCGGCGTGGCTACAACGGGCGCTGTTTTCACCGCCCGCCCGCGGGGCGCTGCTGTTCCTGGCCACACGTTCGGCGTGGGTCTCCCGCGCTCTATTCGATCGGACGCGGTGACCCGGCAAAAGTACCAAACTTGTGGAACGGCTCGCCATTCGACGTGAAGGGCGGTGACTCGGTCTCTCGGGTATTATCGTGGCTTCACAAATAGTTGGTAGGGTTAGACCCTATAGAATCTCAGACGCCTGCCACCTACCGTCATCGTTGTTCGAGAGAGAAGGATCTCTCCGAACATATTCCACAAGACCAATAATTATATGAACCTCAATCATCGACTCATCCTTAGCGCCACCGCGGCTTCGGTAGTAGCATTCTCTGCCTTGGCAGAAGATACACAGAATCCAAAGACGGATCGCACGCACCAAAACGTCGAACGCCTGTCTCGACCGAAGGCGGACCGTCTAAATGAGGCGGCCAAGGCCAACGACATCATCGGAATAACCGTCAAAAACTATCTGGGTGAAAAGCTCGGCAAAGTCGAAGATATCGCCGTGGATGTCGAATCGGGCCGGATCGTCCAGGTGATCCTTTCCAGCGGTGGTTTCATAGGCATTGGCGACACGTTGACCGCAGTGCCGCCGGGAGCACTGCATCACGACGCCGGCCAAAAGGTCCTTCACTTAGACACGACCAAGGAGAAATTGAAGAGTGCCCCCAAGTTCGAGATGGAGAAGTGGGCTGAATGCTGCGATTCCGCTCATTTGACGGAAGTCTATCGCCACTACGGTCAGGAGTCCTCATTGAGGTTCATTCACAGAGGGGACGCGATGCTGGAAAGCGGCCGTGATAACGTCGGCCAGCGCAAAACGGATCGTCAAGCGGCGGCCCGGCGCGAACGTGCCTTGGATGGACGGAAGACCCCGGACGGCACGCCTGACACCACTTCGGACGTTGGAGCGAATAGGAGAATAAAGGACCGCGCGGTGAATGAGAAGCAATCGATGATTCCCCTGTCACGTCTCAGCCAAGTGCAGAAGGCAAGCAAACTCATGGGAACGCCGGTGAAGAACTTGCAGGACGAGAAGCTGGGCGCAGTGGAAAACATACTATTGGACCTGCCTTCGGGCCGCATAGTGGCAGTCGTCGTATCTTCTGGCGGGTTTCTTGGAATCGGCGATGAGCTTAGCGCCATTCCGCCTACCGCACTTCGCTTCTCTCCGGATCGGGAATATCTCCAGCTAGACATTTCGAAGGAAATGCTGGGGAACGCGCCCCATTTTTCCGCCAATCAATGGCCGGATTTCGGGCAACCCGCCTATGCGCATGGAATCTATCGAGCCTACAATGTCGAGCCTTACTTCACCACGAATCTGACCGACACTGCCGACAATACGTCTCGCAATGTTCGCGACCGCGTTAGCGGGACACTGACACCTCTGGATCAGGGCAGCAGCAAAGCCGACATCGCCACAACGGCGCAAATTCGTAGGGAAATCATCGCCGACAAAAATATGTCCGTGAATGCGCGAAATGTGAAGATTATTACGAATGAGGGCAAAGTGACTCTCCGCGGCCCGGTTAACACCGCTGAGGAGAAGCGCCTCATTGGTGAAATTGCAGAACGGATCGCGCACGCCGAGAACGTGGACAACCAAATCGAAGTGACGCTCGCAGCCGCCCGCATCAACAACTGAGCGGAAACATACTTTAAAACATCGTAACTATTCAGCACTTATTCTAGTTTAGCGATGAAATCCGGAAGGTGTCCTGAGAATAGAATTTGTAGGGCCTGAGTCGGTGCGAGATCATTTTTTCTGCAGGTAGAAAGATAACTCCGTACCCGACAGAAGATTTGGGCTCCTT
>CAMDJH010000250.1 GCA_945900455.1 Akkermansia muciniphila
CGAATGGAGTGTGCGATGACCGGCGTCGGAGCGTCGCGCTGACAGAGCAGGGGCGCGAAGCCGTTTGCTTCCAGTACTTCGGCAACGGCCAGTGCAAACTCGCGTCCGAGAAACCGGGTGTCATGCCCCAGGATCACTTCGGGCGTCGCATCCGGAGCTGGGGCGGTGCGGTGGGCATTCAGGTAGTCCGCAATGCCCTGGCTGGCAAAGCGAACGGCTTCAAAGGTGAAATCCCGGGCAATAAGCCCCCGCCATCCGCTGGTACCAAACTTGATCTGCGTCATCGAGAATTCCTGAGGTGAAACTTGTTGTTCAGTAAGATTGCTAGAAAAATTCCCAACCCGCTCCCCGCTCCAAGCTCCCTTTAGGACTTCCAGTCAAACGCCCGCTTCTTGAGCGCGTACACGTATCCGAGAAAGAGGATTCCTAGAAAACTAGTCATGCTGCCCAGCGCCAGGGCCGCCTGCTGATTGTAAATCATCTCCTTAAAATTCACCGCCCACGGGTACATGAAAACCACTTCGATATCGAACAACACGAAAAGGAGCGCGACGAGGTAGAACTTCACCGACATCCGGGAGCTTCCTTCGCCCTGAGGCAGCATGCCACATTCGTAAGGGATATCTTTGGTACGGGTACGACGGCCGATTTTACCGAAAACGACCGACGCCGCGAGAGTGACAAACGAAAATCCGCACGCCACGAGCAAAAGCATCAAGACGGGCAAGTACTGGTCGATCTGCGAATCCATGTGCCGAAAAGCTAAAGAGAAGGGGGTCACGGTGCAAGTGTCAGTGCGCTCCCGCTGAAATTCTGCGCAAGAAACGCCCCGGAAATACTACAATACCATTGACTGACCCCTATCTGGTTCGATGGGTGGCCTCTAAACATCACACACGCTTACGCCGTGCCGCAGTGCCGCCAGTTTGTCGGCCCAGGTGGGAATAAATTCATGCGCCACGTACCCCGTGTACCCAATCCCCACCAGCGCACGCATCACCGCCGGATAATTAACCTCTTGATCCAAATCAAGCTCCCCACGCCCCGGGACACCCGCCGTGTGGATATGCGCAATGACATCCTTATGTCGGTGAATTCTCCGGATGACGTCGCCGTTCATGATCTGCACATGATAGATATCGAACAGCAGCTTCATGCGGGGTGAGTCCACTCGCCGAATCAGATCCACGCACCGTTCGACATCGTCACCGAAATAGCCGGGATGACCCTTCATTGGGTGCGTGTCGTCGCGCGTGTTGAGGTGTTCAAGGCACAAAGTGACCTTCTTTTCCTCGGCGTATCGGATCACCTGCTTCCAGCAATCCACGCAATTCCGCGCCGCCACCTCGTCCGTCATCCCCGGCTCCCGCATGCCCGTGAATGTGATGACCTTGTCTGTCCCGAATTGCACCGCAACGTCGATGGCTTCCCGGAGCAATCGGATGCAGGATTCGTGATTGGCGCGGCTGACGGGGCCTTTGCCGAACCCATGACTACTCACAAGGCTGATGTTCATGCCGGCCGCGCGAATCGCCGGGTAGTGTTCGCGCCCAATACCTTCCATCGCCACGAGTCCCATCCGGGCGCAGGCCTTGATAAGCGTCTCGGGCGGAACCGCACTGAAGCACCACGCCATCACCGAATGCCGAATACGGCCGCCGCGGATGCGAAAATCTTCGGGCGGAACGGCTGAGGAAGTGGCGTCGGCATGGACGGAAAGGGCAGGCAATGTCAGAGCGGCACCGGCACCGGCGCAGAATGCCCGCCGTGTCAGATCGCCCGCCGACAGCACCGTGTCGGCGGCGGCCTGGGAAGTGGGTGTCGTTTTTTTCATAATCGTTGGTCGTAAAACTCAGCCCAAAGTCCAGCGCGCTTGCCGCAAGACAGCCTGTGACTGGCCCCGGATTGCCTCATACCAAATCGTCAGGAGCGAGCCATCACCGAGTTGTGCGCTGCTCGGATAACCGAGGTCTCCAGAGGCGCCGTCGCCGGAGAGTATCATCGCCTCGCTCCACGTCTTGCCATTGTCATCACTGAGACGGGCTTGATTGCCAAGCGGCGGCCGGCGATGTCCGTAGCTCATCAAAAGGCGCCCATCGCGCAGGCGCAGCAAGTGGGAGGGAAGACCCCAAACGCCAATCGAATGAGGCTCGCTCCACGTCCTTCCGCCATCGGTCGACTCCGTCTGCAGGGTTTCACCGAAGTTAGCTTTGTTCTCATTGCGGATGTGAACCACGACCGTGCCATTCGTGCACTCGACGGCGTGAAGCTCATGGTATTCCTCCGCCGAGTCCCCTTTGCGGATCGGTATTTCCGCCAGCCATTTCCACGTCTGCCCGTCGTCCCCGGAGACGCACACCCCGACGCGCCTCCCGCCGGTCCATAGTTCCTTACCGGGGTAGAGCACACGGCCGTCGCGAAGTTGAATAGGCCCATGAGGGCTGTTCACCGTGCAATCATACCGAGCGGACCAAGTGACTCCGGCGTCGGTCGAGCGAAGCATCCACTGTCCCAGCTCTCGCTGCTGGGCATCCGAACCGAGGCGGTGGTGCGCGGCCCGCCAGCGCGCGAGTTTCTCGGCCGGCCACGTGCCCCCTTTCTCGGCCTGTTCAAGCGCCGGCACGTAGGCCAACGATGTGAAGGTCGTGACCAGCAACGAACCCTTGGTCGTCTCCATCACGCCGGCATCACGGTCGTCAATCGCGCCGTCGAGCAACACCCGAGGCCATGTCCACGTGGCTCCACCGTCCAGTGAGGTCATCGCGCACACCTGCCCAAACGGGCACACATGGGCCTCGCGCCCGCCGGACCAGACGAGCCACAACTCTCCGTTGCGACGGCGCCCGAGCGTCGGCCAGCCATGATAATAGGCCGGTTGTTGGGAAATGACCTTCGTGTCGAGAACCTTGAACCTCGGTGCAGCAGCTTTGACCGAACCCGGGACCGTGGGGCTTCCCAATGCGGCGGCAACGGCGAGCGAGCCGCGCATAAACCCGCGACGGGAGAGCCGTGCGGAGTGGAGGCCTGGGGCGTCGGGATGGAGGGGCTTCATGCAGCGAGAAACTGCCGGCCTCCCGTGCCTCCGTGCAAGCTCCTTTCCATTGCTCTTTTCCGAGTGGTACCGGTGCGGGTAGGGTCCGCTCATGTCGCCACGTTGGGTCAGCGGGTTCGGACTTCTGGTCTTCATCCTCATAGCCTGGGTGCTTTCGGAGGAGCGCCGGCGCTTCCCGTGGCGAGCGGTCCTCTGGGGCCTCGTCCTTCAATTCGGATTTGCACTGCTGATCCTCAAGACTGCCCCCGGACGATGGGTTTTCTTCGGATTCCAAAATGCCGTGACCCGGTTCATCGGTTTCGCCAACGAAGGCAACGCGATGATGTTCGGACCCCTTGCCAACCAGTCTCTCCTCGCGGAAAAGCTCGGCCCCGCCAATGGCCTGATCCTAGTCATCACGGTCACTGGCACCATCATCCTCGTCGCGACGGTATCATCCGTACTCTATCATTGGGGCATCCTGCAGCGTGTGGTGCGCGCTCTCGCCTGGGTCATGCAACGGGCCATGGGCACGAGCGGCGGGGAGACCTTGTCGGCCGCCGCCAATATTTTCATGGGGCAGACCGAAGCTCCATTGCTGATCAAGCCGTACCTTCCGGGCATGACGCGCAGCGAACTCCTCGCGGTAATGATTGGTGGCATGGCAACCATCGCTGGGGGTGTCCTCGCGGCCTACGTGGGCTTTGGAATTGAAGCCGGACATCTCTTGACCGCTTCCGTATTAAGTGCGCCGGCCGGCCTGCTCATTTCCAAGATCCTGGTGCCGGAATCGGCTCGAAGCCAAACCGCTGCCGGCGCACCGGTCGATGTCCCGCGGGAAACAGTGAACATGATTGACGCCCTTGTGCGGGGTGCATCCGACGGAATGACACTTTCCATCAATGTCGCTGCCATGATTATTGCAATGGTGTCGGTCGTGGCCTGCGTCAACTGGATGCTCTCTTCGGCGGGTGGATGGTGTGGGATTTCAGACCCCCATCCCTTGCAGACGCTGCTGGGGTGGGCCAATGCCCCGTTTGCGTGGCTCATGGGGGTTCAGTTCAAGGACTGCCGCGCAGTCGGCGCCATGCTCGGTGAGCGAATTGTTCTAAACGAATTTGTTGCCTACCTCTCCCTCGTCCGCACTCAGTCGAGTTTGGAGCCCCGCAGCGTTGTCATCGCCACGTACGCCCTTTGTGGTTTTGCAAACATCGGGAGCATCGCCATTCAAATCGGTGGTATCGGCGCCTTGGCACCCACTCGGCGGGCGGATCTCGCTCGATTCGGGTTGCGGGCCCTCATCGGCGGCCTCCTGGCCTGCTACCTGACGGCGGCGGTGGTCGGGCTTCTGCTGTAGTCGCCTCAAACCGTCCGATCGACGTGGTCTATCTGGAACGGGAATTCCTCCAACTTGCCTCCGTGCCACTCCGGCAGGTCATCGCGATTCTCTTTAGGTAAAGCGGATACCTGCTCCATCGATACCGACTTAATCGCTCTTGGCCAACGGAGATCAAGTTCGCCCTTGCCGGATTCAAATGGATGTCGGTGCTCACCACCTCCCGGCTTTATCCCGTAAGGTCAAAAAACTCGAACCTGCCAATCTTCAACGATTTGCAGGGCGATCAGAAGATTGCTCCCAGGCCGTAGGCTCGGTTAAGTCTCGTCGATGAATTGGAAACGAATGCTGGCGACCATCTCCGGTTCGGTTGATCAGGAACTCCTCCTGCGCAACGAGTATCTGGTGACGGAGAACCGAAGTTGGGGCTATCGCCGGATTGTGGGTGCGCTCGGCAACTTGGGTTACGAGGTCAGTCATCAGACCGTTGGCAATGTTCTCCAACGCCACGGCCTACTTCCTGCTCCGGATCGGGAGCGGAAGACTTCGTGGCGAGAATTTATCCGATCACACACCGAGGTTTTGGCTGCCGTGGATTTCTTCACCGCCGAAGTTTGGACCGCCGCCGGGCTCATCACCTACTACGTGCTGGTATTCATCAAAGCGGTGACATTGCCGCCGCGGAGTCCAAATCTGAACGCCTATTGCGAACGCTGGATTCGATCGGTAAAGACCGAGCTCCTGTCGAAAATGATTCTTTTCGGAGAAAGCTCTCTCCGCCACTGCCTTGAGAATTACGTGAATCACTTCCACGCGGAGCGAAATCACCAAGGCAAGGGTAACGTAATCCTGTTTCCAGCGCCCGAGGATCGGATCGGTGAAATGGCAGGGGACATCCAGACTCGCGAACGCCTCGGCGGCCTCTTGAAATTTTATTACCGAGATGCCGCATGAGTTTTTTGACCCTACGGGTATTTTAAAAACTAGTCTAAGTTGCCGTACGGACACCGTTGGCGATGACACCGGAAAGGTGCTGAGGAATTTATCGTCAGCTGATCAATTCGTCCATCACACGGCCCGTGGGCACGAGCGGGTGGGGGCGGTCGAGCACGTCATAGATGTTCATGTGCGGGTCCACGCCAAGCAGGTGGTAAAGCGTCGCGATGATGTCGCCGGGAGAGACGGGACTTTCGGCGGGGACCGAGCCAGTGCGGTCGCTCGCCCCATAAACCAAGCCGCGCTTGAGGCCGCCCCCCGCCAGCAGGATCGAATAGCACGCGTTCCAGTGGTCGCGACCCGCTCCCGCATTGATCCGTGGTGAGCGCCCGAAGTCGCCGAGCACGGCGACGAGGGTGCGTTCGAGCATTCCCCGCTCGGCGAGTTCCGCGAGCAAGCTGCTGGCGGCGCCATCGAACTGCGGTAGCAACGTGTTCTTGAGCTTGTTGAAATTGTCGCCGTGAGTGTCCCACGTTGCGTTCGCATCCGGCGCCCAGGACATGGTGACGACGCGCGTCCCGGCCTCGATGAGTCGCCGTGCGAGGAGCACACTCTGGCCATAAATGTTGCGTCCGTATGAATCCCGCACTTGAGCGGGCTCGCGGTCGATCTGGAAGGCGCGCTGCGCGGCGTCGGAAGTGAGCATGTCGAAGGCGCGACGCTGATTCGCGCTCATGACGTCATACATCAGACTCGCGCGGCCTTGGGCGAGTTCGAAGGGCCGTTCGAGACTCGCGAGCAGTTGACTGCGCCCGGCCATCCGCGACGCCGAGACATCTTCCGGCAACGCCAGATTGCGCACGCGGAACCCTGCTGAATTCGCGTCATCGAGCACCCAGAACGGGTCGTGATTCGAGCCGATGATGCCGCCGAGGAAGCCCGGTTGGAGCGGGCCACCCGCACCTTCCTTTGTCATGTAGGGCAGTGCCACGTAGGGGAATGCCGACGGGACGGCGGGCAGCAGTTTGGCCAGCACGGACCCCAGGTTCGGATGATCGCCGGGGGTGGCACCGCCGCCCAGTTCGCCTCGGTCGTGTCCGGTCAAGGCCGCATAAACCGCCGCTGCGTGGGAGTTGTTCACGCTGTGGTTCATCGAGCGAACCAGCGTGCAATGATGCATCTGCTTCGCGAGTCGCGGCAGGTATTCGGAGAAGTGAACGCCCGGCACGGTAGTGGGAATGGACGCGAACGGGCTGCGTATTTCCGATGGCGCGTCGGGCTTCATGTCCCACATGTCGAGGTGACTGGGGCCGCCATTGAGAAAAATGACGATGCACGAGTCGGCGCGGGATGACGTACCGATCGATTTTGCTGCCAGAAGCTGCGGCAACGAAAGACCCAGGCCTGCCAGCGCACCGACGCGGAGAAACGTGCGCCGGCCGAAACTGTGGGGGATCGACCGCGAATTGAAGTCGCCTTCTGAAGTCTTCACGCAATGAAACAAATCGGATTCTGGAGCCTAGTTAGCCTGGTTTAGGCCGCGGCTATCTGTCAACGTCCGAGTTGCGAGTGTAAGACAAGACAAGCGGGCGCCGCTTCCCTGATCCGTGGATAGGAATCGGAAAATGAGAGAAAAAGCTGTCGACGGTGCCTTTTTTCCGCGTGCAGTTGTTATCGATGCTGTATTGAACAGAGGCACGCAGCCCTATTTCGCCGGAGACAGTGCTTGCTATGAGAATTGAATTCGTCGCCACCGACGAACGGGGAGTGGGAACCGCGGATAAACGCCGATGGACGCAGATTCCAGGCCTTTTCTATCCGCGTCAATCCGAGTTCATCCGCGGTTCTTCTTCGCGGCTTCCTTATCCGCGGATTTGGGCGCTCGAATTCCACTTGATCCAATCTTCGGGACGGGCGCACAGTCAATAATCCTTTGTAAAGACGCTTTGAACCAACCTTCTCTTGCCATGACACCACGACCTTTCTTTTCTCGCGGCGGACGTGATCCCCGGCCTGCGGTGATCCGCATTTCCGTCCCGTCCTCATTGACGTCCCCCTCGCGATTGGTAATCGAGGCAACGTCGCAGCAACGGGCGTTCACGTTGATCGAGTTGCTCGTAGTCATCGCGATCATCGCGATCCTGGCGGGAATGCTCCTGCCGGCGCTTTCCAAAGCGAAGGCCAAGGCCACCGCCGTTCATTGCATGGCGAACCTCAAGCAACTGCAGCTCGCCTGGCGAATGTATGCCGACGACAATAACGACGCGGCGGCTGGGAATCACTGGTCGGATCAGGCGGCTCGGGTTCCGAATGTGGGCAACTGGGTGAGTGGATGGCTGGATCCGCGGATGGCTAACAACACGGATAACACGAACACGCTCCTTCTCTTGGAAGGCAAATACGGGGTGCTCGGACCGTATGTGAATTCGAAAGGCGTCTATCACTGTATCGCGAGCAAGGTGCTCGCAAAGTTTGGTTCGGGCTCCTATCCCGTGGTCCGAACGGTTTCGATGAGCACTTGGATGGGGGTGCGAACTCTGCCGTGGAACCCTGACTACCTGATGTTCCGGAAGACAAGTGACATTAGCGGGCTTGGTGCGAGTGATGCGCTCGTATTTGTGGATGAGCGCGACGACAGTATTGACGACGGCCTATTCGCGATCGACATGGTGGCAAACCAAATTGTGAACGTTCCGGCTGCCTACCATGCCGGCTCGGGCGGATTGACCTTCGCCGATGGTCACGCCGAGATTCATCGCTGGCGCAGCGACGAAGTGCGACGCACGCAGCAAGTGGGAAACCAGGCCAAGAAGTGGGAGTTCATGGGCGTGCCTGCCACCAATCCCGACTTGGTCTGGCTTCGGGCCCATGCCACAACAAAGTCCAAGTAGCTCACTGGCGACACGAATTGCCTCCTGCGGCCAGGCGCATGTGTGGCAGGGCTCCGTCCTGCCAGTTGCGGGAGTCTCGAATGGCCAAACTTCAGCCCGCCTCAGCGAGGAATTAGACGCCGACTTTGGGAAGGGACCTCGTGTTGAAAGTGTTTGAAAACCATTTGCCGCGCCGGATCCATTTTGGACGCGGTGTCAGCGCGTTGCTCCCCGGCGTTTTACGGGCACTGGGCGTGAAGCGGCCTTGCTTGGTCACGGACCAGGGGGTGGTGGCTGCGGGCCTCCTTGGGCGGGTTACCGAGCCGCTGGTGCAGGCTGGCTTTGAATTTTCGGTATTTGACCGAGTGGAGCCGGAGCCCCCGTTTTCTTGTGTGGAGCAAGCGCGGGCGCAGGCCGCCGTCCTGGGTGGGGTCGATGGGGTCGTGGGATTGGGCGGAGGCAGCGTGATGGACGTGGCGAAAATACTCGCCGCTGTACTGGAGGACGGTCGGGATGTTCGCTCCCTGGCGGGGGTCGGGAAAGTGGGACGGCGCACGTTGCCCGTCGTGATGTTGCCCACGACGGCGGGCACGGGTTCGGAGGCGACTCCGGTGGCGATTTTCACGGACGCCGCCACGGGCGGCAAAGTGGGTGTAGTGGATTCTTGCCTCGTGCCTGACGCGGCGTTGGTGGATCCGGCGCTCACCGATTCTCTACCGCCGGGAGCGACGGCGGCGGCGGGGATTGACGCCCTGATTCATGCATTGGAGGCGTTTATTGCCACGGTTGCCACGCCATTGGCGCGCGGGGTCGCGCTGGAAGCC
>CAMDJH010000251.1 GCA_945900455.1 Akkermansia muciniphila
CGAAATCAGAGTCCCGGGAAAAATGAAGAATTCTTCCGTTCAACAATCGCTGACTCGAAAACCACCGTTTCCGTGAGATGCACCCCGTCGCGCGGCCCCTATCAGCGTGTCCCTGTTCTTCGGGAACCCAAGCACAATGCACTCTCTGATTTGCGCCCTTCGGGTGGTCGCGGCGGGATTTGGCCTAGCCCTTGCCGCCGCTCATGGCGGGCTGAATCCCATCGCCCTGATTCCCCGGGATGTTGGCTCGCCGGAACTCGCGGGCCTGACCACGAACCAGCCGGGCGTCCTTGAAATCCGGGCGAGTGGTTCAGGCATTGGAGCGCTCCTGGACCAGTTCCATTTTGCCTATCAGCCGGCCGAGGGGGACTTTGATGTCAAGGTGCGGATTGCCGCGCTCGATCCGGCGGACCTTTGGTCGAAAGCGGGACTCATGGTGCGGAAGGACCCCACCCATCCGGCCAGCATGTTTGCCGGGGTCTTTGCGACGCCGTCCTCGGCGGGATGTGTGTTTCAATGGCGCCCGGCGGAAGGATCCAACACTGTGAACTCGGGATCCTTCCCAGCCAACCAGCCGCTGACGTGGCTCCGCCTTCAGAGGATGGGAGACCAGATTAGCGGTTTTGCGAGCTACGACGGATTCCGCTGGGAGCGACTGGGAGCGACTGTCGGTTTCTGGCCGACGAACGCCTGGCTCGGTCTGGCGGTGACCAGCCGTGCGACGAACCGGGTGGTTCGCGCCGAATTCCGCGACTTGGCCGACGCGACGGGCAATCCAGTGGAGCCCATACGGATCGATCGCGAACCGCTCGGGCCATCCACCCGGCGAACGGGTCTGGTGATTTCTGAGATTCAGTATCATCCGCTCACCCGCCCCGATGGGCCAAATCTCGAGTATGTCGAGATTCACAATACACAGCCTTATTTTGAGGACATCAGCGGGCACCGATTGGCGGGTGATATTCAATATACATTTCCACCGGGCACGGTTCTGCCCGCAGGCGGGTTTGTCCTTGTATCAGCGAAACCGCAAGAGTTGGCGGCCGCCCGGGGACTTTCCAACGTAATGGGGCCGTGGAAGGGCGATCTGCCGAACGGACGAGGCTTGGTGCAATTATGGAATGAACGAGGCGGCCTGTATCTGAACATTTCCTATCGAGATTCCGCCCCATGGCCGGTGCTGGCAGACGGCCTGGGGCATAGTCTGGTGCTGGCCCGGCCATCCTATGGCGAGGAAGATCCTTATGCCTGGGCTGCCAGCACATTTCCCGGAGGATCACCGGGCGCCCCAGATCCCGTCCTGATTTCGCCGTTGGACGGCCTGCTCGTCAATGAAGTCCGGGGCGGGGTGGATGGTTTTGTTGAACTCTACAATCATGACAGCCAACCCCTGGACGCGGAGCGCTTGGGGGTAACGCTATGGGCTGGTGATCGCTCGATCGCTGTGACGGGGATACTCGCACCCCGAGCGCATTGGACCGCTGCATTTCCGGGGCTTACCAAGGGAACACGGGTGTACCTGGAGGGGGCGGACGGCCGTCGGTTTGAAGGAATGAAGGTCCCAGCAACCGGGGCAACAAGCTTCGGCAGAAGCCCCGATGGCGGAAGCGAATTTCGGGCTCTGGCGGCGGCAACCCCCGGAACGAGGAATGTATCACGTCTGGTTCCGCTCATCGTGCTTAACGAATTGCATTATCACCCGATCTCCGGCGACGACAACGAACAGTTCGTGGAGTTGTACAACCCGGGTTCCTCCGCGGTGAGTCTTCGCAACTGGCATTTGTCAGGGGGTGTTGACTTCAAATTTTCAGCCTCGCACTCGGTGCCGGCGAGGGGATACCTAGTCATCGCTCGGAACCAGGAGACATTTCTGGCACTTCACACAAACCTCACCGCCGCTCGCGTCGTCGGTGATTTTAAGGGCCGACTGTCCCATGCCGGAGAACGGGTGCAGCTAAAGGATTCTTCGGGCGTCGTCGTCGAGGATGTCACCTATCACACCGGAGGGCGATGGGGACGCTGGCATGGCGGGGGCGGCAGCAGCCTGGAACGCGTGGACTGGCGGGCAGACCCACGATTGCCGAGTGCATGGGGGGAGAGTGATGAATCCCGAGGTGCCGAATGGACCACGATCGAAGCCTCGGGTATCGCGGAAGGCGGAAGTGCCTATGGGGGATCCGTCAACGCGCTCCATCTTCTTCTGCTCGGGGAGGGGGAGTGTCAGGTGGACACGGTACAAGTTCAGGTGGAAGGCGGGACGAACAGGATTACCAACGCCGACTTTGAATCTGGCTTGAGCGGCTGGGTTGCCCAGGGGAATCACATTCGCAGCAGTCTGGAGACCCGCGGTGGCTTCACCCGTAAACATTCGCTCCATGTGCGAGCCAGTGGCAACGGGGATACCGGCCCCAATTGCATTCGGGTGAAGCTAAACCCTCCGGTTCAAGACGGTGACTCGGTCACATTGCGTGCTCACGTCCGGTGGCTGGCAGGCTGGCCCGAGCTTTTGCTCCGGCTGAACGGCAACTTCTTTGAAGCGTATGGCAAATTGCCCCATCCGATCGGTGGGACACCGGGATTGCCAAATTCAAGATCCGCGATGAATTCCGGGCCGGCGATTGCTGACGTCGCGCACTTTCCAGTCTTGCCGGGCGTCCGGGATCCCGTACGAGTCACCGCGCGGATCGATGATCCCGATGGTCTCGCACTAGTAATGCTGAACTACCGCCCGGACCCGGGGACGGATTGGCAGTCCACACCCATGCGAGACGATGGCACCCACGGGGATGCGGTGGCGGGAGACGGAGTTTTTGCCGCAACGATTCCACCGGCGAAAACAGCAACATTGGTCGCATTCTACCTTTCGGCGCAGGACGCATCGCCCGCCGGCCTCACCACGCTGTTTCCGTCGGTCGTCACGAATCATGAGTGTCTCATCCGATACGGGGATCCCGTGTTGAGCGGAGCGTTTGGCACCTACCGGATGTGGCTGACCGACACGAACACAAAGGTTTGGAGTTCCCGGCCTAATCTGAGTAACGAGCCGGTCGATGGCACTTTTGTCTACGGCAGTTGGCGCGTGATTTATAATGCGGGCGGACGCTATGCCGGCAGTCCCTACCATCAACAGATTGCTTCGCCGTCGAGTGATTGTCATTACGTGTTTGATCTGCCGGCTGATGATCGGTTGCTCGGTACCCGTTCACTGAACAAGGTTCATGCACCCGGGAATGCAGCGTTTGACGACAGTACCCTGCAGCGGGAGCAGACGGTGTATTGGATAGCGCGCAGAATGGGATTGCCGTCGCTTTATCGGCGGTATGTAAATGTCGTCCTTAATGGAGCCAACAAGCGGCTGCCGATGGAGGACAGCCAGGTGGGCAATGCGGATTTTGTGAAGGAATACTGGCCAGAGGATGCCGAGGGTAACCTATTCAAGCTGAATCCCTGGTTCGAATTTGATGCGAGCAATGGAGTTTCAATCGGTTTTGACAACAACACCTGGGCGACACTCTTGGAGTACCGGCGTTCGGATGGGACCCCAAAGACAGAACAATATCGATGGAACTTCCTCGTCCGCGCCGCCCGGGGAACTGCCAATGACTATCAACCCATCGTTGACATGGTGGCTGCGGCCAATGCATCGGCGGGAACGCCCAGCCGTGCTGCCGAGCTTGCAACCCTGATTGATATCCGGAATTGGCAGACCACCTTTGCCATCAATCACGCGGTCGGAAATGTGGATAGCTTTGGATACGACAACGGGCAGAATATGTACGGGTACAAACCTCGGAATGGTCCCTGGCAGCTGATTATTTGGGATGCCAATATGGTCTTCGAAAACAGTGGCGCCGACACCCCGTCCTTCGATCAGATGTTTACGTCCTCGGACCCGATCACAGATCAATTTTACTCGTCGCCATTGTTTCGACGTTCCTATATCAAGGTGCTTCAAGAGTTGGCGGCGGATCCTTTTGTATTGAGTAACGCCGCCCCCATGCTGGACGCAAAATACGCGGCATTTCAGGATCATGGTGTCGCCGCGGATTCTCCCGGGATCATCGCAGCCGGCCTCGAATCGGCACGCGGTGTCATGCTTGAGATTGTGGCAAGTAATTCTCCCCCCTTCGCGGTGACAAGCCCCGGGGGACTTTCACCAAGATCCACCGACCTTTTACTGACACTTTCGGGAACCGCACCCATCGGCGTCCGCCACCTCTTGGTCAATGGAGAACCCGTGGTGGTAACCTGGAAATCGGGATCCTCGGGGCTGGAATGGGAAACTCGGATCACTCGGACCCATTTTGTCCAAACGCTCCGGATCGAGGGTGTTGATGATGCCGGCAACGCCCTGCCGAATGCGCGCTGCGAAGTCACTGCAACCTATTCGGGGACATTGGAGACTCCTGAGGAGGTCCTGGTGTTTAGTGAAATCATGCATCGGCCGTCGGCCGTTCGGGGCGAGTATGTTGAGTTGTTGAATGAATCCACGAACAACACGTTTGACGTGTCGCGATGGCGGATCGAACCACTGGGTGTGGTCATTCCCGAAGGGACATTCTTGGCACCGCAAAGCCGGCTCGTTTATGCCCGGGACGCGGGCGTTTATTCGTCGCTGTACACCCATTGTCCGAGTCCCAACGGCGTTTTCACCGGCAGGATCGATCCGAATGGAGACACGTTGCGACTGATTCAGCCCGGCACGAGGTCGTCCGACGTTCGGACCATTACCGCTGTGACCTATGGAATTGCGCCTCCGTGGCCGGTTCTGGCGACGAATGCGGGGTATGCCCTGCAATTGCGCGAGGGTTGCCACGGAGCGGATGATCGGCCGGGCAATTGGGCGGTGTTTCAGGTCCCAAACCCCGAGACAAACAACTGGGTGAGGGCAGTGGCGACCGGTTCGATCACCGGCACCAACCTGTTGCTCTATCTATCCAGCTTTCCCGTGGCGACCCATCCCGACGACGTGACCGGAGTGTGGCAGGGCAAGTTCAGAGAGTATGATACGCCCCTTTTGTTCCATCTTTACCGGGATCAACGAGGGTTGCTGCTTGCTAATTTTATCTATGGAACGGAGACGAATCCGGCCCCGTTCCCAGCCTCTTCTGTATCCTATCAGGCAACCAATCGAATGGTTTTTCTGGTTCAACAGAATGATGCCGGAAACTATTCCGGCAACCTGTCCACCAACGGGCTGAGTATCACCGGGAATTACTCCGTTCATGGCATTCACTTGCCATTTTCCGTCACTCGGACGTTACCTGGAGGGGATGGCTATATTGACGATGTGGTTCTCGTTGCGGGAAGCACGGCGGAACAGGGAGTCAACCTCATTCGCAATGGGCGCTTCGAATCAGGCCTCGACCCGGACTGGGTCGTCTCCGGATCCCACTCCGGATCGGAGTTGGCCCGGCGATCACATTCGGGAACAGCCAGCCTACGAATCGTCGCCAACCCAGACGGCGGCCTGGGCAGCGCCAACTCTGCGGTCCGGCAACGCCTCAGGGGTGTCGTCCCCGGACAAACCTACACTCTTAGTTACTGGTATCAGGAAACAACGAACGCGATGGGTCTAGCGGTACGGTTTGACAACGGTTCGCTGGCGTCGGATGTCGACCTACGACCAAAGCCACGACCTCATTTGGAATTCACGCCGGGCTTGCCAAACACCGTGGCTCGCCGGTCAATGTTGCTGCGCCAATAAGCGCGTCTTGACCGAATCGGGCAAATTTGCGTTCTCAATCCAAGCCCTCGCGACGGCAGCATCCCGCTTCAGCCAGTTGGCACCGACATTCTCCATCTGGCGCTGGCGCATGCCATCATCGCCAATGCGCCCAGCCCACAGGAGGGCGGTTTCCGGGTGTGTCAGCGCGATTTTCGAAGCAAACGTGCTGAGCGCCTGGTCCTGACCAGCTCCAGCAGGAAGTCCAGAAACCCATTTTGCCGCCTCGATACCGTCCCGGTCCACCCAACGCCCTACCAGGTTGTCCACCGCTGCGTCCCGCAAGCTGCCATCGGGAAATTGAGCGACCCACGCCGCCGCATTCGCCGGATCCTTCTGAGCCCAGCGCTGCACAATACTCACCAAGGCATCCTCCATTGGCCGGCCAGCCTTCATTGAGTTTAGGGCCAAGGTTGCTGCGGCGATAGGATCCGTGTCGCCCAAGGCCGTCGCGACGGCCCGCAATGCCTTCTCTCGGGCCGCTCCCGGCTTGGTGCCCTCCGCCCACTTAGCGGCCGCCTGCGGATCGTTGGCCGCCCATTCCAAAGCCGAGTGCGCTATGAGAGCCTCACGCGCTGAACCATTCGGAAGGCCCATGGCGAGTCGGATCGCCTCCTCCGGTTGGGTCTGCGCAATCTCGTATGCCGTCGCCGGCAATCGGGCAAGCCGTTCCGCTTGATCCTTCAATTCCTGGATTAACGCGGGAGCCTGCGGCAAATTCTGATCGCCCCATGCCCGCGCCAAAACCTCGATCCAATGGGCTACCAAACCCTCATTGTCGTCGGCCCAAGCCCGAATCAATCCTAAACCCGCATCGCCCGCCGAGGATGGGTTACTCAATAGTGCGGCAACCACGCTCGAAAATTCATCCTCGGAAACATCGGCCGACAATCTCTCGAGCTTTTCCCTAAGTGCTACCGGGTCCGACTCTCCCTGAATAGATGCAATCTCGGCATTCAGATTTGAAGATAGCACCCCGTCTAACGCCACGAACTCGTGACTAGGTCGAGTGCGCAATCGGTTCGGCGAGGATTCGAAATCGCCCCCGGAGCCGCTTGCGGCAATCCGATCCCGATCCAATCGCTTGAAATGGTCTTCCGAGGGGCGCGAAGATCGGCGCGACACGGCCACGGTTACCATCACAGCCAACCCGAAGCCCACCAAGAGGCGTAACAAGATTGTCGGGCGCGCTTTCAATCTTCGGAGGGTTAATACGGGTTCTGCAAATGCGGGCGGCCTCCGTGTCAACCGGAGGCCGCCCTAAACCGACAATTAATCTCAGGACCTCACGATCCCGATAGCGTTACGGCAACTTGGTGACCGATTCAAAGGTGGCCGTGCACAGCTTGCCCTTATCGTGGCTGCAAACTGCCAAACCAATGTAGAGGGCTCCGGTAGAACCCGTCTGGGTGGCGACCGCAGTCCCCCAGTTGGAACCATCCGCTGAATAATAGCATTTCAAGTCGGTTCCAACCCGTTCGACTTTGACCCAAATCGGGACCACCTTGCCCGCGACGGTTGTCGTGGTGGTGGCTCCACCCGTGGTAAGCCGCGACTTGGATTTGACTCCCTGGCTCGGCGTTACGAACACTCCCAGTTCTCTCGCATCGACAGCGAGAGATTCGCGAATCATCACTCCCGCCAGAGCTCCGGCGTCGGTGTTGCTAATCGTCATAACTCGCGCGACAAGGCTGCAGTCTTTGCCACTCAGAACTTGTTGATAGACATAGCGCAGGTCATCCGTTTTCTTCTTCGAACCCTTACCACCCGCACCAATATCAACGCCCGATCCTGCCACGGTGAAAGTTGTGCATGAATACGAGGCGGATCCACCCTTCTTCGTGTAGCCGATGTCAACGGTCTCCCACGGCGAGGGCAAGCCACCGCCGCCGCCACCACCGCCGCCGGTACCCGTCACGCAGACAATTGCCGTGGCCGAAGCCGTTAACGGTGCCTCTTGGCAACTTGAAGTTGCCGTCAGGGTAGCGGTGTTGGTCACGCAAGCACCGCACGGAGTCGGAAGCTGTGCATTATCTCCAATTTTAGCAGGAGAATTGTGGACGATCGGAACCTCAACCCGGCCGAATCCGCTCGCTCCAAACGCTGCTGCCTTAATCACAACTTCGTAGCCATTCACGTAACTCCAGAGAGGATTACTACCAACCGGTAGAGGGGAGTCTGTAGTATTAGCCGCGCCATAAGGCGGGTTGTTGAGCGTTGTCGCGAGGGTCGTTGTCGCGCTGGCGATGAGGGCTGAAGATCCCGCGACTATGTTGCCGCCATCTCCCCCGGTAAAACCTAAGCACCCGTAGCCGGATGGAAAGAAAACACTCTGGGATATGTAATCACAAAAGCCATCAAACACCTTGCCTCCTGCGCCGTTGTAAAAGGCGAACTGTGCCTTGTCGCTGCCGGTCAGTTTACTAAACGGGTGCGCTCCCACGGCCCAATCAATGCTGCCGGTGCCGTAGGTATTGTCATTTAAGGCGGTACTCTGAAGGTAGGTCACCTTCACATCACCGTTGGGAAGGACCACTCCGGAGAGCGAACCGATCACCGCAGGCAAGTTGTTCAGAATACCACAGAGCGGCTGAACCGGAATGAGGGTGTTGGTGAACGTCTGACCTCGCCCGCCCGCTAGGCTCTCGATGGTGCCGACCACGAAGTCATCGGCTGTATTGCCTGGGGTGCCATTGTCGTCCTTGATTTGGACATTGCTAATTGCGGAATTTCCGCAATTGGTGACGGCATAGACGTAGGTTACGGCTGCGCCGCCAACAATCTCCGACTTGCTCGCCTTCTTGGTCAACTGAACACAGCAGGGCGTCTCCTTCGGGGTGTAGTTGTAGCAGACCTTGACCACCGCCCCTGCGAACGTGTCAATTTCGGTACCATAGTTTCCAGACCCCTCCACAGCGAGTGATATGCCGCTTGCCTTGACAGGCACCAGTCTTTGACCGGGCAGCTGGTAATAAGCCAAAACATCCGCAGAGTTATAATCGTTCGTGTTCGAATTGGAAGCGAGTATGGGGGGGAAACACCTGGCGACGCCCATATTCGGATTCGAGCAATTAACCGGAGGGGGATTATTAATATCTGGCGGTAACACTCCGGCAGTAAGGTGGAAATCTTTATTGGTTACCGTGAGACCATAACCATCCGGTCACGGAGCCAAGGTGCGGTCGGAAGTAATTCATGTCAGCATAGTTGCGACGAGATTTGGATGTGAGCGATTCCGAGTTGAAAAGCTGAATTCCCG
>CAMDJH010000252.1 GCA_945900455.1 Akkermansia muciniphila
CTGTGGAGGGACTTAACAACAAGATTCGAGTGACGACCAGACGAGCCTACGGCTTTCGGACCTATCGCGCTCTGGAAGTAGCTCTATATCACAATCTTGGAAAACTACCCGAACCGCCACCCACCCACAGATTCTGCTGAGGAGGCCAATTTCAATGGCGCGGTGTGGGTCGGCTATATCGCGCTCTTTGGCACCGCGGTGCAGACGGGTGTGGTCATGGTGGTCTATCTCGAAGAGAGGGTGAAGCAACGCCGAGCCGAGCGCGGCAGCGCCTTCAACTACGAGGATCTTGTCCAAGCCGTGAAGGATGGAGCCCGCCTGCGCCTGCGCCCGAAGGTTATGACCGTGGCGACAATCGTGGCGAGCCTGCTCCCCATTATGTGGAGTCACCGTCAGGGCGCGGAAGTGATGAAGCCCCTCGCCACACCCGTCATCGGCGGCATGATATCGAGCCTTGTTCACATCCTCATTGTCACGCCGGTCATTTTCCTCTGGCTGCGAGCACGCGACCTTCCGACGAGTTCCGAAACGGGCAAATCGAACGTCCAGTAGAAGGGCTCTATGAAACGTTCCGCGAATCTAAATTCCGAAACCGAACTGGCTGAACTGAAGGCCGCGTTGGACGAACATGCCATCGTCGCCATCACGGACGCGAAGGGTAAAATTACCTACGCAAACGATAAGTTTTGTTCCATTTCCCAGTACTCGCGAGAGGAATTGCTGGGGCAGGACCATCGAATCATTAATTCGGGCCACCATTCCAAGGAGTTTATACGCGATCTCTGGAGGACCATTGAGCAGGGCCGAGTATGGCGTGGCGAAATCAAGAATCAAGCGAAGGACGGTTCGCACTATTGGGTGAATACGACCCTCGTACCGTTCCTGGATGCGCACGGAAAACCCCGGCAATATATCGCCATCCGCGCTGACATCACAGAGCGCAAACGCTTGGAAGAGGCGTTGCGCGAAGGCGAAATCCGCACCCGTGCCATCGTCGAAACAGCCGTCGAGGGGATTGTCACCTTTGACGAAGGCGGCACCGTCGAATCGATTAACCCGGCGGCGTGCCGAATCTTCGGTTATTCACCGGACGAAATCAACGGAAGCAACCTAAGTCTCCTGATGCCGTCGCTGCATCGCGATGGCTTCGAGGGGAATCGGACCTGTTGCCTTGGCACGGGAGACCCGTTGCTTTCCGGGAGCGGTCATGAACTCGAGGGTCGGCGTAAGGACGGTTCGGTTTTCCCACTGGAGTTATCGGTCAGCGAAGTGCAGTTGGGCGACCGGCGGAACTTCACCGGAATGATCCGCGATATTTCGGAGCGCCGAGACTTGGAGCAAGCGGTTGCGACTGCGACAGAACTCGAGAGAACTCGGATTGCCCGGGAGTTACACGATGGCCTCGGTCAACAAATCGGCGGACTGCTCTTTCTGATGAACGGACTGCACCGCGACTTGCAAGCGACGAATGCGTCTCAAGCCGAAACGGTGGGCGAACTTTGCCGCGAGCTCAGCACGGCACTCGCGCAGGCACGGAGCCTTGCCCACAACCTTTACTCCGTGGCAGCAACGCCGGAGGGATTGGTGGAGGCACTGGATAACTTAGCCGAGCGGGTGAACGCAGAGCATCGCGTCCGCTGCACGTTTACGGGTGAGAAGACCGCATTGATCCAAAACCAGGCGGCGGCGAGCCACCTGTATCGCATCGCACAGGAGGCGATTCATAATGCGCTCAAGCACAGCCGTGCGACTCGGATCCAAATCGAGTTGGCTCACGTGCCTGCGGGTCTGGAATTGAGGGTGCGCGACAATGGCATCGGTTTTCCAGCACAGCCTGCATTTCGCGGCCTTGGCCTTCGCACGATCGAGCAACGCGCCCGATTGATCAATGGACGGCTGAAGGTGCAGTCGCATCCGGATGGCGGCGTCTTGCTGCTTTGCTCCGTGCCGCGAGCGGTTGTTGAACGAGTCAGCGCCGCCGGATGACGCCAGGAGTCAGACCGCCTTCCAAATAGAAGCCAGACTACGATGCCAACCAAACAGCACCGGACGGACCCAGAAGTACGGAAGAAAATTCTGTTGATCGACGACCATCCCCTCATGCGACGCGGCCAAGCCGACTTGCTCAACCGGGAGCCGGATCTTGCCGTGTGCGGCGAGGCGGGCACAGCCCGGGAGGCGATTGATGCGATTGCGAAACTGAAGCCAGACTTAGTGGTATTGGATTTGGGATTGCCCGATAAGGACGGTCTGGAGCTTATCAAGGATATTCAGGCCCTCCATCCCGGCCTGCCTGTACTCGTGGCATCCATGCAGGATGAATCGATCTACGCCGCCCGAGTCCTCCGGGCGGGCGGGCGCGGGTACGTCATGAAGCACGAAAGTCCAGAGCGACTCGCGGTCGCAATTCGGATCGTCTTGAGTGGCCAGGTCGCGCTCAGCCCGGGCCTGTCCGCAAGGTTCCTCGAAGCCATGGTCGGTTCTTCGGGGAAAGTGGCCGGCGAACCAGATTCGCTACTCAGTGATCGTGAATTGGAAGTGTTGCGCCTTTTCGGTCAAGGCTGGAGCACGGATGAAATTGCCGGGCGTCTTCACCTCAGCCCGAAGACGGTTGACGTGCATCGGGGACACATTAAGGAAAAGCTCGATTGTAAGACGACGCCGGAATTTACCCGTTTTGCCATCCGCTGGGTCGCATCGCAGGGCGGATCGAGGACTTAGGTAAGCATTTTCCTTATCGGCCGCTAGCTCGCTGCCTTATTCGGGGACTTCATCCATGCCTATACCCCCAGTGGATCCCGCCGGCGATAGTTCGGTACGCGTGAATGAAAGTGCTGGGCCAACAATCCTCAACCCGTCCGTGCCATGGGTGCATTCCGCCCGTCCGGCGCATCCATGGGCGCGCTCGGCTAACCGGATACAGGAGTATGAAAAGCAGAGTGTTTGTGATTGAGGACCATCCACTGATGCGCCGCAGCCTCGTGGAGGCCATCGAACGCGAGGTCGATCTCGCCGTCTGCGGTCAGGCGGAAGACGCGCCGGAAGCGTTCGCCGCCGTCGTAGCCGTGCGACCCGATCTGGTACTGACCGACATCCAACTCAAGTCGTCCAGCGGGTTGGATTTCATCAAAGCCATCCGCGTGCATGCCCCGGAGCTGCCGGTCGTCGCCACGACCATGTTTGATGTCCAACGGACGGAACGACTGGCTCGCGCAGCGGGTGCGACGGCCTTCGTTGCCAAGCAGGACGGCCCGGCAAAATTGATCGAGATCGTTCGCGAATCACTGAAGAAGGTAGGGCAGAAGAATGGGCCCGGAAATGTCGAGAGCAAATAAGTTCATCCGTCGCCAAACAGATTTCCGGGCAACAAATCCGTTGGCCCGAAACAAAAACAACAACAGACAAAAAACAAGAAAGGGAAAACAAAATGAAGACAACAATTGGTAAACACCTCCTGAGTGCCGGCATGGCAATGACGATGGCTTTCGCCGCTGGGCTCCCGGGAACCGCGACGGCTGCCGACGACACGAAGCCGATGAAGCCGATGAAGGGTGGTGAGCATTTGCTCATGCTCAATAAAGTCGAGACGAAGGCGCAGGCCGACGCCCTGAAGACGGGCGACACCATCGCGATGGTGTGCGCCAAGTGTAAAACGGTATACGTCACACGTGTGAAGCAGGGGGTCAAGGGGGCGGAACTGCTGATGAACATGAACCAACCCAAGGAGTTGATCGGCACTCACGCCTGCGGTGGTTGCAAATCAACCTTGACCGTCGTCGGCCACAGCAAGGGCGACATCGTCGAACTCAAACACAGCTGCAAGTCGTGCGGTGATGACTCGGCCTTCTGCTGTGCGACCAAGCCGGGCAGCGGCGCGACCAAAGGGATGGACAAGGACAAAAAATAGGCCCCGCCTCGCACCGAAGCGGCGAGTGACTTGACGCCTCACTGCCGCTCCGGTTCTTCCCCATCCCGAGAAAGTGCGCGCCATGCGGCGATGAACCGCGGTCGGAGCGCGGACGTCAGTCCAAAGGGCCGTGACTCGCGGATGGAGCGGTGGGACTTCCAGGGCGGTTGTGCACACTGACGGTCCAGCTAGAGGAATCCCGCCGTCCGGATTGCGGGTTCACGAGGAGGGCGGGTGAGAGGGCGGTTCACGGGTGGAGATTTTATTTAGTCGGCTTCGACTCCAGGGCTTTCAAGATCGGCTGAGGATCTGAGCTCGTGCCGTTCACATAAGCCTTCACGCCGGCAACGTGGTCGCCAAAGAAGGTGTCATATGGACGGCTAAACCAATCTTTTGGTTCGGGGATCCCAACGTGCTGGTCGATCGCGGCAATTTCGACAAAAGCGCCTAAGGCCTCGATCAACGCCAATCGAGCCTCGCTCGTGAATTCCCCGTGCACCAGCAGTCGGCCGAGACGCAGACGATCTTCTAGGCGCAGGGAAGCATCTTTTCGCCGTTTCAAATTCTCCGGGGAGATCGTAGGAGTCGCCTCCGAAATCGGGTGGAGCGGCCGCGCGGCGCGATACGTCCGGGCGATTACGCCTGCGGCGATCAGTCGCTCGATCGTGGCATCCGTCGCTGCGTCGACGATCTCGAGCTTGGCGGCTTCGGCCTGAGCGGGTGTTGGGAAATACTTGTGATGAATCTCCAAGAGTGCGGCGCTGTGGCTCGCGGCGGCTCCCTCGACCACAACGTATAGAACTGCCGCGTCACCTTGTGTAAGGAATCTCTCCTCACAACGCAGCAGCGACACGCCAAGTCTTCCGCGCGTTTCCTCGGCAAAGCCCCTGGGGCGATCTGAAGGCAGTTCCGCCGCCGCCTGGTGCGCGCTGGAATGGGGCGGTGCGGTTTCGCTGGCGACGAGAATCTGGAGGCGCTTAAGGAACGATTGCTGCCCCGTTCTGAGTGGGATCGCATCCAGATCTCCCTGGCGATCCAGGACGCCGTCGGCCAGCGCCTGTTTGTTGGCGAGAGTTGCCAGCATATGGTGCTCGATCGTGTTTTCGGAGATCAGGTTAATGATGCTGACGGTTTTCGTCTGATGCTTGCGCCAGGCGCGGGCGATGCGTTGTTCCAGTTTGGCGGGATTCCAGGGAAGATCGCAATTGATGACGACGCTCGCGTTCTGGAGGTTTAATCCAGTGGCTCCGCAGTCGGTGCTGAGGAATACGCGGCAGCGCGGATCGGACTTGAAAGCGATGATTTCGGCCCGACGCTTCTGCTGCGGCACCGATCCGGTATGCCATGCAAACCCCATGTCCAGTTTCTGACACAGCCCACGGACGAGCTCCAGCATGCGTTCCCATTCCGAGAAAATGATGACTTTCACCCCAGCATTATCCCGGCATTCATCGAGAATCTTATGCAGTTCATCGAGCTTTGGGCACTCGCGCTCCTTCGGATCGAGAATATAATTCGTGTCACAGGTCATCCGCATCATCGCCAGATGAATCATCAAGCGGTCCTGTTCCTGCTTTGTGAGCGGGCGACGCTTCAAGATGTGGACGAGGCGGGCGACGACTTCGTGGTATTCCGTGTAGGCGACGTGCTGCTTCGGAGAGAGCGAGACAAAGTGATTCCGATCCACCCGGGCGGGAAGCTCGGTCTCGACGTCCGACTTTCTCCGCCGAAGCAGGTAGGGGGCAATTCGCTCGGAGAGTTTGCCGAGATTTCTATATCCAGCCGGTCGGCCGCGGTCGTCAAAGGTGAAGTATTCGCGGTTGAATCGGAAGAGTGGCCCGAAGATGGAAGGATCTAGGAAGTCGACGATGGAATAGAGTTCGTCGATGCGATTTTCGATCGGGGTGCCGGTGAGGACGAAGGCGTAGCGGCTCTCGATGCGTTTGACTGCTTGAGCGGAAAGAGTGCTCCAGTTTTTTATCCGCTGGGCTTCATCCAGGATTACGACGTCCGGCTTGAACCGCTGATTGACGATGGAGGCGTCGCGAATCAGTTGCTCATAGTTCACCACCGTGAAAAACGTCTGTGCATCGTACGCCGTTCGCCTCGCGGATGGACCACCGAACACGGGACGACACGGCAGGTCGGTGAACATCCGGATTTGCTCCTCCCATTCCGTTTTTAATGACGCCGGAGTTACCACAAGAATGCGCTGCGCCTTGCCCAGCCGTTTGAGGAGCGCGCAGGCCGCAATGGCTTGAATCGTCTTGCCGAGCCCCATTTCGTCGGCGAGCAGCGCCCGTTCGGTGAAGGCGAGATGCAGCATTCCTTCCCGTTGATACGGGAACAGGGGGACCTTGGTTTCATGGGTGGGCCATTCCCCACTCTGAATCTTCAGCTCGTACTCCCTTCGGAGAAGGCGCCTTTCGGTGACCCTCTTCTCAGACTCGTGCCACGGCCCGACTTCTTGCGAAACCCGCGCTTCGGGGCGCTCGGAATGGCGCAGTTTTTCGAACGCGGCAATGGCTTCCTCAATGCTCGCACCGCTGAGACATCCATCCTTGGCAAACCAGTTCTTGATCGACGCCGGGAGACGGCCGGACCCTCGCTCGACCCACAAGGTCTTACTTTCGGAATCGATCGCGAGATCGATTCGCGGCGATCCCTGTGCAGTCGCTTGCTGGAACCGCTTCCTCGACCGGGACTCGAGATGGAGCAGAACGGCTTCGGCATGTTTGCAAGTACCCAATCCGTTCTTCCGAAAGTCGTGACAGGTGCAATGAAATTGTCGAGTGGTAATGTCGCGGATCTCGACGTTGTAGGTCTGTCCGCTCGCCGAATGAATGGTGAAATTTGAAAAAATTGGGAACCGAGTGTCCGTGTTCCGGATCTGGAATGACTCCTCGCGGGCGCGCAGGCGTCGTCGTTGAATCTCCTCTTCGTCGGACGTACGCCAATCGCCCGCCGGTGGCAATTGAATCTCGGCCTCGTTGGATGGCTTCTTGATGCGGGGGCCGGAATTCTTGGGGGGACGATCATGCCCTCGATTTCTATCCGAGGAATTGCGAGAGGGGGGTATCGGATCGGAAATCATGGCGGTGAGGTTGCCAAGACAGGCGGGCACGATCAAGCCTCCGGAGGGCATGTGTTCACATTCCTGGGCTGTATGAGCGGCACCCTCATGCAACCCCGGTTGGGACAAGCCCGAGGGAAAGTGTGGCGACGACAAGAGCGAGCAATAAGGAGGCCTCTGATGGAGACTCAGAGCTCAGGGTTTGGCATCGGGTGCTGAATAACCGGCCTCTGGTTTTCCCTCCGGATCCAGCTTTTCGCAGGCCCAGAGCAGGCCGTTGGCCAGGAGACGAAGATAATCCGGGGATGCGGAGGTCTTCATGTCGTGCCCCAACGTGGTCGCGAAGACCCGGCCTTGACCGAATTGATACGTCCAGCAGACGACGTGCTCGCGTCCGTCCTGGGGGCTCTTAGCCTTCAAAAGTTGATGTGATTTTGGGTCGATCGAGATCGTTTGATACAGCTCGTCGCCGGGGGTCTTCCAATCGTCTGGAAAGCTCCGGGTAATCGGGCTGGCCAGATCGAGTTTGACCACACCAAACGGGCCAAAGGCATCATGGACTTTGGACCGTGAGCCGCAGCAGGTCTCCCATTCCCGAATTTTTGGCGACTTTCGGAAGGCATGTACCGAGCAGTGAATCATTACGGTCGGCTTGCCCTGACGAGTTGCTCGGAGAGCGTTGTCCAGGACATCATTCGGCGCTTCATCAAAACAGAGATCATAGACCAGGACATCATACGGATCGGCGAACTTGGGGTCGTGAAGACGATCGAGTCCAGAGACGACGTCAAAAGTGACATTGACCCGGTGGCTGAGGCTGTTGGTGAGGTGCGGTGCGAGTCTCTCGTAGTCATGGTACCCGCCACCGGTGAGAAAAAGTGCCCGGAGCGCAGGCTTAGCGGGAGAGGGTCGATCGGCCGCGTTGATCCCGAGCGGGCTCAGCAGGATGTAAAGCAAGGCGACGTTGTGAAACCGTACGGGATTCAGCACGGAGCGAACCGCTGCGGCCAAGGAGCGGCGACAAATCGCGGAGAGGGGAAGAGACATAGGGAGAGGATATCTCGGAGGACGCCCAGATCAAGAGGCGGATTGTGCTGGGTCCCGGCGCGGGGTGTAAGACAAAAATCTGATAGAGTTCGAAAGTGGGCCGTTTTCTCAGCATGAAATGTCCAGGAACCGATTGGACCGGTCCGTTCGATTCCCCTGGCTCCGAAGGAGCCCTGGGGTTTGGCCATTTTCTTGCGCATGCGTCGTGGAAGAACAATCGGCATTTAGCAAAGCCGCGGAGCGGCGTCAGACCCTAGCCCACGGCGCGAGCCGTGGGAGGGTGTTGGCACAAAACGCAAGCCCCGTGAGGGGCGACAGAGCCGGCGGACAATTCGCCATATTGTGGCGATATTCTCTGTCGCCCCTCCTGGGCTCGCGCTCCGCGCGCCTGAAATCCCACGGCTGACGCCATGGGCTAAGTTCTTGCGGCGCTCCGCGGCTCCAGAATAACCAATCTCCAGGGCTCCGAAGGAGCCCCTGGGGTTTGGCCATTTGGAGCTGAACTCATTTTTATTCTGCGGCCCAACGGGCTGCAATTCCTTAGCCCAGCCCAACGGGCTGGGAATTCGTGCCAATAAATCGGGCGACCTGAAGGGCCGCGATAGTCGGGTGTGCTATTGGACGCTGACGATTATCGCGCCGCCGTTGGGGCGCATACATGTGTCGGTTGCCCGTTACCCAGGCCGTTGGCCTGGGCTGAGGGATTACGCGCCGTTGGCGCTAAGTCTGCGGCGCAACGGACTGCAATGCCCGTACAGTTTACGCCTGTGGAATGGCCAATCTCCAGG
>CAMDJH010000253.1 GCA_945900455.1 Akkermansia muciniphila
CACCGCCGAAGAGACGGAAACCTACATGACGCCCAATCAGCCGAAGAAATCTCTATGCGGGGCAGGGATTCTTTCGGGGAAGGGTGAGGTTCCTGCATAGGCACTCCTGAAATGGCCCGCAATCTAGCGAGCCACTCTTGAAGAAGGGAAGTTTGGACGTGATTCGTCTATCACTACCAAACTCGCGTGGCACCGGCGTTCGTGTTGTTGTTTAAGCAGACAATGATCTGAGCTTTGGATTTGGCGGCGGCAAGGGACGGCAGGAGCATGCCGGCGAGAATCGTAATGATTGCGATCACCACCAGAAGCTCGATCAGAGTAAATGCACTCCGTCCAGATTGACCCGCTGCCGCCGGATGGGATTTTTTCATAACGCGTGCCGAGGTGTACCGTTCACTGTGTGAGGGAAACAATACACACGGCCGCCCGGAGTGCAAGAGGTACTGCGGCGAGCGCGGGCAGAGCGAATGGAGGTCAATGATTGCTCCGAATCACGATCAGGGCTTCGTTGGATTTGCCCGGGCTTTGTTGAGCTTCGTGACCTCATCGGCCAACCGAACGAGTTGTTTCTTGGGATCTTTGTTAAAGTCTTTCAGGCAACTCTTGCAGCAGAGCTGAATCGTTTGGCCGTTGTAAACAAACGCGTGGGGTGTCATCCCGCTCCCCGCAAATTTCTCTCCGGAGATCAGGCAGAAATCGAGCGGGTAGGGGATGGCTTTCTCAGCTTTCGGTGGCGTCGTCGTGTTGGCGGCCACCGGAGCCGCGGAAGCCGTGGAGCCACCGGCCAGAAGAATCGCCAAAGCAATCAAGACGGAGACGTTGCGCATTCCGCCCGTAAACACAGCAATCACAGGACGGAAATTACGCACACTGCGGGATACGCCGGGTCGAGATGTAAAATTTGGAATCATCGGAGTAATATTTTGATTGATCCACGCTATCAGCAAGCGGAAAACGAGCGGAAAACCGGAGGTTGGATGAACGTTTGTGTATCACTTTGCTGGTCCATTTGACCGTTCTGCCATCCGTTCCCGAACCTGGCAGACCAATCGCCCCGGCCGGATCGGTTGTCAACCCCCGAAGCATCCAATGGGCGGCCATGAGAGGAACAGTCAGGGGGAGGGGAGCAGCCCGGAGCGCCAGCTTGGAGCCGGTCAACCGTATTCCCCTAAGCATCACGAATTTTCCTGCACTCTTCCTCTCGCTTCGCATTCGTGAAATTCGTAAAAATGTAGCCGCAGCCCATTTCGATAAATCGAAGTTCAACTCATTTCGTGCTTACTCCCGCTGTATCTCGCTACGCATGGATCGTGGTTGCCCTGCTGTTTCCGGTCGTTTTGCTCAACTACCTCGACCGGCAGATGCTCGCCACGATGAAGTCGTCGATGGTGGCGGACATTCCCAGCATCGCAAACCGCGCGGACTGGGGTCTGGTGCTGGGGTCGTTCAAGTGGGTGTATGCCCTGCTCAGTCCGGTGGGCGGTTACATCGCCGATCGATATAGCCGCCGTCATGTAATCTGCGTCAGCCTGGTGACGTGGTCATTGGTCACATGGATGACGGGACACGTGACGTCGTTCCATCAACTGATTGCGGCGCGTGCCCTGATGGGGGTGAGTGAGGCGTGCTATTTGCCGGCCGCCTTGGCGCTGATTACGGAATATCATCTGGGAAATTCGCGTTCACGGGCGGTGGGCGTCCATCAGACGGGTCTTTACCTCGGGCTGATTCTCGGTGGATACGCGGGGCATCTGGCGGATGCCCCATCGTTTGGCTGGCGTTGGGTCTTCAGCCTGGGTGGCATGGTGGGCGTCGGATATGCGATTCCGTTGTTCGCCCTGTTGCGAAATGCGCCACGTGTGGAGAGTGCCGGGGATTCCGTGCCCCCATTGGCAGTCGCACGCGAATTGGTGGGCAACCCGAATTTTATCCTATTGGTGCTTTATTTTACGCTTCCCGCCATTGCGGGTTGGGTGGTGCGCGATTGGATGCCGGACATCCTTCGAGAAAAATTCCATCTGGGACAAGGCTCCGCGGGCGTCAAGGCGGTGGTCTATGTGCAGGTCGCATCGTTGATCGGTGCCGTCGTGGGGGGCGTGTTGGCGGACCGATGGATGCAACGTTCCTGGCGTGGGAGAATCCGGATTAGTGCCATTGGGACATTCCTATTTCTCCCCGCACTCTTTGGAGTAGGCAATGCCAGCACCCTTTGGATAGCCGTCGCGAGTCTGATCCTGTTCGGAATCGGATGGGGATTCTTCGACTGCAACAACATGCCGATTCTGTGCCAGATCACCCGTCCCGAGGTGCGCGCGACGGGATATGGGTTCATGAACATGGTCAGTATCAGTTGCGGTGGTTTTGGTGACTGGGGATTCGGCGCCTTGCGAGATGCGAATGTGCCGCTGAATGCGATCTTCGGCACCTTCGCCGGCGTTGCGCTGCTCTCGGTATTCATCGTCTTGAGGATCACACCCACGGTGAGCTCGCCGTCTCCGACGTTGAAACCTACCTGACCATCGATGATCCTAGGATTGCATTTCGAGGCGGGTTGGCTGTACTTGTCGGCCAACCCCAACTGTCGAGCGGAGAATCGACCCGAACCACCATGGCCTCGCGAAAACGCCCCGTTATCCGGCGGACAATCCCGTCGAAGAAAGTAACGACCCAGCGTGCCGCTTCGGGTCCGCCGAGTGTCGTGAACGCGAGGAGAAAAGGGTCCGCAACAGCCCCCGCCGACGTCGCTGGAAGACTCAAATTAGGGACGCCTTGGGCTGTGTTGATTTATCTGGCTGGCGACGTGGAGGGCGACTTCGATGGCATGGCGGCCGCCATTCAGGACGATTTGAAGGAGATCCTGGCGGTGGGGGTGGATCGGAACTTAGCAATTGCGGTGCAGCATGACGGGCCTGGGGGGGCTAGCAGGCATTTCTTGCGCGTCATGGATTCCCGGGGGCGTCCTGTGGGTGAAAAGTTGGGACGCCACAATAGTGGTTCACGCGAAGTATTCGCGGATTTTCTTCGATGGGGACTTTCGGTGTGTCCGGCGGATCGGGTGGCGTTGGTGATCAAGGGAATGAGTGCGCTGGCTCCGGCGATCAACGACGCGGAGTCGGAGGGTGGGCAACCGCGCTCTCGCGTCTTCACGATCTGTCGCGATGATCCGGCGGGGGGCTATCTGGACGTCGCCGATATAGGGGAGGTGATCGGCGAGGTGTTGCGGGAGCAGAAGCGGGAGCAGTTTGAGCTTTTAGCGGTGGACAGTGGCACCACGCAATTTTTGGAATTGGCCTACGAGCTAGAAGGAAGGGTGCAAGTTTTGCTAGGGTCGCAGGTGCCGGCTCCGGGCACGGGATGGAACTATACCCGGATTTTGCGTCGATGGCGGCAGGAGGTGACCGCCAAGGGAGGGCGGCTTGATACCACGGCACTGGCGGAGTTGCTCGTGGGTGAAATACGGGCGTGCTACCGATCGGCCGATTTTGATCCGGGCAGTGCGCTGTCCGCATTGGACCTTCGCCGGCTCGATGAGGTGGCCCGCGCGGCGGACACCTTTTGCATCGGCCTGATGCAATCGCTGGGCGAGGGTTTGATCTGGGAGACGCGCCGGTTGCTCATGAGTGTGTTTGATGCACACCGGGATTCCCAGCGGGGCGACGCCTACGATTGCGGGAGTTTTTTTATTCTGACATCGGTGGCCTTTGATGCGATGGCGGATGAGGCCTACCAGGGTTGGTTGGGGACATCGTTCAAGCGGGCTTCGCCGGTGGAATTTTCTCGATTCACCCGGGCCCTGCGCCTGGCGATCGAGCCGTGGATGGAAGGCACGGTGCCGGAGGAGTCCTGGGATCGATGGGTTCTGGATTTGGAAGCGCACGGGGTGAGGGGGCTACCTTCGGAGGCCCTCCGGACGCTGCAGGCGTCTATTCGACCTCGGTTGAAGCGTGTATACGAGTTATTGCGGTCCACCCACCCGGAGAAAACCGGGGGGCAGTTTCTCGAAGAGATTGGGAAGCAGGTGGGGGATCGGCTTCGCTTATTGGGCGTGAATTTCAAGAATGGAGATCAGCGGTTGTGGGCTGGGCAGGTGGCCATTGGCCGGGACCTGATCGTGGAGCAGGCCATCCGGGATGCATTTCACCTGTTGACGGTGGAGCGGCAGAGAGACTTGCTGCGACTCCGCAGCATTCAGGAAACTGCTCGCCGACTCGCTCAGCAGGCGCGTCAGACCGCATTCGCGTTATTGGGAGATGTTGTTGCGGATGAGATTAGCGGATGCGTGGCGGTCGTCGCCCCGTCGAGTTTTCATGCGGGAATGGTCCTCTCCGTCGATCCGGGCGCTCCGGCCGAGAGGGGCTGGCCGCGTTGGTCGGGAGTGTCGCTCTATCGCCCTCCGAAGCTCGACGAGTTGATGAGTGCGAGCTACCAGCGATTCGCGTTCCATCATCGGGTGCACTGGGCGGCGATGCTGGGGGCCGCCAACCTGATCCACGATCATCCGAGAGCGCTTTGGCGGCTGGTAAGCTCACTTCTGGCCACCGGGGCGGCAGGCACCCGGCGGGATTTGCTTCGACGTCTGACGGGTCCGGACTCGGTGATCTGGGGACTGCGTGAACAGTTTCGGGTAATGGCTCCCGCTCCGGCTTTGACATTATCTCTGGAGCGCCGGCGAGGTCTGCAAACCAGCGGCGCGCATTTGGCAGCACCTGGAGCAAGCCGGGAAAACTACCTCCTCCGACTGGAATCGGTATCCCGCGGTGCCGTCATCACCGAACAACTGAGTCGGGTGCAACCTCAGGTCATGGACCGAGCGCTGCAGGGACTCGCAGAATTGTTGGGGAGCGAGGCGGTGACCGGTGAGATGTTGCGCCGGCTGCGAGCCATCGGCGGGGTTCTGGGCGAAGATGTGTTTCAGGCCTTGGGCGCCGAGTTGGAGGATGAGCGGCAGCAAGCACTCGAGGGGGCCGCGGGCAATCATGTCCATCTACAGCTGCAGATTCCCCGCGAGTTGATGCGGTATCCGTGGGAATTGATGCATCATCGCGGCGAATGGCTGAGTGAACGGTTTGCGGTCGGTCGTCAGGTGTTCATGGAAACCGGGATGGCCCGACGCGTCACGCGACGCCAACAGGGGCGGATCCGGCCTTTAATTATCGGAGATCCTGTTTTCGATGCCGTGTTGAATTGGCCCCAGTTGTCGGGTGCTCGAACCGAGGCGGAACAAGTTGCCGGCTGGTTTGAGCGTTTGCGCGCCGACCTGGGAGATGTCATCGATTATGATCGGGCGCGGGACACCCGGATTGGCACCCGGCTGACCGCCGCGGAGTTGCGCGATCTCTTGCGGAGTGGCGAATACGACATTGTGCACTTCGCTGGACACGGGCTATTCCGTGGTGACGATCCGGAGACGAGTGCTTGGCTGGTGAGTGATGGGGAGCTGTGGGCGCTGGAGATTCGCAATACGCTTGCCGACAGTGCGGCTCCGCCGTGGTTGGTTTATGCGAATGCCTGCGAGTCGGCAATGGAATCGGATGGGCCGCGACGGCAGTATCAAGGGAATGTCTTTGGTCTGGCGACGGCTTTTCTGAACCAGGGTGTGGCGGCGTATATCGCCCCGCTATGGCCGATTGATGACCTCCTCGCGCAACGGATCGCCCTCGACTTCTACCGGTCCCTGCTCTGTGACCGTGCAACGCTGGGCGAGGCGTTGCGGAGGGCCAAAGCCGAAGCCCGCCGCATCACATATCCGGACGATTCGAGTGAATGGGCGGGGGATGATTCGACCTGGGCCGGACTGGGCTGGGCCAGCTTGGTACTCTACGGAGATCCCACCGAGGAACTTTTTCAGGCATTGGCGGGCTCTGGGTCCAAGGCATCCCAAAAGGACGAGGCAGCGTATTCACCGATTCCTCCCGCGGAAGGGCGGGGAAACGCCGGGAAACCACAGTCGGGACCCGAGGGAAGATATTTGCATGCGCCGGACCATCTTTTGACGGAGTGGGTCCGAGGTCCGGGCTGGAAGGATGCTGCGGAAGACCGTGGTCTCGGGGCGCCCCCGACCGGGAGGCAGCAGGTTCTGGAACTGGTGGAAGAGGCGGGATTCCGGCGATGGCAGGTTCGAAGCACCGGCGTCGCGGGTACGCGCGGGCAGAAGGGAGGTGCCGCTGGGGACCCTGTCCAAGGTCTGCGGGGTTCGTGTCTGAAGGAATTTCTTTCCGACGACCGATTGCGCCATCAGCTGCCGAGTCGGCGTGGAATCATTCGGATTCTTGGGGGTTGGATTCTAGGCGGCATTGCCGGCGCGGTGGAAGCCTACGACAAAGATCAGGTGAAAAAGGAAGGACTGCTCTGCATCCCGAGCGCGGATCCGCGAGATTTTCGCCCGGCAGAGCGCAAGGACGTTCTGGCAGTTTCGGACGCGGGCCGGCCGGACCGGTTGCTCCTGCTTGTCCACGGGACTTTTAGCAAAACAGCGTCGCCGGTGGTTGGTTTCGGGCCCGCATTTTTAAGATGGGCCCGGGAGAAATACCAAGTTGTGCTCGGATTCGATCACTGGACGCTGTCAAAGGATCCTGAGGCCAACGCTCGACTGCTGGTGGAGCAACTCCGCAGTCTGGATGCAACCCTGCTGACGGGCCGGCGCCTGGATGTCATCGCCCACAGCCGGGGCGGTCTCGTCGCCCGGGCATTTACCGAACTCTTGAGCGAGGGCGATTCGGCGGTGCGGAACCTGATCTTTATGGGGACACCCAATTGTGGCACCGATCTCGCCAATCCGGAGAACTGGGGAACGCTGGCCGATACGCTGGTGAACATGACCGGGTTGGATGCCACTGGGTTTTTTGGAAAAATGGCCGGACTTTTGGCCGAACTAGCGGTCCGGGGGGCGGAAACGGATATCCCGGGACTTCTTGCGCAAAACCCAAACCAGGCGAATTCCCCGGGTTCCGTCCTTTTTCGGCTCCAGCAGAAGGCGGGTGTTTTGGGGCGCAGCGGTCCGGGCGCAAATCGTATCCGGCATGCCGTGATCGCCGCCGATTTTGAACCGGGTCCGATGACACCCGACATGGCGGGCCTGTTCAAGAAGGCGAAGGAGCTTGGATTCGATTCGGCAGCCGATGCGTTGTTCGCTGATTCCAACGACCTTGTGGTCAACACCGCCCACGCGTGGTGCCTGGATCAGGGGAGAGAAAGAAAAACCGGACTTCCATCGGGTCTGGATCCTGAACGTATCCTGGTTTTTGCGCCGGAATCTTCGGCGATAACGCTGCCGTTGGGCATTGAATCGGTGATCACACGCGGAGTGCATCACTGCAATTTGTTCAATCACCCCGTCGCGCAGGACCGAATCAAAAAGTGGCTCAGTGATGGGTGATCGAGACAATGATACACTGCCGTCGCCCCTTCGATTTTGATCCGTGCCATTCTCAAAAAGGCTCTCTCCAACAAATTTCGATTCGACCCATGCCAAACCGTAGGTCAAATATCAACAACATTGAACCTGTCACTTTTTCCAACATTTTTTGGAATAACCGCAGTGTGTTTCTGTTCCGTACGAGTCTCGCTATCTTCTCGGGGTTAGAAAAAAACAACGGTTCTTCCAATCCACTTGTCCCTGAAGTTCCCATAGTTCGACGAGCGCTTTGGAGATGCCGCTGATATCGTTTTGCGCGAAGCTTTTGCTGTCGACAAAGATGACCCCGCCGTGGTCAACGCCGCGTTCACCCCAAGCCCGTAGGAGCGGGGGAATGGTCTTTAGGTCAAACGATAGAAGCGTCATTCCTTGCCGTGCTGCCTCCCGAAGCACTTCCTCATCGGAAGCGCCCACAAAATGGCCGTCCAGCCAATCAAAGAGCGAAAGAACCGAAATCCCTCGGTAACGCTTTTTGACGGCCACAGCGACATCCGGGTCAATCTGCTCATCCGTAAGAATCTGGAGCATCGGCTATTTCTGGCTTTTGGGGAGATTCAGGTCCTCAAAGCGCTGGATGCCTGGGAGAAGTCGGGAGAGCTTTTCAAAGTCGACCTCATCGTTCTCCTTGATGGCGTCTTCAATCTCGGAGGGAAACGCTTTGGTGTAGGCAATCGCCGTATGAACCTTGGCTTCAGGCCACTTCAGATGCGCCGCTGCCTTGACGACATTGCCGTCATAGGACCGAAGCACCGTGATGGCTTGCCAAACCGCCAGGCGCGTTCCTTGGATGTAGGCTTGGCGTCCCGAAGCGGAATCGCGGAATTCGATGAAGGCAAAATCCGAGCGACGGAGGGATTCGCTCAAAAAGTCGGCACCGACTTCGCTTGGGGTCCGACCCGTGCGCCGGGCGAGCTGCTTTAGTTTCTGAGCCTCGTTGGGGTCGAGGCGAAGACTGATGACGGTGGTAGCGGCCATAGAGTAATCGGATGTGATAACTGTATACACTGTAACTCACATGGCGATAAAAGGCAACAGCGTTTGAGCATCAATGTGGCCAAGTGATTGATTATCAGCCAGTCCCATGCCTTGTCAATAGAGTAACATAAACCCAAATCCGCGGATAAGGAAGGACAGGACGGTTGGGGGCGGTTTTTGAGACCGCGGAATTCTCCGGTTAGGGTCAAAGCGGCTTAAAACGGTGACGGAAGACGACTTGGCGCAGCTTTTGAGCGAATTCCGAGGGGATGTTATCGGA
>CAMDJH010000254.1 GCA_945900455.1 Akkermansia muciniphila
CGGATGGCACCTTTGGGCCTCACCGTCGCCGACGCGCTGAGTCGCCTGGAAGGGGTTCGACTCGTCTCCCTCGGCGATCCGGAGGGTCAGCTATGGCGACTGGCCGATAGCTACCCGAAGGCACAAACCGAAGTGCTGGAGAAACTGCCCAAATTACCCGCACCGATGTTGTCTCTAGGAAAAGCCAACAGAAACCGACTGGAGAACCCACGCCGAGGGCGTGACTGACAAACAGTTACGCCAAAAAATGCGCTGGGAATTTACTGTCCGGTAATGGGGGAAGATGAGTCTGAGAATACCAGCCCGAATGTCCGTTGATCGATTCCCTCCCCGGGAATTGAGATTTTCGAAGGCGCGATCGCCAAATGACGGCGTTCCCGGCTGCAGGAAGTGACGAAGATGCGGACGCCGGCATCGCCCAATCCGCCACCATCGCCGAAACGGAAGACGCTACAGTCGTCAGGCAAAGTTGATGTTGCCGCCAAGCCCCGTCTCGCCGGCCCGCTCGATGAGGCGCAGTAGATGCGAGCATTCGGCCTGCCGGGTGCGTCGACGGTTGAGGATAATCAGGCCCGTTGCGGGAGCTTCCCCTGCCAGTTCCAAGAAACCCTGCCGGTTGCAGGTAATGACATTGAAGCCGTGGCGACAGGCGTATTCCCACACGTCCACATCGTCAGTCCGGAATCCCAGCACCTCGGCAACGCGTACGGTCTCGTGCCCGGTCTGCCGCAGGCTGCGGTCGATCTCAACCGCCACATCCTCGTCGATCAGAAACTTCACGCGTCGATTGCCGAGGTCTGTGTCGCAATGAGTGGTTCGAGTTCGTCCTGATGGTCCTCGTAGTAGGCGAGGGACTCATAGACTTGCGCTCGGGAAAGCCGCGGAAACGACGCAACCACCGAATCCACGGAACAACCAGTTCGGATCATTGCGACGACGTCATGCACTCCGATTCGGGTGCCTTCGATGATGGCATGGCCGGAACGCACGCCCGCACGGCGGACAATGTAGCGGTAGCTGGTCGCAATCACACTCGGACTCTAGGATCGACGTTCAAGGCATGCAATGGTTTGGAGCTGTTGTTGGGTAAATTCACGCTTGGCCGGCTGAGAGGTCATCCGATTCCGGCGGGGGTCGGCGCGTGCTTTCTCGAGACGACGATCGGCTCATGGAGTACAGCATCTTGGCCATGCGTGCCACACCTAAAAATCGAACTGCCTCCGCCACTTCCATTCTCGACGCCCGCCGCCTGCCAGCGTAATTTTCCGCCATGCGTGAAGCATCTCTTTCCGCGAAGCGTCGAGAAACTAAATTCTTATCAATTCCGCATTCCAAGACGCTTCGCGACCAACGAGGTCGCTGCGAGGTCCGCCAGGTTTTGGAGTGCGCCAGTCCTCTGTCGCTTTGGAGAACGGCGCGGTTTGGGTTCATGGCTGCTTGCCCTCCGCCTTCTCCTTTGCCTCGATCGCGTTGATCTCCTCCCAGGACGGCGCCCGCCAGGCCTGCCACGGCCAGCCGGCGAGGATCACGTCCCCATCGGCGCTCCATCGGGCCGCGTGCAGAAATGAGCCGGTGCCACCCAAGGTCAGCAATTCCTGCCGCGTGCCGACATCCCAAAGCTTGACGGCCTCCCGCCCGCCGGACGTGGAGATCAACCGGTGCCCATCCGAGGAAAAGGCGACGCCGAACGCCGCGTTCAGGTGGCCGTGGAGCGATTCGATCAATTCGCCCGTGGCCGGATTGAATAGTCGCACCAGCCCACCATAGGTGGCAGAGGCCACCAATCCGCCATCGGGCGAAACCGCCAGCGCCCCGGGATAACCTCTTCCGGGAACCCGCCGTGGTGCCCGGTCGGCGTGGGCCAAATCATAGAAATCGATCTCATGGTCAATGCCCTCCCGCATGGCCACGACCAGCACCCGCCCGCCTGCAGCAAAGGCTACATCACGGATAGGCCCATCAATGGACGCTACCGTTTGACCGGTTTCAATGTTCCAGACGAGCACAGAACCCCCTCTCTTTCTGGCCGCAAGGAAAGTTCCGTCCTCACTGAAGAGGACGGGAACGAGCTCGGGGCCATCGCCCTTCAGTTCGATCCGGCGGGCGGGTGCCGCGAGGCTCGCCAGGTAAACCGAGTTCGATAAGGCCCGTTCACTCCACGCCAGCAACTGGCGCGTGGCGTTATAGGCCAGTCTGGCCGGTCGGGTGCCGGAATCCAGCGAGATGGTTCCGCGTTGGCTGAACTCCGCACCGCGCAGTTCGCGGAGGACGATCTGGTTGGTTCCGTTCCAGTGACAAAGAAGATTGGTGCCAAACCAGCCGAGGACATCGCCGGAGGATCCAATCTCAGGCAGTGGCTCCGAGGCAGAGTCGCGCTTAAGATCGACCCACTCGGGCGGCTGGTCCGAGGGCAGCAGCAACACGCGCGATCGGTCCATCGGTCGAACCTGATTGGGCTCGAGCTTCTCCGGCAGGCGTCTGTACCCATCCGAGGCGCTCTTGCCATCCTCTCTCCACAACATGAGCTCTCCGTTCTTGCTCGCACTCGCGACGAGTTGTGCGGTTTCCGAGAGCGCAACGGCATAAACCTCATCGGTGTGGCCGCGCAGCACCTTGGTTTCGGTCCAGGTGCCCGTATCCCAGAAACGGATGGTTTGGTCGCTCGCCGAGGAGATCAAACGTCGTCCATCCTTCGTGAACGCCACGTTGACAACCCAACCGGTGTGTCCATCGAGCCGGACGAGGAGCCGGCCGGTCGCCGCATCCCAGACGCGGATGGTGGAATCCTCAAATCCCGATCCCGAAGCCAGCACCCGCCCGTCGGGCGAGACGGCCAGCGTGGTCAGCCCGTAGTCCCGTTGCGTTTCGGTCTGCCAGAGTTCCTGGCCTGTGGTGAGGTCGAGGCACTGGATGCTGTAGCGGGAGTTCCGTGCGTCAGAACGCGCCAGATACAGGCGCCGGTTGTCGGGGGATAGCTGGGCGGCTCCATGATGGTAGGTGTCACTGCAAACGGTCGGGTGGCGGCTTTCGATCTGGGAGGAGGACACGTTCACCACCCACACGGCGTCGCCGAGTTCGGGGCTAGATCCGGCGTAGATGACCAACTTTGAACCGTCTTGCGAAAACGAAAGGTCACGAACCTGCCAGACGCCTTGGTCAGGCGCCCGCCAGAGAAGCGATTCCCGGCCGGAGTCGAGGTCATACAGCGTGACCGCGTTGGTCTCGGAGGTGGCCGCCAGAAGATTGCGAACCGGAGAGAACGCCACTTGTCCCTGGGCGGACTGCTCGCGGCTCGTCAAAGCCCGAATCCATCGCCGCCCCGGGACATCCCACAAGTCCACGTGTCCATCCATCCAGCCGACGGCCAGGCCGGTGCCATCCGGGGAAAAGCTGACGGAGAATCCCGACACCGGCCGGTTGGTGAGCGTGACGAGGGCGCTGCTGCGGGTCAGTTGCCAGAGATAACGCCACTCCCAGCCGCGGAGGTCTTCCTCGCCGGGTTTCGGCCGGTGCCGGTCGAGCAACCGGCGCGCCCGGCCGAGATTGTTCAGCTTGAGCGACTGCTGGGCGAGGTTCATGTCGGCCGCGTAGAGCAGGCGCCGCGAGTGCTCCTGGCTCACGAGGGCGTTCGTCGCCTGGGTGTTGGCGCGCTGCCGTTCGGTTTCGGCGCGGCTGCGCTCGGCTTCCGCCTCGCGCTGCTTTGCCTGGGCCTCGGTCTGCGCTGCTTCGGCGACGAGGCGTTGGCGGGATTCCGCCTTGGAGGCATGAGTCGCCCGGACCGCCTGCCAAGCGCTGACGACCACGCCCAGCAACAGCGCGCCGGCCACGGCTCCGACCGTCGCAAACGCCAGCTTGTTCCGGCGAAACGCCTTCTGGAACTTGTAGGCCGCGCTGGGCGGCCGGGCGACCACAGGTTCGTTGTCGAGGTGCCGCTTCAAGTCGGCCGCAAGGCCGTTGGCCGTCTCGTAACGGCGCTGGCGATCTTTCTCCAGGCACTTCATTACGATCCAGTCGAGATCACCCTTGAGCTGGTGCAGCAACTTCGAGGTGTCGGCCGATCGGCGCTTGGCCGTGGTGGTGAGTTGATCGGCGCCGAGCGCCGCCACGCGCGTGCTGGGTCGCACCGGCTCCTTCTCGCGGATGGTCTTGCGCATCGCGTCGAGGCCCGACGCCATCAGTTCCTTCGCATCAAACGGCGTGCTGCCGGCCAGCAGTTCGTAGAGCAGCACGCCCAGGCTGTAAATGTCGGAGCGCGTATCAATGTCCAGCCCGCTCATCTCCGCCTGCTCCGGACTCATGTAGGCCGGCGTGCCGATGAACTGGTGCAACTGCGTGTAAACCGTCGCGTCCGTCAGCCGGCCTTCCGTCGCCTTGGCGATGCCGAAATCAATCACCTTCGGCACCGGCACGCCGTCGTGCAGCGTGACGAGGATGTTCGACGGCTTGATGTCGCGATGGATGATCCCCTTCTGATGCGCGTGCTGGATGGCCTGGCAGACCTTGATGAACAGATCGAGCCGCTCCTTGGTGGTGAGATTGGCCTGATCGCAGTAGTCGGTGATGCGGATGCCGCGCACAAGTTCCATCACGAAGTAGGGGCGGCCAGAACCGGAGGCCAGAGGTCGGAGGTCGGAGGTCGGAGAAGACAAAGCAGCCCTCTGTCCTCCGTCTTCCGTCTTCCGTCCTCCGTTCTCCGTCGTTTCCGTCGTTCCCGCGTCCAAGACCTTGGCGATGTTGGGATGGTCCATCATCGCCAGCGCCTGCCGCTCCGCCTCGAAGCGGGCGATCACTTCGCGGGTGTCCATCCCCAGCTTGATGACTTTGAGCGCGACGCGGCGACGCACCGGCTCGGTCTGCTCCGCGACATAGACCACGCCGCACCCGCCTTCACCGAGTCGCTCCAGCAATTTGTAGCGTCCGATCGTCTGGCCAACGGCTTCATCGGGCGCATTGGCAAGATCGAGCTTGGGGGTTTTGGCCGATCCGTTGTCTGACGTTCGAGCTTCCGATTCGTCGTCCGGCAGGTCGGTAATGAACGCCTCCGCTTCGGCGGACACGGCCAGCATCTGCTTCACGCGCTTCTGCAGTTCGTCGTCACCCGCGCAGGCTTGGGCGAGAAAGTCGGGACGATCCGCGGACGGAAGTTCCCGCGCGGCGAAGTAGATTGCATCCAGGTTTTTCAAAATACGTTTCCGCTCTTACATGCGTCGTCCGTCATCGAAAACGATCATTTCTTGGGGAAAAATATTGCTGCCGGCATTCACGGTTTTTCTGGAGTTTCCGGCCGGTCGGGCCGCTCGGCAATCAGCTCGAACAGCCTGACGCGGGCCACGGCCCAATGCCGGCGGAGGGTGGGTTCGCTGACGCCGAGCGCGTCGGCGATTTCCTGATGTTTGAGTCCCACGAAAACGCACCTTAGATCAATCCACCGGGCGAAATCCACTTCCCCGACCGGGAATCCAAAAAATTAAATGCGTTTGGGCTGATCGTTTCTCCGGGCGGACTACGCATGTAGCAGCGACGGGACATTCCAACGGACGCACAACGCTCCGGGAAGTGACCCAGTTTCAGTAAAAAAACATGAAAAGAATAAACATCATTGGTGCCAGCACGCTGGCTGCCTTGGAAGGGAATCTCGTCATGACACTGTTGCCAAACGTCTTGCGTCGCGCGGTTCGTTGGGGATCCAGCGCGGTTGGAATCGCATGCCTCATGATCACGACGGCCGCAGGGGCCGGCGAAACGTGGGCCACGTTTGCTTCATATACAGGAGTCAGCGGCCCTGTTCGAGCGGTGACTACGTTCGATGACGATCTCATCGTGGGCGGCCAGTTCGGGACGGCGTTCGGGCCGCCGCCCGGCAGTGGAACGCCCGTCGCGGGAACGCTCGGCATCGCGCGCTGGAACGACGTCACGGGCTGGGCGGCGCTCGGGACGGGGATGAACAACACCGTCATGTGCCTCACGACCTTCGGCAACGACCTCATCGCGGGCGGACAGTTCACATCGGCGAGCGGCGCCGCGAATACGACCTACATCGCAAGGTGGAACGGCTCGTCGTGGTCGTCGCTTGAGACCGGAATGAACGGCGTGGTCTATGCCCTTGCGGTCTTCAACAACGAGTTGTACGCGGGCGGCGCCTTCACCAAGGCGGGCGGAAAGACGGTGAACCGCATCGCGAAGTGGAACGGCTCGGCGTGGTCGAGCGTCGCCAGCGGGATGAACGGCAATGTCGGCGCTCTGACGACCCTCAACGGTGCGCTCTACGCGGGCGGTGATTTCACGAAGGTGGGCAACGCCAATGGGTTCAACCGCATCGCGAAGTGGAACGGCTCGGCGTGGTCGAAACTGGGGACCGGAGTGAACGGTACCTCCATCGTCTACGCCCTCACGAGCTTCGGCACCGACCTCATCGTGGGCGGGCAGTTCGCGATGGCGGGCGGCGTCGCGGGAACGACCAGCATCGCGCGCTGGAGCGGATCGACGTGGTCACCCCTTGGTAGCGGGCTGAACAACACCGTCATGAGCCTCGCGACCTTTGACGACCTCTCGGGAAGTGGACCAGAGCTCTATGTCGGAGGTTATTTCACGGCGCCTGTTGGCGGCGCAGCCAACTCGGCGGTCCAGATCGCGCGCTGGAACGATAACGACGATCAGTGGTCGGCGGTCGGGAACGGCATGGTGGTAACACAACCGGGCGACTCCATGCAGAGAGCGGTCTTCGCCCTCTCGCCGGACCCCAGCGGTGCCCTTCTCTGGACGGGCGGCTTTTGCGTGGTGTCTCCGCCCACCGTTGGCGTAGCTGGCTTCCTCATGGGATATCACTTCGTTCCATAAGTTTTCACGAGCGGTGCGGCTCATCCAAACGCGCCTCTCCTCCTGGGTTCGTCCTGCTCGGCGCGTCGAACGCTCGACGAGTCAGCTCCGAACCTTTGACGCACGCTCACTCGCCCGCTGCATCAACAGCGGGCGAGCGGGTGTTTCAAACTCTCGTCAATCACAATGGGCAGCAGTGGGGTGGGAGCAGTGGGGTCACATGGGAGCAGTGGGGTCACATGGGAGCAGTGGGGTCTGGGAGCAGTGGGGTCAAACCTGCACTATTGACAATGTGGCCGCAAGCGCCTTTCAAAAAAAAGTGACAGGTTTAATATTCTCCCCACTCAAATGAACCTGTTGCTTTATTGTCACTTTTTCGCCGGTTTCAAAGGCCGAAGGCACAGAGCGGAAAGTGGAACGGTAGAGGACAGAAATCGGAAGTCCGAGGTCCGAGGTCAGGCCGATCAAGGTTTGAAAAGTTTCACCTTTGCCAAGCCGCTTTCGGTAGCCAGTTCCGCCTGGAGCTTGTCGCAGGTGGCGAAGCAGGCGGCCCGGGCGTGAAGCGCCGCGGCGACGTGAAAGAAATCCCAGGTGCCGGCGGGCAGGATGGCGGCTTGCTTCGCGCTCAGTTCATCCATTTGCTCCAGCAGATCGGCGAGGCGTTCGCAGCCAAACGTCAACCGGCGGTTGCTTTCGGCGGCAAGATACGCGTTCCACGCCGTACGGGCATAGGCGGAACGGAGTTTGCGCAAATTGTGCCGCACCTCGGCTCGGAGAATCGGATTCCAATACGAAGTCGGTGACGTGCGCCTGGACCCACGGGGTGACGACGTCCGCAAATTCGTCGTCGGGATGAAACCAGGCGATGAACAGGGAGGAATCCGCGTAGGTGATCATCGCCGCCGCTTTTCCCGTTCGGCCAGCACGGGGTTGAGCGATTTGCCGGAGCAATGCTTTTGCGCGGCCCAGACCTCGCCCATGATGTCGTCCCACGCCACCGGGGGACTGGCTTCCGTCGGCGCGAGCTGGCCCACGTCCTTGCCGTTGCGCGTGATGCGGAACGTCTTGCCCTTGGCGACTTCGTCCAGCACGGCACTGGTGTCGTGGTGTAACTGGCGGGCACTGATGGTTGACATGGCGGGAGTGGGACACATGGATTGTGGCACGTCAACCGACCCCTCGAACATTGGCGCAGGATTGGCGCCAATTCCCATCACTTGGGCAGGGTCCAAGAGCTCACTCCGAAGGTCAAACGCACCGGCTTCATCTTATCCGCGTCGGTCTGTGTTCATCTGCGGTTCTTCTTCGAAGAGTGATCCATTGCCAGCCATTGCCGATCTGGAATCTTCACCGCTTGGGTTTGTACTCCTCTTTGAGAGCCTGCAACTCGGCGACGCCGACGCTCTTCAGATAACCCTTTCCGGTGGGTGGGACCGAAGATAAAGGGACAGGTCATTGGGACGATAATTGCACACGGGACAAGCCGGAACGCAGTCCAAACGCTTCGCGTCGCTCTATCGCCTTTGTTCCTTTGTGATTTCTTCCGCGAGACAGGCGCGCGCGTAAGCCCAATGACGTTTCGCCGTGGGCTCGGAAATGCTGAGCACTTCCGCCGCCTCTTCAATGGTCATGGGGTGCATCTCACGGAAAGGGTGGTTTTCTCGAGTGACAGTAAGATGAGATAAAAAATGCGCTGAGATTGCGAAGAGATTGTGGTCAGCCAGAAGGCTGGACGGAGAACTGCGCGTGTGGGAATAACTGCTGCCAGTAGCCGTTTC
>CAMDJH010000255.1 GCA_945900455.1 Akkermansia muciniphila
TCGCGCTGGTGGGCGGACCAAGTAGACCTACCGTAGTCTGGACGACAGGTTCGTGGTGCCTTGGACGACTCTCCAATCTCATCCGATTTTGCCCCTTTTCGCCTTCCCATCACTGAAAATCACCCACAGATTAGCCGGAAGAGCCACAAATTTTATGGTTCGATGGATTTTCTGTCGTGGCAGAACGTGCTGGATCCCTACCTAAAGTTCACGGTTGCGCCCGTCAAGGGCCTGACCATCGCCGCCACCTACAATGCCTTCTGGTTGGCGACAACGCAGGATTTCTTCTACCAGGCCAACCAGGCGGCGCGCACGACCGGCGGCTACGGCATCCATTCGCAGGGAGGATCCTTCGCCGGCCAGGAACTGGATCTCATCGCGACGTATTCACCCGCAAAATTCTTCCAGGTTCAAGGTGGCTACGGTCACTATTTCACCGGAGAGTATGTCAATCAGACGTTCCAAACATTGGGCGGGTCGCACGATGCCGACTGGGTTTACATCCAGGCACAATTCAATTTTTAGGTCGCAGCGAAAGCGGAATTGGTTGCCAATAATGTGTGACGGTAATGCGTTGAGACGGGCACTGAAGGACGCGGATTCGTTTGTCGCTCGCGATGCCGCGCGCGCCTTGGGCGCCCTGGGGATTAAGGCCGGTCCGTCAGTATCTGCTCTGATCAAAGCTCTCTCGCACGGGGAACCACACGTCCGACTGTACGCGGCGGAGGCTTTGTCGGCCATCGGTCCGAAGGCGGCCAAGGCGAGCATGGACCTGGCGAGAACCGTGGGCGATCCGATTCCCGGCGTCCGATGGGCGGCATGTGAAGCCCTCGCGAACATCGGGCCGGCTGCGCAGACTGCTGTGCCGCAGCTGATCAAGGCTTTGAAGGATGATTTCCTCTTTGTGCGCATCTGTTCGGCTGGGGCACTGGGAAGTATCGGGCCAAAGGCACAGACAGCCATGGAGGCGCTTCGAGTGGCTTGCAAGCGACCCGGTACTGCGCTACGAAGCGGAGTGGGCTTTGAATCGAATCGCTGGCGTCGAATCGGGAGAGCCGGTCGTTTCACCCCTTCTGGGGATGCCTCTTGCTGGCCGGCGATCGAGTCTTCGTTGGCAACGTTGAGGGCGTCATTAACACCTTGTCACTGCCCCTTGATCGGAGGAATGATACTGGCAATCAGGAGACTCAGGAAATCAGAGTTTCTTTGCCTGCGAGGCATCAAAAGCAGTCGTTTATCAAAAGATGACCAATCAGAACGCCATTATGAAGACCGATCGAACGGATGCTCCTCCGATGCGAACCCGGCGTTCCGGGTCGCGCAGCGCCTTCACTCTTATTGAGCTCCTGGTGGTGATCGCCATTATCGCCATTCTGGCGGGCCTTCTTCTGCCGACGTTGGCGAGCGCCAAGGAGCGGGGTCAGCGCACGGTCTGCAAAAATAATTTGCGACAGTTGTATATCGCCTGCGCTGTCTACGCCAGTGACAACAATGACAAAGTATTCAATGGAATTCGCGATGGAGGTGATTCCTTCACCATGCACATTTCAACACTCATGTTCCAGACCGTGAGTAATTTGGTGGGCGGAAAGGTTATCGATTGTCCCAATGGCTATCCCTTTACGCTGCCCGGCATCACCGATACGCCGGAAACCCGTTACCAAACGGGTTTGGGCTACTATATCGCATACAATTACTTAGGGGGTCGAGTGATGCCGATTGCGGGCGGATGGACCCCGCCGATGAAGCTGACCGACCTGCCGAAGCTGACCAATGAGGGCCCTCAATTAGTGCTATTCTCGGATCCGAATTGTTGGGGAGGATATGCCTCCCCTCAATTTGTTTGCGTACCGCACGCGAAAAATGGGCCCGTAAGATTGAAGGGGAGGCTGTATTACTATCCCACGCTGCTCAAAGGCGAAACAGCCAAAGAGCGGGGCGCGACCGGTGGAAATGTCGGATTAATCGACGGTTCGGTGTCCTGGAAAAAAATCGAACAGATGAAGATCTACTGGATTTATTCAGGAGACATCGGAAGCCGAGGGTATTGGTGAATTGCTCTACAACGACTTGGCTAGAAACGCACCGCTGGCGGCGCGGCGGAGTTCAGCGACGCTGGTGATGCCGTCGACGACTTTATCCAAGCCATTTGCGATGATCGATTTATGCTTACGATCCACTAGACTTCGGCGGACGGCATGCTCGTCGGTGTGTCGTAAAATGGCTTCGTAATCCGGTTCCGTCAGGTTCCACAGTTCGAAAATGCCGCAGCGTCCCTTGTAGCCGATTTGAGAACATCGGTCGCAGCCCTCAGCGTCCGAGACCTGCTCGGGAACGGCCAGTCCGGCGCTAGAAAGCCAAACGCGCTCCTTTGCCGAGACCGCCCGACGACGGCGGCAGTGGGTGCACAATCGGCGTACCAACCGCTGCCCCACAACGACGCTGAGCGCCTCGGCGATCTCGTGATCCTGTAATCCCCAGTTTCGCAGGGAGGTTAAGGCCCCCACCGCATCGCGACTGTGAAGCGTGCTCAAGAGAACCCGCCCGCTGATTGCGGCATCCACCGCGGCCCGCGCCGAAACGGCGTCGCGAATCTCTCCAATCATCAGGTAGTCGGGGTCCAACCGCAGCATGGATTTGATTCCGTCGGCATAGTTGAGATGATGCCGTTGGTCGAGTTGCACCTGAACGATTCCGTCCAATTGGTACTCGACCGGATCTTCGAGCGAGACGATAGCGCGGTCGGATTTCTTCAACTCCTGCAGGAGCGAGTAGATGGTGGTAGTCTTCCCAGACCCGGTCGGTCCCGCGGCGAGGAACATTCCCGCCCCGGATTCAATCCAGCTTTCCAGAAGTTGCAGTTCTCCCAGGTCAAAGCCGAGATCTTCGATCGATCGTTGCAGTCGACGAGGATCCAGCAGGCGAATCGTCAGTGCCTCGCCGGTGTGGGACGGGACCAGCGCTAGGCGCAAATCCAACGGGTCGGCACCGACGGTGTACGAGGCATGCGCGTCTCGTGGCGTAAATGTGACGATGGGATCAAGATTCGCCATAGCCTTGATCTGATTAATGATCATCCTCGCCTGCGCCAGCGTCACCTTCGACACGTCGGATATGACTCCATCGACCCGGAATCGAATGAGGGCGGAGTTCTCCCCTGGCTCAATGTGAATGTCCGAGGCCCGCGCGGTGGCCGCATCCGAAATCAGCGCATGAGCCACGCGTGGCGGCAAATCCGCCTCCGGCGGGGAATCCGGGGCGGCATGGTCATCCAGCAATTCCCGGAGGAAGCCTGTGGCCATTGCATCCCGAAAGTTTCGCTTTTTGCTCGTGCTCGTGCTCGTGCTCATGATTTGGGCCTTCTTTCAATGTAGGGTGAATCCCGCCTTCGTGTCGAATAAGATCACCCGGGTGCGGTTGCTTTCGAAGCTCACTTTTTCGCTCCACTGTTTCGTCCACGCATTGGCGTCAATCGTGTCGGCCAATTCAACGTGCACGGAGTGCTGGCCCGCAGCGATCGGCAGGCGTGTGACGGCGATGCTTGGGCCGTCCTTCGAAAGACCCTTGGGCTGGAAAGAGTCGTCGAACACGGTCTGGCCGTCCACCTGCACGCGGAGGCGTACGGGCGTGCGTTCGCGAGCGACGTTGACTTGGGCGCGCATGTGGGGCAGGCGCTTCGCTCGTTCCTCCGGAGTCAGCTTGCGTGCGTTGACGATGGCACCGCTGTGATTGAACGAGACGACCAACTCCGGTTGGGACGAGTGAGGAGTTCGGTAGGGCAGGGTGCCGACGGAGAAAATCACCGCGCTCAAACTTGCCACCAGCACGATGGCGGCGGCGATCGACTGAACTCGCTGGCGCGGCCTCTTATCGGGCGGCGCTGTCGATTTCTGCTGGAATTCACGAGCCACCGTCAACAGCTCAGCGCGGCGTGTGCGGTCGAATTGCACGAAGCGGACACGCGTTGGATCCGCCTTCGCCGGATCAAACCTCGGCTCCCGTCGGCCCAGCATGCGCTGTTCAAACCATTTCATCCCCTCGCGCGCCACCGGGTCGCCTTCCCCACAGCCGACGACGAGTACTCCGCCGGCGCCGCGCTGCAATGTACGTTCGAGAATTACCGCGCTCACCCAGCCGACACACGGAATCGTTTGGACGCTGTAGCCCGGCAACTCCGCTGAGTTCCCGTCGGAGTCCGCGCGGAACACGGCGCTCGACGACTCAGCGCAGCAAAAGGCCACGAACGGTTCCAAACCACGGGCCTTTTGTGCATCAATCCAAACGTGCAGTCGCTTCTCGACTTCGCGGCTGTTAAGTCCGGGCATGTTAATCGCCTGCGTATCACACGAGCCGGTACAGATGCCGCAACTGACGCACAAGTCGGGGTTCACGGCGGATTGAACGATGAACTTCCTCCCGTCTTCACGTGCCACCATGGTGATGGCGTTGAACGGGCAATCCTGCGCGCAGAGGGTGCAGCCCATGCAGCGCGGCAAATCCACCTGAGCCTTCCATTGCGGCTCGATCCGACGCTTGGCCATCCACCAGGGCACGGTAAGTACCACGGTCCCGGTGACAAGGAACACCGACCAAAGCAGCCCGCCGCTCAGCCGGTCCGTGAGCACGAACGGCCAGAGATACCACCCGTCAATGTTGAACTTCAACGTCTTGACGGTCATGAGTGCGGGACTGGCACTGAATGCGGGTTTGACCAGGGAGAGTGCGACGAGCGATCCGACAATCCAGAGCACCATCACGGGGCCCGCCAGAATCTTCGCGCGATTCATGCGCATGAGGTGCATCCAAATGCCAACTCCCATCGCCAGCGGCGCGAGCATGTGCACGAAGAAGATCAGGAAGAACAGCAGCGAGGGAACGCTTTGGTCGGTGAGGAAAGCACGGGAGAGCGGTTCGGCAAAAAGTGGCAGGCGATCGATGAAACGCACGGTGCCGAGTGCGGCGTGTTGTCCCCGGACGTCCCAGACCAGCCAGTAACCGGTCCATCCGATAAACCAGAGTAAGGCGAGCAGCAGCAGTCCGGTGATCCAGGCCAGTCGGCGGGGGCCGGTGAATCGGCGCTGACAGACGATGCGCAGTGCGTGCAGCAAGACAAAGCAGAGGCAGCCATCCGAACTGTAGCGATGAATCGAGCGCACGAGTTGACCCATCCATGAGGTTTGTCGAATCGTTTCCAAGGATTCGTACGCGTGGTGAACGCTGGGCGTGTACCAGATGAGCAATGCGATGCCGGAGAGTACGGCGATGATCAGGGAGCTATTGGCGATCGCACCGAGCTGACCCAGGGGATTGAGCTCGGTGGGAATAGCGCTTTGGATGAGCCGATCCAGGTAGAGCCAGCCGTTCTCCAGCCATCGCAGAAAACCGTCGGCGCGGGAAGCGGGTGGCAGCGGAGAACTCGATGTTGAGTCGGCGTGCGCGAGGTGCGATTGTGTTTCCCTCTCCTGGGGGAACGGGCCGGGATTAGGGCGACTGTTCATCACGCGTCTCGGGGCGCCCGTCGTCAGGACGACTTCTCCGCCAAGAGCACGCGCAGGGCGGAGATCAGCCAGGATGCTTCATTCTGGCTTAGCGAGAGGCGGTAGGCAATGCGGCCCTCACGGTCGAGGAGGAAGAAAAGGTTCGAGTGCATGATCTGGCCAGTCTTCTCGTCGCGCGTGCGGGCGACATTTAGCTTGTCGAGGACTGCATTCACCTCGGATGGGACGCCATTCACGAAATGGAACGGCGCCTTCATTCCGTAACTTTTCGCGATCATGCCACGCAACTCGCGCGTGTCGGCTTCCGGGTTGAGTGAAAATGCGACGACCGCCATGTCGTCGCGCTCGGCTGAAGTTAGCTGATCGAGTACCGTGCGCACCTTCGTTAGCATCATTGGGCAGGTGGTGGTGCAGGTGGAATAGACGGCGGTGACGAGCACGACGCGGCCCTTGAAGTCTGCGAGCGAGACGGTGTGCCCCTCCTGGTTTGTAAGCCTGAAGGACGGCATCACCAATGCGCTCCGCAGGTTGATGGCCGGGAACGGAAGCTCAGTCGGTGTGGCCTGCGAGCGACCCAGGCCCATCAGGCTGACGCCAATCAGACTCACGAGAAGCAGAGCTCCGGCGGCAACCTGCGCGAACGCGGCACGGCGCGTTTGCCACAATTCGCGGAGGGGCGCGCGCCAGATGAAAAAGAAGATCGCTTCGAGCGGCAACGGCTCGCTGAGCATGACCCACACGGAGCCGAGCTCCATCCACCCGCTCTTGGGATCGTACTTGAAACAGCGCATCCGGAAGTCTTCGAGAAAATCACCCCACGCACCACCGGCGGGCGGCACGAACGCCATCACGGCGATAAAGATTTGGTAGAAAACCAGCGCCGAGATCGCAAAGGCCGGGAAGCGCCCGCCCGAGAGGAATCTCGACGCCCCTAACACGAACCGGTTCACGGACTGTGCCTCTTGAATGTTGTTCATGGCGTTGACTTCATCCTGCCAAAAGCGGCGTCACCGCACCGGCCAGACATCCGCGAGCGCCTTCCAGTTGGCGAAGTAGTATACCGCGAAGCTCAAAAGAAAGACGATCGCGAGCATCATCGTGCCTTGCGTCGGGTGCTCTTCGACCAGCGCCAGAGCCGGTGTGCCGGAGCCCGAGGGCGAGCCGACGGGTGAGTGTTCCGCGTGTTCCCGGCCCAACGGTTTGGGTGTACCCCAGCTTTCCATGGGTCTTCCGACGCAGGAGCGTCCGAAGAGCAAGGTGCCGACGGTCAACAAAACGAAAAGCAGCAAACCGAAAAAGGCCAACACGCCGCCGATACCAACGAACGCAAGGAACAGGTGAGCCGTCGAACCGTAGATCGATCCGGTCGCCTCAATGTCCCAGCTCCGCCGGGCGACTCCCATCGAACCGGCGAACGACATGCCCATCGCCATGACTGTGATGCCAATGCCGAAGAGGTAGGGCTGGAGTCGCGCGAGCGGTTTGAAGATATATTCCCTTTGGAACAAGAGCGGCACCACGTAGAAAGCGAGGCCCATGAACGCCAGGGTCGTACCGCCCACCACCGTCACATGGAAATGGCCGGGAATGCGCAGCGTGTTGTGGGCGATGATGTTGATCTGTTGGGTCCCGAGCGTGACGCCCGTGATGCCTCCGCCGAAGCCGAAGATAACGAGCGAGAGGAAGAACGCCGAAAAGCCAGGGTTGCGCCAGGGTGCGCCCGTGAGCCAGCCAAACAAGCCTTTCACGTAGCCGTTGTGGCGCATCGCCACTTCGACGGAAGCGGGCACCGTAAATCCATGGATCATCGACGCGAGCACGGCGAGATACATCGCATAGGATGTGTTCCAGATCTTCCAGCCGGCACTGACAGCCGGATCGACGAGGAGGTGATGAGCGGACGCCAGATTGATGAAGAAGATATAGAGAAGGAACGCGCCGCGGCAGACGGTTTCATTGAGCGGTTTGGCGCCGGTTGTCAGTGTGGCCAACAGGTACCACACCGAGACCATGGCGCAAACGTTGACCTGCTGGGACATGTGGCCCAGACCCCACCAGGTCAAGCGATACCAGATCGGGTCGGGCTGCGCGATCCATCCCAGTGAGAATAGGAACGTCGGAATCATGACAATCGCGCCATGTAACAGGGTCACCACGGCGATGATCGCCGCGGCCGTCGCGCCGAAGACGACCAGCGGGACCGATCCTTGATAAGTTTTCTCCTGCTTGGCCTTATAGAGAGTGGCAAAGTAGTTAATCACGCCGACGAGCGTGCCCACGGCGACGAGGATAATGCCGAGATAAAATGCAGGGTGCGCCAGCAATGGCAGATAGGAGGTCATCATGACGTCGGCCTGCCCGACGAGGATCGTCGCGTCGACCATCACAGCGCCGCCGACCATCATGATGAGAGAGACCCATGCGGTCTTGACCGAGGCCAACTTGACGTTGAGGAGCGACGTGGAGACGAAATAGAGAATCGCCACTTCATAGAACAAGATCCAAAAGATCAGCATGTTCAGCCCGTGTAGTGTGAGGATTCGATAGAACCAATCGACCGGCAGGAGATGCACGGTCTGCCAGCGGGTCAATGCCAGCAGGAGAGCGCCGATGCCGCCAATGAGGAGGAAGACGACACCGAGCACGGCGTTACATTTGACGAAGAATTCCGCATCCCGGCAGATCGACAGGCCGGTGGTCGGGCAAATCCGTTTTCCATTTAAATTGTTACTCATGGGGTGTTTCTCCTTACTCAACGATGATTTTCCCGACCATATTCTGATGTCCGATGCCGCAAAATTCGTTGCAGACAATCGGGTAGGTGCCCGGGGCCTGGGGTGTGATGGTGAGGACGTGGTCGTAGCCGGGCACGACCTGGAAGTTCATGTTCATGGGTGCATCTCACGGAAAGGGTGGTTTTCTCGAGTGACAGTAAGATGAGATAAAAAATGCGCTGAGATTGCGAAGAGATTGTGGTCAGCCAGAAGGCTGGACGGAGAACTGCGCGTGTGGGAATAACTGCTGCCAGTAGCCGTTTCGC
>CAMDJH010000256.1 GCA_945900455.1 Akkermansia muciniphila
CCCCTGTCGGTGGCGGCGTATCGTGCGCTGGGGGAAGCGGGCCTGATTCCCAAGAACACCGAACTTCTCTATGGGTTCGTTTACACGAAAATGTCCAAATCCCCCTTCCACAGTTTCCTGGTTCTGCGCCTGCTGCACTTGTTGCGATCCGTTTTACCGCAAACCCACTTGTTGCGTTCGGAACAACCCATCACGTGCCGGGACTCCGAACCCGAGCCGGATATATCTGTCGTGCGCGGAACGGACGGCGATTATCTCTCCGACCATCCCCATACTGCCGAGTTCGTCGTGGAAATGTGTGTAACCAGCCATGATTACGACCGCTCGAAACTCGCCGCGTATGCACAGGCCGGCGTGAAGGAATGCTGGTTTGTCCTCGGTCCGGAGAAACAAATTGAAGTTTTTCGGCGACCGAAAGATGGCGAGTTCACCGAGCACTCTCTCCATGGGCCGGGTGGCACGCTTACGAGTTCCGCTTTTCCAGAGTTCACCCTGTCCCTGGGCGCGCTTTTCACTCAATGAGTCATTAGCCGTTTACTCTTCGCCCTTCACCTTCTCGCCATGCCCGACACCACCCGCTGCGCCTGGCCCGTCAAGCCGCTCGACATCGCCTATCATGACGCCGAGTGGGGCGTGCCGCTCCACGACGACCGCGCGCTCTTCGAGCTCCTCATCCTCGAAGGCGCGCAGGCTGGCCTCAGCTGGTCCACCATCCTCGCCAAACGTGAAAACTACCGCCGCGCCTTCGACGGCTTCGACGTGGAAAAAATCTCCCGTTACGATGCCCGCAAAGTCGCCGCCCTCCTCGCCGACGCCGGCATCGTGCGCAACCGCCTGAAAATCGCCGCGACCATCGGCAACGCAAAGGCGTTTCTCGTCGTGCAAAAGGAGTTCGGCTCCTTCGACCGCTACCTCTGGGGCTTCGTCCCGGATCGTCGTCCCATCGTGAACCGCCGCCGCACGATGAAAGACGTCCCTGCCCGCACACTCGAGAGCGACACCCTCTCGCAAGCCCTCCTCGCGCGCGGTTTCAAATTCGTCGGCACCACGATCTGCTACGCTTTCATGCAAGCCACCGGGATGGTCAACGACCACCTCGCCACGTGCCCGCGGCAACGCGTGTGCACGCGGTTGAAGTAGGGATAAAGGGACAGGTAATTGACGTCGGTAATTGAAGTCCCGAATTGACATCATCGTATCACTACATCATCGTATCCGCCATGAGAACCACCCTCACGCTCGATGACGATGTGGCGGAGGCAGCCGCCTCGATTGCCCGGGAAACGGGTGCCCGTCTGGGTGCGGTTGTTTCCGATCTCGCCCGGAAGGGCCTGGAGCGACCTTTCGCCAGAGGGAAATCCAAGCCGGGCCTGCCCACTTTCAAATGCGAGCCTGGAGATCCGATCATTCCATCTTCGCGGGCCAAGGATCTCCTGGCCGAAGAGTTGCCATGAAATCGGGCTTGCTGGATATCAATGTCCTATTGGCTCTGGCCTGGCCGAAGCACCAAGACCACGGGAAGGCCTGCGCGTGGTTTGCGAGCGAGGCGTCCCATGGGTGGGCCTCCTGCACATTAACTCAAACCGGGTTCATCCGACTCTCGTCCAACCCGGCATTCACCGCTCGGGCCGTCGCTCCATCCGACGCCGCCAAGTTGCTGGCGGAGATGACCTGCCATTCCGCGCACCGGTTCTGGTCAGGTATTGCCGTGTGTGAGCCCGCCATATTCGTAAAGGCTCGGGGCCATCGGCAGGTTACGGATGCCTATCTCATTGAACTGGCGAGGAAGAATAAAGGGCGTTTGATTACCTTGGATGCCGGAGCGGCCCAACATGCCCGCCGACCGGACGAAGTCCGCGTCATCGTCTGACTCGGGCCAGAAAACAGCAGGAAGCTGACCCACCAGAATAAACGACGCAAAGCATAATGCGGATATATGAACCCACCTATAAGTCGTCGCCAGTTTGCCCAACAAATGACTGTCGCTGCGGCGACTGCTTCCGCTGGTGGAACTCCGGGCCTAGCCGCGGCGAACCGACGCTCCACGGTAGTGGACAGCCATCTTCATTGCTTTGCCGGGAGGAACGATTCCCGGTTTCCGTATCACCCTGCCGGCCCCTATCAACCGAAGGCGGCGGCAACACCGGAGCACCTCCTGCAGTGTATGGCCGATGGGGGGGTAGACTATGCCATTGTGGTGCATCCAGAGCCGTATCAGGACGACCTTGACTACTTGGAGCACTGCCTGCAGGTGGGTGATGGAAAACTCAAGGGTGTGTGTCTCCTGTTCGCGGATCGAGATGATAGCGTGATGCGCCTGACCGAATTGGTCCGCCGCCAGGCCAACCGAATCGTGGCAGTCCGGGTTCATGCGTATGCTCCCGAACGTCTCCCTGTGTGGGACAAGCCGGAGCAACTGCGAAGGCTTTGGCGAGCGGCGGCCGATCTGGGATTGGCAATGCAGCTGCATCTCGAACCCCGTTATGCGCCACGTTTGGAGCCGTTTATCCGCGAATTTCCACAGGTCAAAACGATCATCGACCATCTCGGGCGCCCCTTTCAAGGCGTGCCTGAGGAGCATGGCGTCATTGTGCGTTGGGCGCGATTCGAGCACGTCGTGATGAAGTTGGCGGTAATTCCCGAGCGCCATGAATACCCCCATCGGGACATCCGGCCCGTAATCCGTCAATTGACGGAGGCGTTCGGTGCCGAGCGGATGATATACGGGGGAGGCTTCGATCACGGGGCGACGGGGAATTCGTACCGTGCCTTTCGGGAGCATGTCGCCGAGTTCCTCGCCCCCCTTTCTGCGGCGGGGCGAGCCCAGGTGTTCGGTGGGACGGCTTGTCGGCTCTTTGGTTTCCCGGCCGTTTGAACTGCGGTCGTACTCACCCCGGCCCTAACTCCGCGTCGAGAATCGGAAACTCGTCGTCGACTTCATCTTCTTCCCGGGGCGGACGATGTTCTGCGGGAAACTCGGATGATTCGGCCAGTCCGGGAAATGCTGTGTTTCCAGACAAAAGCCCCCCCATTTCGGATATTGAACTCCGCCCGTGCCCGTAATGGTGCCGTCCAGATTGATCGCCGTGTAAAGCTGAACGCCAGGTTCGGTCGTGCGCGCTTCGAGGACCCGGCCCGAACGGGGGTCGTAAACGCGAGCCGCCAGACCGAGCGAGCCTCCGCCGTGATTGAGGACGAAATTATGGTCGTATCCCGGTTGGGACAAACCCGTTGCGGCATGCCTCTCGCCAATGGCGTGGGGGGTCCGAAAATCGAGCGCCGTGCCGGCGACGGATCGCAGTTCGCCCGTGGGAATCAGCCCGGCGTCCACGGCGGTATAGCGGTCCGCGTTCAACTCGACCACGTGCTTCAACACATCCCCAGATCCGGCGAGATTGAAGTAGCTGTGGTTGGTGAGGTTGACGATGGTCGCCCGATCGGTCGTGGCCTCGTAGTCGATGCGCAACTCGTCGTCGGACGTCAATGTGTACGTGACGGTCACGGCGAGGGTGCCCGGGTAGCCTTCCTCACCGTCCGGGCTGGTGTAGCGGAACGCGACCGCAGCGTGATCTGCATGCACGGGCAACGCCTCGCCTTTCCAAACCTTCTTGTCGAACCCTTGAAGGCCTCCGTGAAGATGGTTTGTGCCGTTGTTTTTCGCCAAGACATAGGCCTGCCCGTCCAGGGTAAAGCGTCCCTCCTTGATACGATTTGCAAATCGCCCCGTGATGACCCCAAAGAAAGGATGTCCCTGCCGGTAACGGGGAAGATTATCAAACCCGAGAACGACATTGCCCAGCCTGCCACCACGGTCCCGGACCAGGAGTTCCGTAAGGGTGCCACCGAGTTCCATGATCTTGGCGGTGGTGCCGTGGGAGTTGCGGAGTGAAAAGCGACGGACGGGAGTACCGTCCGGTAGTGAGCCAAAGTGTTCGACGTCGAGGTGCATGGTGGATTTTCCAGTGTTGGGTCGGGGATTGGTGTGGCTGCAGCCGGCCAGTGGAATGGAAAGGCCGCCCAGGGCAATCAAGGCTTGTCGGCGGGAGAAGTGAGTTTGCATGGCGATGGATTTAAGTGGTCGGGGTGGGATTGAATCTGGACCGTGGCGCCGAAGCAAACTCCGTCATATCCAGGACAGATTTCAGCCGTTTTGCTCGAAGCTGGAAATGAGTTCACCGGGTGTGACGGTCGCGGTCCCGCGTTTCCCGACAACGACTCCGGCGGCATGATTCGCGAGAATGGCCGCCTCCACGGGCGATGCGCCGGCGACGATGGCCAGGGTGAACGCGGCGATCACGGTGTCGCCGGCACCACTCACGTCAAAAACTTCCTGAGCGACTGTTGGAATGTGGACAGGGGGTTCGTTGCGTCGGCACAGGAGTAACCCCTGTTCTCCAAGTGTGATCAGCAGGAGGGCAGGGGACAGTGTGTCGAGGATTCGCTGAGAGGCTGTCATCAATGGGCCATCCCGAAGGGGTTGGTCATGTCGGATCGTATCGGCGATGCCGGCCAGGCCGAATGCCTCGCCGCGGTTTGGTTTGATCAGGGACAGTCCGCGAAGATCCAAGTGCGGCGATGGTTTGGCGTCGAAGCTCAGCCATTTTCCCGTCTTTCGGCACAGGGACTTGAGCGATTCGAGGGCGGCAGGCGTTACACATCCCTTGCTATAATCCGCGATGATAACGCCGTCTGCGGACGGCAGTGCGCGGGCGATGGCCTTTTGAAGGGTTTCGGCGTCGGGAGTATCCAGTGGTTGACGGTTCTCGCGATCGAGCCGAGTGATCTGCTGTTGACCCGCCACGATCCGCATTTTGAGTGAGGTGGGGCGAGTTCCGAGTGCGAGCAGTCCCGAACACTCCACGTTCGCTTGACGCAAGAGATCCGTCAGGCGATCCGCCGAGAAGTCCTTTCCGACGGCTCCAAAAAGTCGGGTTTGGATGCCGAGGGCGGAGAGGTTTCGGGCGACATTGGCGGCACCTCCCGGCATCCAGCTCTCCCGCTCGAAATCGACGACGGGAACGGGCGCTTCCGGGGAAATACGGCTGACGCGGCCCCAGACGAAGTGATCGAGCATTACGTCGCCGAACACGATCAAGCGGCGCTTGGCAGCATTGCGCAGCAGGGATCGAAGACGTGGATGAGTGCGAGAAGGCACGGGCGGTTTGGATACATGGAACGGATGGCGAGGGCAATCCTCGATCGATTTTATCAAGGGGGTCGGTCAATAGTAATGATAAGTCACGGCTGCTTGGCCGTGGGCGTGATATCCAGCGGCGTCACGGAGATGCTTGCGAGTTTTCTCGCGCCTGCGAATCTCAAGATATGGCATCGTACTTGCTATAGGGTGTTCTGTGCTGGCGTTGGTTAGCCGCTGGCATTGTCGGTTGGTTCTGGGTTGAACCGCCCGTGTTGGCTTTCGGGCTGGTGCGGGCGGTTTTTTTGGCACCCTTGGTGGGCGCCGAGGGAGTATTTCTCAGCGAACGCGAACGATGGGTCGGTGGTTCATTTTCGGATCTTCGATTTTCTCGCTTCGTGGGGGGCTGGGTTTGGATAAGGATCCATTCTCAGATGCGGCTCCTGTTTCTTAATCGAAGCGCTCGGTGTTTCCTCGGTGGTGCCAACCGTGTCGTAGTGGAGACCTGCAACTGGCTTCAGGCGGACGGACATACCGTGGCACTTGCTTTCGACGATGGCGGCGATCACGAGGTCGAGTGTCCGGTGTACCGGCTGCCCAGTTGTCTCGACGCAGCGGAGCGGTGGGCGGCACTCCATCAGGTGATTGGCGAATTTCGGCCAGATTTGGTGAGTCTGCACGTTGCCGACGCCATGGAGGTGTGTGCTCCGCTCTTGCGGTCGGTTCCGGCGGCGTTGTTTGTTCATGACCAAAGTCTTTGCTGTGCCAGCGGCGATCGCATGACACGGGGATTTGTTTCCTGCCATCGGGCGCACGGAGTTGGATGTTTATTTCACAACTATTGGTCTGGTTGTGGCGGTAAGAATCCGCTGGGGAACTGGCGCCGGTGGCGTCGCGTGGAACGATGGCACCCCATCGTCGCAGCGGAACGGCTGCGGTTTCAAGTGGCGTCCGAATTTATGCGGCAGTCTTTGGAGGAGAATGGGTGTCCGCGTGAGCGGATCGATATCGTTCCGCTATACGCCGAAGGGGCCGTTGCGTTGGGTGCGCTGGAGCCAGGGATGATCTTGTGCCCCTCACGGTTGGTCCAAGGGAAGGGGGTTCAGGTGCTGATCGCTGCTCTGGGTTTGCTTCGAGATTTGTCCTGGCAATTGGTCATTGCGGGCGATGGCCCCCACCGCAGGGCATTGGAGATGAAGGCCGAGACTCTCGGTTTGACCTCTCGAATCCGGTTTTTGGGAGAGATCAAGCCGGCGGAGTTGGATGGATGGTATACGCGGTGTGCGATTGTGGCATTCCCGGTTCTTCGGCCTGAACCCTTTGGATTAGTCGGAATTGAGGCGCTGGCCGCCGAAAAACCCATCGTGGCGTTCACGGGTGGAGCCGTCGGCGAATGGCTCAAGCCAGAAGAAACCGGTATTGCGGTGGAAGAAAGGACGCCCGCAGCGTTTGCGGCGGCTCTGCGTCGCTTGCTGCAGGATCCGACTCTGCTGCTGCGTATGTCCGAAGCTACCCGGCGACATTCGCCGCAGTATGCGCGCGAAGAGTACTTGAAGCGGCTGATCCAATCCTATGCTCGGACAATCGATCGGTGGCACGGCCGATAAAGAGTCGGTCGCTGTCGACCGCGGGACTAGAATTCAATCGACTGACCACGAAAGGGAACCAAGACCTCGGCTTTTGGTTTGAGTTTCCGAAGGGTATCGCCCCAGGCGAGCGCGGAGGATTCAGCCCCGTGCACGGCCACAATCTTGCGGATATTGCCGGTAATCGCGTTTACGTACTGAATCAATTCGGATTTCCCCGCGTGACCCGAGAAGGCGTCGATTCGAGCCACCTCCGCTTGGATTTCGTGGGGTTCTCCGAAAATATTGACGACCTTTGCGCCGGAAAGAATGTGGGCACCCAGGGTGTGTTCAGCGCAAAAGCCGACAAAAAGAATCAGGTTTTTTGGGCTTTTTCCGTGATTGATGAGGTGGTGTCGGATGCGGCCGGCCTCAGCCATCCCCGACGCACTGATGATGATGCAGGGATCTTTGAGTTCGTTGAGCTTCTTCGAGTACGAGACATCCCGGATGTACGTGAGATTCTCCATCCCGAATGGGTTCCCCTTATTGTGGAGATACTCGTAGGTCTGCTCGTCAAAGCATTCCGGGTGAAGACGGAATATTTCCGTGGCATTCACGGCGAGGGGGCTGTCGACAAAGATCGGCACGCGGTCCAGTTTGCCTTCATCGGTGAGTTGGTGGAGCTCGTAAACGAGCTGCTGAGTCCGTCCGACGGCGAAAGCGGGAATGATGACCTTTCCGCCCCGCTTGAGCGCCTCGGAAACCAGGCGGCAGAGGTCGCCTCGGGCGTCAACCGGGTCATGATGCTCTCGATCGCCGTAAGTGCTTTCGATCTGGAGGAAATCGACGTTTTCGACGGCCACGGGATCCCGGAGAATATCCTGGTGCGGGCGGCCAACATCACCGCTGAAGAGGTAGCGAAATTTGCGGCTTTTTTCCTCGACATCGAGGATCACCTGGGCGGCGCCCAGGATATGGCCGGCATCGACGAAGGTGACCGTCACACCCGGGGCGATCAGCATGGGGCGGTTGTAGCTGATCGTGACAAAGAGCTCCGAAACCTGATGAGCATCATGGGCATCATAGAGAGGTTCAACGGGTGGGAGCCCCTTCTTGGCTCGTTGTTTGGAGATATACTCGCAATCCGCCCGCTGGACCTCTGCGGAATCGGCGAGCATCAGGGCGGCGAGATCGCGAGTTGCAAAGGTGCAGAAAATGTTGGACCGGAAGCCTTGTTTATAGAGGTTCGGAAAATTCCCCACATGATCGATGTGGGCATGGCTGACGACCGCCACATCGATCGTGATTGGATCAAATGCAAATGTCCGGTTCCGCTCGAGGGATTCTTCACGCCGGCCCTGAAACAATCCGCACTCCATCAGAATGCGTTGCCCGTTTACCTCAATTAGATACTGAGATCCCGTCGTGGTTCGGGCGGCACCGTAGAAGGTAATTTTCATGGATTGAGACGATGCGGAGTGATCGGAAGACGTGCAATGCTCAACACGAACGAATGGACCTTTGCGTGGAGAGCGCATGCCCCGATGGATCCCCTCGAATAGGGGTCGGTCAATAGTATCGTGCTTTTTATGCCGCGGATAAACGCCGATCGACGCAGACTCCAGGCCTTTTCTATCCACGTCAATCCGAGTTCATCCGCGGTTCTTCTTCGGGGTGCATCTCACGGAAAGGGTGGTTTTCTCGAGTGACAGTAAGATGAGATAAAAAATGCGCTGAGATTGCGAAGAGATTGTGGTCAGCCAGAAGGCTGGACGGAGAACTGCGCGTGTGGGAATAACTGCTGCCAGTAGCCGTTTCG
>CAMDJH010000257.1 GCA_945900455.1 Akkermansia muciniphila
AAATCGTTGAATATCGGTAGGTTCGAGTTTTTTGACCATACGACCTCTACTGCTCAGGCTTGCGGAGCACACGTCGCAAGTAATGCCGCATCAGTCCAACCGCTTTACGAGCAAATCAAGCTGGCCCTGGACGTCCACGCGGGCGATCTCATGGTCGTCCGCATGGTGGACGGCGCCAAACCGCAGCCGCCCCAAAAGAGGACGATCGCGGGCTTTCTGGAGTGGGTGGCATCGAAGCAACGAGAGAGTAACCACTGGTGGAAACCAGAACGCTGGGAGGAGTTGAAATTAAAGCTGGACGGCTGGCTGATCGAGCGACGGGAGGTCTTCCGGCCATTGATCCTGGCGATGGATCAGGCCGTGCGCGAGTTGAGTTAGAAGATCGAAGCCGACGCACCGGAGAGTCTCCTGAAGGGGATGGGACGCCTGACTCATGAGAACGTGGAAAGCGAAGTCAGCGACTGGCAGCGCTTCAAGAACCGCCGCCAGGTGGGCAGCTACGCCGGGTTGACGGGCGGAGTCAGCGCTTCCGGTGGAAGCTCGGCGGATTTGAGCATTACCAAAGCGGGCAATCGGCGTTTGCGCACCGAGCTGGTGGAGTTGGCGTGGCGCCTGGTTCTCTTCCAACCCCAGTATGATACGGACATTACCATGATGGGCGCTCACTCGATAGAAGCCCCCGACAGAAAGCCGCGAGGGAGACCGGCCTCGGCTAAGGCCGCCTGGTTTCTTTCGTTGGCATCCTCTATAGCAATCAACTTCTGACAACATCCCGGTAACGGAGCGGAACAAGATTTCAATAAACGCGAGAGAATCAGAAAAACATTCTTGACCACTTACATAGCAGGACATCGCTTTGACGCTCCGCGATTAGAGCAACATTCGGAGGGTTTGTAGCAAGAAAGGTAGAGCTGGGGCTCATTCGACCTGTCACGGTGTGGGCGTGTACGGAATGATTCGTGTCACTAACTCCAAAGGAACGCACAAGTTTATGAAATCCAACAAGCAGGTTGCATTGGTGTCTCTTTTCCTGGCAGTCACTGCATTTATCGCCAGGTCGCAAACAGTGTTGTGGAGTGACAATTTTGCGGACTCTTCTCTTGGTGGCTGGGGACATGACCATTTTGGAGAGATCCGTGAGGTGAATCAACAATTCATCGTCGCTGGCAGCTCCGGTCGTATGAACACGAACGACGTGCTGGCATCCACCGTCAACGGTACCCACTTTATACCGCCGGCAAGTCGGCTTCTCGATCAACAAACGCTCGAACTGCGCGTCGATCTGATTGAAATCAATCAGAAGGGTGTCTGGGCCGGGATGGATTTCGTCTGGCTTTCCGCCATATACGGCTATGGGTTATTAATGGACCAGGATAACATTGCTTTGGGGAAGTTCAATCTCACCGGTAGCCCGACCGCTTGGTTCTTCCATGAACATCCCGCACTCAAGTCCAAACAAGTAACCATGATATTGGCCTTCACCCGGGCTGGCTCCGAGTTGAGGATCAACGTCCGTGTTCTGGACAAGGAAAACGCCGATGCGGTCCTGTTCGACCGCACGGTTACCGATACACCAAAGGCGGATCCAGTACTTCCCAATCGTGCGGTGATTGGCCAGATTGCCGGACCTGACACCGCAGGAACTCCTTGGCCACTGCTTAGCGGGCCTGATGGTGTCGCCCTGATTATGCAGTGGACCGACCGTGTGAACGCGACGCAGGGGCCCGCTCAGGCAACGTTCGACAACATCGAAGTGCGTCGATACGACGCGCCGCAACTGACGATTGAACCGGCTGTGATTGTAAGTTGGCCAGACTTGCCCGGGAATTGGATTCTGGAATCGTCCGGCAACCTAGACGGACCCTACTCGGCGCTTCCACTGTCGCCGTCGTCCGTTGTGGGCTCTCGGCGGCAGCTTGCTGTGCCGACTTCGGACCAGACGCGGTTCTTCCGACTGCATCCCTAAAGAGGGTGTTAACAGGCCAATAGGCCGGGCTCCACGAGAGATGTGAGCGGTATCCTTGGCTCGGTGGTCAAGGGCATTGAGCTCTGTTGTGCCCGTCCACCGCTTTCGACTTTGGAGCCGGGTCCACTTCACTCTGCAAGTAGGCAAACAGATCTGAACGCCCATTGCGAACGCTGGATTCGATCGGTAAAGACCGAGCTCCTGTCGAAAATGATTCTTTTCGGAGAAAGCTCTCTCCGCCACTGCCTTGAGAATCACGTGAATCATTTCCACGCGGAGCGAAATCACCAAGGCAAGGGCAACGTGATCCTGTTTTCAGCGCCCGAGGATCGGATCGGTGAAATGGCAGGAGACATTCAGACTCGCGAGCGCCTCGGCGGCCTCTTGAAATTCTATCACCGAGAGGCCGCATGAGTTTTTTGACCATACGAGTTCGATCCGCTGGCCGTCGGCCCCGGGGACCGGGCTGAGATCGCCCTCGATGGCGATGTCCACCCGCAGCGCCCCCTCACCCGCCGGGCGGCGGTCGAGGGTGAAGCCGTGCTCCAGACCAGAGGGGCGGTTGATGAACCACTCGGTAAGCCCCAGCCCGGCGCGCACGATCTCGGCGCGCTGCCCGTCACGCCGCAGCGTGTCGCCGGCAGGGACTTTTTCCACCGCGCCATCGCGCCCGACGGAATCCAGCCGCCAGCGGGTGGTGAGGCGTTCGCCTTCCGAGCCGTGCCGCTGCACCGAGAGCTGCAGGCCGTGGCGGTCGAAGCTGGCGCTCAGCCCGTTCCCCGGGTTCTGCGCGTGGAGCACGCCGTCCGGTTGCGCCTCGTCCGGCCGCACCGCATGGCGGGCGGCCTCGTAGGCGGCAGCGATGGAGTCATATTGCCCGCTCTCCTTGAGCTGAGCGACGGCCTTCTTCCCCGTGAGGGAGACGGGAGACGTCGCCTGCGCGGAGTCGGCGGCGGCCGCAGCCCCGGAGAACAGGGCGGTGATGAGGGTGAGGATGTGGATAGCTTTCATGGAAATCTCTTGTTTCAGTGCGGAAACCGGGGAATTGATAGGACATCGCTTTTTGACGCTCCGCGATTATTATTATTAATTCGATCGTTGCGCAGACTCCTTCGCCTTGGAGAGAGCCGGAAGCAAAAGCCCCGCCAAGATAGCAATCACGGCAATCACGGCAATCACGACGAGAAGCTCGATGAGTGTGAATGCTGTCTGCGTGCATCGCACGACACCAATGTATTCGCATTTTGCGCGGTGTCGATTTTAATGATAAGCGATGTCCTATCAATTCTATCCGTTTAGTTTTAACCGGCTTCCTCCACCACCTCATTCGGGCCGCTGTGACGGATGATTTTCACCGACCGCCCCTTCTCCACCATTTCGCCCCGGGTGATCACATCAAGCAATTCGTCGCCAAAGCGCGCCTTCCCGCCAGGGCACAAGGGCGACAAAGTCACACCGATCCGACCAACGCGCGCGGCATGCTGCGTTTCCAAAGCCGCGACGGTATCGACTCCGCTGGCCGTCTGCGAAACGAGCTGTTGGTAGAGCGGTGTTTTGGGCAAAAACCGAGCCAGTAAGAGGGCGAGGACGAATGAGACAATGACCGCCGCGCTGATATTTCGCAGCGGCAGCACCACCTGCGGTAAAGTGGGTACGGCGGGACCGCCCGGATACATGTCCACCATTCCCATGACCACTGCCACCAGCATCAGGACGACACCCGCGAGGCCGGCGATGAAGGTGCCGGGCACGACAAACAATTCAACTACCACCAGAATCAAACCCACGACAAAGGCAAGCATCCATCCGGCGGCGGATAACCCGGCCACATAGCCGCCCAGAAAATAAATGGCAAACGCCGTAATCCCGACGATGCCGGGGAGGCCAAAGCCGGGCGTCTTGAACTCGATATAGAGCCCAACGATCCCGAGGATCAGCAGAACCGGAGAGATGGTGTTGATCCAGATTCCCAGTTGTTCCGCGCCGCTCGGCTTGATGTCAATGCGTTGGGCCCCGGCGTAGCCGAGCTGTTGCAGCAAGGCATCCATGGATTCCACTGTTCCCGAGGAGAGCAGCGGTCTGGGGGGTGTGCCGTATTCCTTCGCCGCCTGCCGGTCGGTCAGCGTCAGAATGTTGCCTTCCTTGTTCAACATTTCCCCATCGATGGTCAAGGCCTTGGTCTTGTCAATCATCGCCTCAATGACCTCGATATTATGGCCGTTCTTCTCGGCCTGAGCGCGCATCAGGGCCCGCACGGCGGAAGTCATCTTGGCTTCTGCTGTATCCGGCAATCTCTCGGCACCCGTTCCGCCGGGCGACATCATGATGGGTGCCGCCGCGCCGATCACGCTTTGTGGTGCCATGTAAATCTTCCGGGTCGCCACGGAGATGAACGCGCCGGCGGAGAACGCACGATCGTTCACATACGTGAACGTCTTGCCGTTGAACTTACTGATGATTCCGATAATTTCTTCGGTCACATCCACCCGTCCGCCGTCGGTGTTCATATCGAAGATGAGCGCGTCGGCGTTGGCCTCCATGGCTTCCTTAACACCGCGCCGGACTAAATAAACCAGCGGCGGCATGATGTCCTCGCGAATGGGCAGAATAAAAACCTTCCCGGTGGGCGCGAGGGAGGATGGATGAGTCTCCACCGCGAACGCCGGCGCCGCCGTCAGCACGAGCCAACCCAGCAGCCGGCGAAGGGTGTTCCTGAAAGTCATGCCCTACCTTAGGGTCGTTGCACCCGGGTCACAACGGAGAAACCTGATTCTGTCGCCCGGCAAAGTTACTCGTATATGCTTGTTTAGGACTCGTTAACGGCGTCAGGATCAAGGCGTGAATACCTTTCTAGCCCAATCCAGTCTGCCGTTCCGAGCCGACTACGTACTGTACGCCATGAGTGCCGTGGTGCTGCTCGTGGTGGGCAGCCTCGTGCTCAACTTCGGCATGATCTACATCCGAGCCCTGTTTTCCGGCGCCAAGGTCACCATCACCGAACTGATCGCGCTCCGGTTGCGACGGATCCCGGTCGGCTTGATCGTGGATGGCCGGATCACGGCCGTAAAATCCGGGCTGCCCGTTTCCATTGACGAACTCTCCACGCATTTTCTGGCCGGCGGGAATATCCAGATGGTCGTGCTCGCCCTCGTCGCCGCAAAGAAAGCCGGCATTAATCTCGTCTTTGACCGCGCTTGCGCTATTGATCTCGCCACCAAGGGCACCGGCAAAACCGTACTCGAAGCGGTGAAGACGTCCGTCAATCCGAAGGTGATCGATTGTCCCGCCCCGACCTCGGGCAAGACCACCATCGATGCGGTGGCCAAGGACGGCATCGTCATCAAGGCCAAGGCCCGCGTCACGGTGCGCACGAATCTGGATCGCTTTGTCGGTGGCGCGACAGAGGAAACCATCATTGCGCGCGTGGGAGAAGGCATCGTTTCTACCATCGGCTCGTCGGAGACTTACAAGGCGGTGCTGGAAAATCCCGATCGCATTTCCAAGACGGTTTTGGGCAAGGCCCTCGATAGCAACACGGCGTTTGAGATCCTATCCATCGACATCGCCGACGTGGACGTGGGCGGTAACGTCGGCGCGAAACTTCAGGCTGAACAGGCGGAAGCCAACAAGCTCATTGCGCAGGCCCAGGCTGAAGTCCGCCGCGCCGCGGCCGTGGCCACCGAGCAGGAAATGGTCGCGCGCGTCTCCGAAATGCGCGCGCGCGTCGTCGAGGCCGAGGCCCAGATTCCCATCGCCATTGCCCGCGCGTTCGACAAGGGGCACCTGGGCATCATGGATTATTACCGCATCAAGAATCTTCAGGCCGACACGACCATGCGCGAGAACATCGGGAGCGAAGGACCGGAGTCATCGTCACCCGGCGCCCCTGGCGCGAAATCCTGATCCTGCGCCACCATGCAATCGAATGCCTTCTTCGCCGCCGGTTTGCTCGACAACCCGTGGGTTGTCGTGGCGATTTTCGTGCTCAGTTTTCTGACCAATTGGCTGGCGAAGCGACGCGAGGAAAAGCGGGCGGAGCAGCTTCCGCGAGCCGATGAGCCATCGCCCTCCTCGGGTCGCCCTCCTGACAAATTCGATCTGGAGGAAACCCTGCGCCAGCTCATGGGGCAGGAATCGCCTGCACACGTGCCGGCGCCGCCACTCATTCCTCGCGCGGCCCAAGAGTTGCCGCCGGTTGCGAACGGGCAGGAGGAGTTTTACGAGACCGCCCGGCAGGCGCTCCCTCGGTTGCGCCCTCCGCCGATCACCGTGATTCCCGATCGCATCCTTGCGACCGTCGCCAGCGATGAAGAAATGCAGGCCGCTCGTCGCTTCGAGAAGTTGAATGAGCAAGGGCGTCATCCGGCCACAGTCATCGATCACGGGCGCCGGACCCGGTCGCGCCCGGACCGGTGGAATGTCACACGATGGCGCGATCCCCGGACTGTGCGCCGGGCTTTTGTTGCCTCAACGGTATTCAGTCCGCCGAAAAGTCTGGAACCCTGACGCCCGACACGCCGGCTTCTCCTACGATTATGGCGATCTTGATCACGCTCTTGGTTCTGGGGGCAGTTCTGATCTTCCTGGAAACGATCCTGCCCGGTCTGGTCGCCGGGATAATCGGCTTCCTGTGCCTTACGGCCGCGGTGATTCTTGGCTACCGGGATTTCGGCTATCAGACTGGCGGCCTGATCCTCGCTGGCGTGCTGGTGGGGCTGCTGATCGGCACGTGGTGCTGGCTGGAATTTTTCCCCGAAAGCGGCATCGCCAGAAAGTTTATCTCCCGGGGCTCCGTCGGTGAATTGGGTGCGGACAAATCTGAATTTCTGAATGGCACGGGCACCGCGCTCAGTCAGTTGCGACCTTCCGGCACCGCCAGCATCAACGGCCAGCGGGTGGACGTGGTCACCGAAGGCAGCCTGATCGAACGCGGTGCGACAATCAAGGTTGTTGCCGTCGAAGGTTCGCGCGTTGTGGTGCGCGAGGCTTGAGCACTGGAACCGACGAACACGTCCAGCTTGCCTAATCGCGGAGCGTCAAAAGCGATGTCCTATCAATAACCGAGCCAACGGCCTGGAAGCAATCTCCTCCTCCCCCTGTAAGTCGTTGAATATCGGCAGGTTTGAGTTTTTTGCACCTACGGCATCGCTCTGGCAGAGTTGCCAGAGATAGCGCCACTCCCAGCCGCGCAGATCCACCTCGCCCGGCTCCGGGCGGTGGCGGTTCAGCAACGTGCGCGCGCGGCCGAGATTGTCGGAGGCCAGGGCGTTCTGGAGGGCGTTCATGTCCGAGGCGTAGGCCTGGCGCCGGGAGACTAGTCTGGCGGCTTCCGCCTGCCTTCTGAGTTGAACTTCGTTCGCCTGCGCCGCGACGGCCTTCTGCTCACTGGCCTGGGCCGCTTGGCGGGACGCATCTGCTTGAATTTTGGCCTTCGTGGCTCGCGCCGCCTGCCAGACGCTGACCGAGATTCCCAACAACAAGGCTGCCGCGACCGCCGTCGCAGCGGTGAAGACGAGTTTGTTGCGCCGGAACGCCTTTTGGAATTTGTAGGCTGCGCTCGGCGGACGGGCGACGACGGGTTCGTTGTTGAGGTGCCGCTTGAGATCGGCGGCGAGACCGTTGGCCGTTTCGTAGCGGCGCTGACGATCCTTCTCCAGGCACTTCATCACGATCCAGTCCAGGTCGCCCTTGAGCTGGTGCATCAACTTCGAGGTGTCGGCGGAACGGCGCTTGGCCGTGGTGGTGAGCTGATCGGCGCCGAGGGTCGCGAGCCGGGTGCTGGGGCGTTGCGGCTCCTTCTCGCGGATGGTCTTCCGCATCGCGTCGATGCCCGAGGCCATCAGTTCCTTGGCGTCGAACGGCGTGCTGCCGGCGAGCAGTTCGTAGAGCAACACGCCCAGGCTGTAGATGTCGCTGCGCGTGTCGATGTCCAGCCCGCTCATCTCCGCCTGCTCCGGCGACATGTAGGCCGGCGTCCCGAGAACTGGTGCAGCTGCGTGTAAACCGTGTTGTCCGTCAGCCGTCCTTCGGTCGCCTTGGCGATGCCAAAATCAATCACCTTCGGCACCGGCACGCCATCGTGCAGGGTTACGAGGATGTTCGACGCGTATGGTCAAAAAACTCATGCGGCCTCCCGGTAGTATAATTTCAGGAGGCCTCCCAGGCGTTCGCGAGTGTGTATATCTCCTGCTCTTTCACCGATCCGATCCTCGGGCGCTGGAAACAGGATTACGTTACCCTTGCCTTGGTGATTTCGTTCCGCGTGGAAGTGATTCACGTAATACGTGATGAGCTCGGCGGAGGTCCACACTTCGGCGGTGAAGAAATCCACGGCAGCCAAGACCTCGGTGTGTGATCGGATAAATTCTCGCCAAGAAGTCTTCCGCTCCCGATCCGGAGCTGGAAGAAGGCCGTGGCGTTCGAGAACATTGCCAACGGTCTGATGACTGACCTCGTAACCCAAGTTGCTGAGCGCACCCACAATCCGGCGATAGCCCCAACTTCGGTTCTC
>CAMDJH010000258.1 GCA_945900455.1 Akkermansia muciniphila
GGCGTTAGCCGTGGGTTCCCGGGTGCGCCGCACGCAAGCCCCGGAGGGGCGACAGAGAATCTGGCACAAGGCGCACTCCTCCAGCTCTGTCGCCCCTGACGGGGCTGCCGTTTTGTTCGAACATCATCCCCACGGCTCCCGCCGTGGGCTACGTTCTGCCGCCGCTCCGCGGCTTTTCTAAATGCCGATTGTCCAGCGGCAACACACGCGCCAGAGAATGATCAAACTCCGGGAGCAACCCGGAGGGTTGCAAGCCTGTAGCCGGTGATTGAGCGAGGAACGAGCGACCCCACCGAATGATGTCTCGAAATGAGGACTGCGGGTCCCTCCGTCGAGACGTCGCGTCGTTGCTCCAATACCGTCCGAGATGGCACACAATGCTAAGATGAATTGATCCGATCAATCGGTTAAACCCTTCGACTTCAATGCCAATCTCCCATCAATGGGCGCGTCCTGCTCCCGCTCGGCGCGTCCCGCTCCGCGCCGGGACAATGACTCGGAGTGCCCGGTCCAAAACCTGGGCCGCTGATTCCCGAGCGTCCAACCAGACGGTTCCGGGTCGCTGCACCAGGAGGGAATGGTATATGTCGTGGACCCGTTCCAAGGCTCCCGCTTGCTCGAAAGAATCGGTCGACTCTCCTCGTCCATGAATTCTTTTAAGTGATTCTTCCACAGATAGATCCAGGAATATTAACACGTCTGGATCGGGAGCAAACTGCTCATTCTCAACCAGAATGCGGTGCCAATCGAATCCGCGGGCTCCCTGGTATGCCGCCGTCGAAAAGTAGTACCGGTCCAGGATAACCAGCTTCCCGCTTCTCAAACTCGGGAGGATCAACCCGTCGACATGCTCACGGCGATCGGCCATAAATAGCTCCAATTCTTCCGCAGGGGCAAGCCGGCCGGCGATGGCCGAGTCCCGAAGCCGACGGCCATATCGACCCTGAGTGGGTTCACGGCTGAGAACAACGCATTCCCCAGCCTGTTCCAATCTTTCAGCAAGCTGACGGGCAAGGGTCGACTTCCCAGTTCCATCGATCCCTTCAATCACCACCAATAATCCTGAGTCAAGAGAGCGGACCATGAGAAGATCGTGGGAACATAGATCCGGGGAAGCGAGGGGAAACACGCTTCACAGACGTCGCTGACCGAAGATCTCGACGATGGAATCGTTCAACGCCGTCACCATCCTTCGCACCTGGGCATCGGATGTGCAATAAGGCGGCATGAGGACCACCACGTTGCCAATGGGGCGCGTCAATACTCCCCGCCGCGCCATGGCGTCGCACACTCGAATCCCCGCCCGCTCTGCGAGCGGGAACGGGTCACGGGTCCCCCAGTCTCGAACCAGTTCAATCCCAGCCACCAAACCCATCTGCCGCATATCCCCGACCCAAGGACAATTCCAGAGAGTCTGCAGGGCCGCCTGAAAAACCCTTCCCAGCTCGAGACGTCGCCGACTCGAACCCGCCTCAGTCAGTAGATCCAGGTTCGCCCCCGCGGCGGCCGCCCCCAATGCATTCCCGGTGTAGCTGTGTCCGTGGAAAAACGTCTTGAACTCCCCATAACTGCCCAGAAACGCGCCAAATATGGCATCCGATGTCAGCGTCGCTCCGATCGGCAGATAGCCACCACTCAGGCCCTTTGCCAGACACAAAAAATCGGCTTGCACACCCGCCTCGTGGGTCCCGAAGAGCGGTCGATCTGCTGCGCGGCGCCCGCCAACAATCCCGGCCGTACCGGCTGTCCTCCCAAAAGCCGTCATCACCTCGTCCGCAATCACCAATGCACCGTGGCTCCGGACGCGCTCGACCGCCTGCGACAGCCATCCGTCCGGTTGTGGAATCATCCCCGCCGCTCCCTGCATACCGGGTTCAACCACAAATGCCGTATACGGACGGGCTCGTTTCCGGGCGGAATCCAGCGTTCGCTGCAATACATCCAGGCATTCCCATCTGCACCGCCGAGATTCCCGGGCATCCGCTCGCTCCGGCTTAGCTCGATTGTACGGACACCGGTAACAATAGGGAGCCATCACCGCGCCGGAGGGGAACAGCAGGCCGGAGTACGCGCGGTGAAATCGATCGATATGGCCCACGCTAACAGCTCCGACAGTATCCCCGTGATACGCCCCTTCGAGACTCAGGAAACGGGGCCTTTTCTCGCCGGTCCGGCGGGCATACTCGTACGCAAGCTTGAGGGCGGTCTCAACGGCGGTGGATCCGTCATCGGAATAAAACACCTTGGTCAATTTCGGGCCGGACAGCGGGTTATCCTGCGACGTTTTCGTCCCCGTCCTTCGGCCCGGTCCGGCAGCGAGCGCGACAAGCCGTCCCGCCAACCGGCTCGCAGGCTCGTTCGCGAAACCCAGCAGAGACGTGTGCGCAACCCGCGACAATTGCTGACGGATCGCCTTGTTGATTCGCGGATGATTGTGTCCGTGGAGATTGGTCCAGATTGAAGAATTGGCATCGAGGTATTCGCGGCCGCGGGAGTCCCACAAAACGGCACCCTTTCCTGCAACCAGCACGATTGGCTCGTCAAGCAACCAATCCCGCATCTGAGTGAAGGGGTGCCAAACAAACGCCCGATCCAGTCGGGCAAGCTGGCGAGCGTTTTTCCGGGAGCGAACAGTTTGAGTGGGCGCCTTCATGCACTGGGATTGGCCTTCCAACTTCCAAGGACAGCGGCCACTGCGGCGACATCTTGCGCCGAATGGTTCGCATTGGCCGTAACTCGCAGCCGGGACGCACCTCGGGAGACGGTGGGATATCGGATCGCAGGCACAAGGAATCCCTGGTCCCGCAGATGATCGGCGAGACTAACCGCATCGGCCTCATCCCCGACGGGAACCGGTAGAATCGGACTCTGCACGAGCCCCGGTGGCCAGCCTGCCTCGATCAATCGATTCTTGAGAAGATCCACCACTGCCCACAATCGGCCCGATAACTCGCGTCCCATCGCCGACGCCGCGAGTTCAATGCCGGCCCGCGCGGCCGCCGAAGCCGCTGGGACGGGTGCCGTGGAAAAAATGAAACTCCGGGCACGATTGATTAGCAGGTCGATCAGGGCCCGGGAACCCGCAATGTATCCCCCGGCCGCGCCCAGTGCCTTCCCCAGGGTGCCCATCTGAATTTCGACCCGATCCGACAACTCAAAGGCCTCCGCAAGGCCACGCCCTCGTTCGCCAAAAAGACCGGTGGCATGCGCCTCATCCAGCAGCAGCCAGGCTCCATGACGGTCCTTGAGTTCGACAATTTCCCGAAGCGGTGCCAGGTCGCCATCCATTGAAAACACGCTCTCCGTGACCACCAGGATCCGCGGGCGTCGCCGGCAAACCGAGTGCGCCGAAAGCGCCGGATCGACTGCCCGCCGCTGGTCTGCCCATTGAAGCTTTCGCGCCAGATCTTCCAGATTGTTGTGCCCGAACACTCGAAGGGTCGCACCCGACAACACCGCCGCATCCACACAACAGGCATGGACCCGCTTGTCCAGAATCACCACATCCCCCCGCCCGACCAAGGCACCCATGACACCCAGAGCGGCGGCATATCCGGTCGAAAACACGAGCGCAGCCTCGGTGCCCTTGAAATGAGCCAGCACCTCCTCCAACGTGTGGTGAGGCTCCATCGAGCCGCAGATTAATCGCGATGCACCGCAACCGGCTCCGTACCGCTTCGTGGCCTCCACCGCCGCCGCGATTAACTGTGGATGATTGGCGAGACCGAGGTAGTCATTGGACGAAAAATTCCGCAACAACCGCCCGTCCGCCATCACGTGAACACCCTGAGGCGACCCGATTCGTCGAACGCGGCGGAATAATCCGGCCGCTTCTATGGATGCCAACTCGGCAGACAACTGTTGATCAAAGTGAGACATTCGAGACTGAAAAGCGGGCTAGTGTTAAACCAATCGCCAGCGGGAATGCAGGCGAATTCGCTGAAGCGAGGCCTGGGCAGTCACGGGAAGACCCGGGAATCGAGGTTGAATACCTGCCCGGAAATTGTCCGGGTACCCACCAGAAAGACGATAAAGCCCGCAATTTCAGCCGGATCGTTCAAACGTCCCAGGGTATTTTCATCCTGCAGCCGCCTCAATTGTTCCGGCGAGAGCACGGCCGTCATCGGCGTCGCCATCACGCCTGGAAAGACAACATTGACCCGGATATTCCGTGCCCCCATTTCATGCGCCAGCGCCTTGGAAAACCCGACCAATCCCGCCTTCGCCGCGGCGTAATTCGCCTGACCGCTCCGCCCGATCTTGCCCGCCAAGCTTCCCACGTTGACAATATGCCCACCCGCGCCACTCGGAAAAAGCGGGAGCGCCGCCTGACTGCACCGAACCGTGCCCTTTAGGTTTACCTCCATGACCGAATCCCAGTCGATCAGCCCCATCCTGATCATCGAGCGGTCAGCGGTTACTCCGGCGGCGTTCACGAGCGTATCCAGCCGGCCAAATCGATCCCGCAATTTCAAGAAGCCGTCGGCAACCGACGCTGGATCGGTGACATTCAGTCGGAGAGGGACGCAGTTTTCCACAGAACGGAGGATGCCCGGGGAAACTGGCCGCCGGTGCCAACCCGCAGCCACCTGCCAACCCGCCGCAGCAAACGCGGCAATCAATGCAGAACCCAATCCGCCAGCCGCCCCGGTAATGAGCACAGTCGGCCTTGTTGCAACCGGTTCCATTCAGGAGTTCCTCGGCTAAGACGGCTGCCATACCCAGTCGCCGCCGACCATCGTAGCGGCAACCTCACCGCGGTGCGTAACTACCACTTCTTCCGCTCGTCTTCCGGAAGATTTTTCCTGCAGTACCGCCAAATCTGCCCAGGCACCTGGCGTCAACTGCCCAGCGCGACCCCGCCATCCCAGCGCACGAGCGGCATTTACGGTGACCAACCGAAGCAACTCCTTCGGAGGCACGTTCGGTTCGACCATCTGAAAGGCGTGGAGCTCGTCAAAAAGGGACAACTGCGGCCGTTTTCCCGGCGCCGCCCGGGTGGAGGCGAGACTGTCCGTCCCGAGGCAGACATTGACGCCAGACTCCAAGAGCTCCCGATACGGGAAACGCTGATGGCGAAAATACGCATGGGATTGAGGACAGTGAGCCATGCTCACTCCGCGGCTAGCCAAAAGCCGTGCGTCATCTCGCCACAAGTAGTTACCGTGCACAGCGAGGAGATTGGCGTCCAATAGCCCATATCGGTCGAGATGCACCACTGGGGATCCCAGCCCGCAATCCTCCATGGGTCGCTGCGACTTCAGCCAGTCAAACATCGGGCCGCGTCGAAACGCAAACATGTCGAATTCCGCCAACGATTCTGCCACGTGCATGGTGACCCTCAATCCCTCCTGCCGGGCCTCACGCGCAACTCGTTCCACTAAATCGGATCGCGTCGAATACGGCGCATGCGGCGACAACCCAATTGCCCCGCGACCGATCATTTCTAACCCCTCCGCAATGCGCAGAGCATCACCGACTAACTCGCCGGACGGACGGACGCTGCGAATTCCGGTGAGCTCGAGAAAGGAGAAGACCCGCAACACGGTAGCCGCCCTGACGTGCGCCAGGATTTCCGGTGTCGATTCAATGTTCGCCACCGAAGTGATCCCATGACGGCGCAGCTGATCAGCCCCCTTTAACCAGGAACCGGCATACTCCGAGAATCCCCACGAGGAACGAGCCGCCAGAATCGATTTGATCCAGTCGGTGAATTCCCGAGGTGGAGCCAACTCACCCGCCAAATCCGTGTAGTCAAGGTGGCAATGGCCATTCACCAGACCGGGCATCACGATCCCCTCCCCAAGATCATCAATCGTGCCGGGCCACTCGTTTCGCAGTTCCCGCCACGGCCCGACCGCCCGAATGATGCCGTCGGATATCGCGAGTGCCCCGTCCTCGATGGGCGGCGATACGACCGGCACCAGAGTTCGGGCACGGATCAGCAGGGAGGGTTTGGACCGCCCTCCTGAGTGGGATGACGGGGCGGTCAGGCGGACCCTTTGAGGCGCGCCTTCTGGCGGGAGGCGACCTTGTGGATGCGCGCCTTGGCCTTGCTATGTTTCTTGCGCAACTGCTGCTCCAATTTCTTGACTGTCAAGTCAATGGCCGTGTACAAGTCCGCCTCCTTATCTTCGGCAAAAAGATCATTGCCGCGGATCCCAAGCCGGATCGCACATTTGAACTGCTGGGCGGGCGAATGGGCCGTGTGATCTTTTTCAAGATTGACCCGCGCATCGACCAGCCACCGGTCGATGTGGTCCAGTTTATCAAGCTTTGCCAAAATGTGGTCCTCGATCGCTTGGGTTAGTGTTACGTTGTGGGTCGTCAGAACGAATTTCATCCTGGATAAGATGGTTCGATCGAAGAGTCATTTCAACATCTGATGAATGCCTCTCTCAGCTCTCGAAAGACGGCACTGACGGACGTTTCCCAATCCAAGCCCCTCGAACCGAGGATGCCCCGTCCACTCGACGGAGTGCGTCCGGCCCAAAGCGCCCCGTCCGATTATTTTCCGTGTGGTCGGCGCCCGCTCACTCTACGATTCCTGGGAATGAGTACACGCGATTCGGACGCCACGATGGCAGTCTTCCTTGATCTTGAAAATATCGCCCTCGGCGCCCGGGATGCCCATTTTCCTCGATTTGATATTCAAAAGGTCCTCGAACGGCTCCTCCTCAAAGGCCATATTGTTGTCAAGAAAGCCTACTGCGATTTCGACCGTTATAAAGAATTCAAACGGGACCTGCATGAGGCGGCCTTTGAATTGATTGAAATCCCCCACGTTCGTCAGTCCGGCAAGAACTCCGCCGATATCCGGATGGTCGTGGATGCCCTGGATCTGTGTTATACGAAAGGACATGTCGACACCTTCGTCATTATCAGCGGGGATTCTGATTTTTCGCCCCTGGTCAGCAAGCTGAGAGAAAATGCAAAAACCGTGATCGGCGCCGGAGTGAAAAATTCCACGTCAGACCTGTTTCTCAACAATTGCGACGAGTTCCTCTACTACGACGACCTAGTCCGCAAGCAACCGCTCAAAGCCCCGGCCCGCGCAGCGTCCCCTTCCCCGTCCTCGTCCTCAGCCCCGCCCAACGCAGTCACATCGGCGGCTGCGGCATCCGCGGTCAACAACACCCCGACGTCAACGTCGACATCGACCCCCACCCGATTACCGTCAACGGAACCCAAGGGGCCGCCGTTGATCGATGCCCTTGAATTGATCGCGGAAACACTGGAGGCCCTGAGCAATGAACGTGAAGATGACGAACGGATCTGGGGTTCCATGATCAAGCAGGCCATCAAGAGACGAAAACCCGGCTTTAATGAGCGTGCGTACGGATTTCGATCCTTCAACGACCTCCTGCTCGAAGCCCAGAAATGCGGTCTTTTGAAACTGGGCGCCGATGAGAAATCCGGTGGTTACACCGTCCGCGCCGTGCCGTGAAAAGCGCACACCGTGCGAAATCTTCCCAGCCTCCGTCCTCCAGTGCTTCAGTGCGAGTAGCCATCCTCCCCGTGCTCGGCGAGATCCAACCCTTGGGTCTCCACGTCGGTGTCCACTCGGCATCCTACCATTGCATTGACGATGTAGTACAACACCACGGTCCCCACCACCGAGAGCAACAGCACGAGCAATCCGGCCTTGGCTTGTTCCAACCACAGGCCATTGCCAACCAGGTTCTTGATGTGGTCCTGTTTTAGGTTCGGGTTCGCCTCGGTGTCTGCCAGGAATCCAACCAGAACTGTTCCCAGTGTGCCCCCCACCGCATGAACTCCAAACGTGTCGAGTGAGTTATCATAGCCCGCGACGGTTTTAAGTTTCGAACACGCAAAGAAGGTGGCGGCCCCCGCCGCCGCCCCGATCAGAATGGCTCCCGTCGGAGTCACAAAACCACTGGCTGGCGTAATCGTAGCCAACCCCGCCACGGCACCGGAACACATCCCCAGAATGCTCGGTTTGCCCCGCACCCACTGCTCCAGCAATGCCCACATGCCAAGACCCACCGCAGCGCTCAGCGTGGTGGCCACAAATGCGGTGGTGGCGACGGCGTCCGCGGCGACGGCACTTCCGGCATTAAATCCATACCAACCGAACCAAAGCATACCGGTGCCCACCGCGCATAGAACCATACTGTGCGGCACGATGGGTTCTCGACCATACGATCGCCGTTTACCGAGAAGTATACAAAGCACTAACGCGCTCCACCCGGACGTCATGTGCACCACGATCCCGCCGGCAAAATCAATGGCCCGAATCGATGCCTTCGGGTTCCACAGTCCATTCATCATCCCGCCGTCGCCCCAAAGCATGTGGGCGGTCGGAAAATAGACAACGAACATCCAGAGGGTGCAAAATAGGGCTCTTCCGGCTAATCTGTGGGTGATTTTCAGTGATGGGAAGGCGAAAAGGGGCAAAATCGGATGAGATTGGAGAGTCGTCCAAGGCACCACGAACCTGTCGTCC